>DAOTUB010000036.1:0-3862 GCA_034437455.1 Anaerolineae bacterium | reverse complement strand
AGTCTCAAAGATGTACTCCAGCGTGGATCCGGGGATGAACCTCGTCCCGCCGTTCCACTCCCGGTCGTGCACGACCCAGACCGATTCGGCCAGGGGGGTGCTGGCGCCGGGAAAGACGGCTCCGGCGCTTGCGCTCCACTGCCGCCAGGCGACGCCGACCTGAAAGTTGACCCGCGCGCCCTCCATCACAGTCCCCGTGCCGCCCCCACAGTCGTAAGGTTCCTTCTCGTGAAGGTTCCCGTCGGTATCGCACGGCACGCACTCGCCCGACCATCTCTCCGGCTCGGAGGGTTTAGAGTACCAAAAGTGGTTGGGCAGCCCGGCCAATCCTCGCGGCCAGGGGTTGCGCAGCACGGCGGAGGGTGGGATGGTGATTTCCGCGCAGATCTCGCAGCCCGGCCACTGCGTGCACGGCTGGCGGATGACGCCGCCGGACACGGTGGGATTGCGCAATTGACTGCGTTGTGCTAAAATTCAACGCAACGTAAAAGCCTCGCGGCTTCCGCAAAGCCCGAGGCGGTGACCAAGGCGGTAGGGCGCCCTGGTGAGCAACATTCTAGCACGCCCCCTGCCCACCGTCAAGGCTACATCGTGAGCCTGTCGGATGGTGTGAGGGGGTTTTTATTTGCCAAGTGGCTCAAACTGAGCCAAATAGTATACAAAAAGGAGGCCTAAAATGAAGAGCAGTACCTTATCTCATCGTTTCCTCACCGTGGTGACGCTGTTGACGCTGATCTTGCCCTTGTCACCACTATCATTCTTGCAGGCGCAACGGGAACCCCCGACAGCGCCAACAATGGTTTTACCCAGGTGGGCCGAGTTCGATGGTCCAACGCCTGGCGACCAGGTGAAAGCGGAGGCGACGACGCGAATTGCCACAAGTAGTGATGTTGTTTTGAGCAAACCACAGGAGAGCGCGAGTTTGTATACAATCTCTGGGCGTGTGACGGACAACAAAGGCGACCCTGTCTCAGGCGTGACGATTCAGGCTACGAAAGCATCTGAAACGCCGATCGTTTTCGTGCATGGTTTTCGGGGTTTTCCACCCCAAATCTTTGGTTGCAGCGAGGCTGATAAAACAAGGCTGACAGATGATACTCTTGGTAATGATTATTTTGAACAGGTTGATGATTTGCTAAGCGTACATTACCCTGTCTACTATGCCCATCTGGTCAGCAACCGTTGCTACACCCCTCCACTTGAGACGAACGCATCCCATCTCCGTGATTCAATCCAGCGGGCTAAGGACGATACCGGCGCAGAGGAAGTGATTCTGATCGGCCACAGCATGGGAGGGCTGGTTAGTCGAGCTTACATTGAAGGCCCTCTTTACCAGGACGATGTCGAGGCATTGTTCACCTTCGGCAGCCCCCACTTGGGCGTGGCCGATGATCTTATCGTTTTCCTTGCGAATGGCTTGACCCTGGGACGGTTTTGTAAAGATAAAGCTCCTGCGGCGTGCGATTTTTCTGTAATAGGGATGACTGGTTTCAATCGGGATTATCCAGTTCGCAGAAACAGTGTCAGCTACTTTGTGATTGGCGGCGATGCACCATCTTATACTCGCAATCCATTGGGTATAGCGACGGATGCTCTGATTCCAGATGAAGACGACGGTGCTGTTGCAACATCAAGTGCAATTGGACTTTGGGGAGATGTTCAAAGGCATACGACCGACGAGAACCACAATGCCTTTGGAAATCCCCTTTACAATTGGACTTACTTTGACTTCCGCAAAACCCTCTTACAGCCAGATACCGAGAGCAAAAGCTATACAGAGTGTTTGAAACCAATCCTGGTAGATGGCGAGGATACATGTATCTCTTCAAAAAGCGCCCTCTCCGTTCAGACACAACCGATTGTACCTGAACTGAACGAAAGGACCCCTTTCGAGTTCAGTACCTTGTTGCCAAGCCAGACCTTGACGCGCACGTTTGATCTGGAGAACGCCTCAACTCTCTTCATTGCCCAATGGGTCACGGGAACCATCACAATGACCCTACTTGATCCTAATGGGGTTACAATTGACCCAGCATACGCTGCCGCTAATCCGGCTGTGGTTTCCTATACGGTGGATTCCACCTCCGCCGCGTACTATTTCCCGGATGTGCTATCAGGCGAGTGGGCACTGGTTATGCAGGGGAGCGATCTACCTCCAGAGGGATCCAATGTTGTTACATTCGCTGCTTTTGCGAGCTCCTTGCATCTGGCGGGAGGCCTAGACCATTCATGGTACACACCTGGCGCGACGGCTCTGATCACGGCGAGCTTGCAAGGGGCGACCATCGCCAGCGCAGTGGTGACCGCAACCATTATCCACTCAGATGACATCACAGCAGTGGTATCTTTGGAACCAGCAGGAAATGGTCAGTACCAGGGTACGTATGCGATCCCTGGTAAACCAGGCTATTCTGAAGTGCGGATCGTTGCAACAGGCGTTACCGGTGGTGGAGAGGGATTTGAACGAGGCTCACACCTTGCCTTCCAGGTTTCGCCCTCATCTATTTCCTTGACGGGGAGTTACGCAGAAGCGCCACAACCTCGTTCTTCAGGATCTTGGTACTACCAGACGCTGAATATCTCGACGAGCGTCAACGTTGTGAGCGAGGGTGCCTACGGCCTCTCGGCTGATCTCGTTGATGGCGCCGAGGATTTCGTCGCCCACGGTCTGGCGCTCGTTGACTTATCTCCGGGCACGACGGTTATCACCATCTCCTTCCCGGGAGAGGATATTTTCGCCTCGCGCCGCAGCGGGCCGTATACTCTGACAAACCTGTTGCTCACCGACAGACTGGGCACGACGTTAGTGGTGACGGAGGCGCAGGACGTCTACGTAACAGAAGCCTATGACTATCTTCAATTTGGAACGGGCAATGTCTATCTGCCTCTGGTTACTCGCGAGGGTGGAGTTCAGACGATGAGAAACGGAAATGTCCCTGCTACCGAATTCTCAGTTGCCGTTACTAATATCTACACCACCACCACCGACGCCAATGGAAACTATACCCTGAGTGACCTATCCGAAGAGATATATACACTCGTGCCTTCCCAGGGCGGAAGCAGTTTCACTCCTGAAACGCGCACTGTCGGTGTGCCGCCTAGCAGGAGCGACCAAGACTTTGTTACGGAAACAGGGGAACCCTGCCTCATCAACCTCACCCTCGAATCTCCCCAGGTCAGCGACCTGACCGCGACCATCAGCGGCACGGTGACCTCTGATTGCTCCACCATCACACGCCTGAACTGGCAGTGGGGCGACGGGCAGAGCGACGACCAAGGATTCCCCGCCAGCCACACTTACGCCGTCTCCGGCACCTACCCCATCACCGTCACCGCCTACAACGATCTGGGCGACACCGAGACGGCGCACACCACCGCCTACGTGGGCACGGTCTCTGGCGAGATGGTCACCATCCCGGCCGGCGAGTTCCAGATGGGCTGCGACAACACCAACCCCAACGAGGACTGCTGGAGCAACGAAAAGCCCCTGCACACCGTCTACCTGGATGAATACGCCATCGATACCTACGAGGTGACCAACGCGCAGTACGCCGAGTGCGTGGCGGCCGGGGCCTGCGAGCCGCCTTCGCAGTACGGTTCCCACTACCGGGATTCTTACTATGACAATCCCGACTATGCCAACTACCCCGTGATCTACGTCTCTTGGTATGATGCCAATGACTACTGCACTTGGGCTGGCAAGCGCTTGCCCACCGAGGCGGAGTGGGAGAAGGCGGCCCGCGGCGCAAGCGACACGCGGATGTATCCTTGGGGGAACGATACCCCCGACTGCACGCGGCTGAACTACACACACTACGATGGAGGTTACTACGACGTGTGTGTGGGTGATACCACACCAGTG
>DAOTUB010000035.1:0-5679 GCA_034437455.1 Anaerolineae bacterium | reverse complement strand
ATCGCGGTCAAAAAGCCGTGGGTCGGCAACCAGCACTGCCTGGGCCGCGACACTAAGCGGACGCAAAATACTGTTGGCGTTCTTACGCTTGGCGCGGTAGAACTTTCGGTACAACGTCGTTAATTCTCGTGCATGGCTCATCTCGTTTCCTCCTTTCATCAGGTATTTGATATAAGTGAGATACTGGCGAGCTTTACTTGCGGGGATAGTATCCAACTTTTTCTTTCGCTGCCACTTTTTCAGATAGTGGAAAGCGTACAGGGGTGACGTATCCAGCGCGCGGGCCAGCGCGGGCAAATCTTGCCAGCGATAAAAATTATTGCTGCCGGGCGCAGTGTTGGCATCGGTATGGATGAGATAACCCACCGCCAGTCGCTGGAGTGTGGGCAACACCTGATCCACATTCACCTGCAATCGGCCATTGGTCAGATAACGGATAGCAGCGTGTGGCCCGTCCAGAAAGACAGTCTCGGCCAATTCGTCGGCTTCTGTCAGCAGAGGCAACGATGATTCACTGGCCACGACCTTTACGTCCAGACAGAGCGGCAACAACAAGGCCAGAAACGCGGGATGGACCCACGAGTCCGTGTCGGTGGCATCGCGGACAGGCGGCGGCACTCCCAGAAAGTGAAACGTAATAGACATCCCTTTTGGAAAACGCATCCGCACATATCGATCATTCGCCGGATCATGTTCTTCCTCTGAAGTGAGCAACAATGGTTCCAACCGTTGCCACGTTTCCGATGAAAGGTCAACCTGACCATCTTTACTGACAAGTTGACGGCGCAGTTCTGTAAAGCTGATCCGCTTGATATTGAGATAAGCGCGCCGCAAGACTTCTAACGTCTCTGGTGTGAAAAAGTAGGTCGGATAGAAATAGAGATAACGAACACGCCGCCCTTCAAATCTTCTCCCGCTGGCTGCCGAACGGACCATCAAGTTCTGGCGCAGCATCATCTCCAGACCGCAGATGAAGCAAATGTCACGTAACGCATTGGAGCCGTGGAGTGAGAGCTTGTTGCTATAAACCTGGGGGGCAAAGAGCACGGCTGCCTCTCTCTGTTGCTCCACATTATACGCCGAGGAACAGAGAGAGCACATGTGCGTCGTGCCCCGGCCCCGGCGTTTAGCGTTTTGGTAACGGTGTAGTTCGGCTGCAAAAGTTTCTCGCTCTTCGCCCTTTGCAACCTCCACTCCCAGCGTCAGTGTATGAGTGATGTAGGCGCGCAAATCAGCCCATTCATCCTCTGTCTGCGCGGATTTGTCCGTTTCTGTGGATTGGACAGCCTCGGCAAGTTTCTGAGCAAAGCCTTCGACCCGTTCTCGCCAAGCCGCCGGATCCAAACCCGGATGACGTTTGAGATAATGCCCTGCGGCAAAATACCAGTGATAACCCACCCCTCCAGCCCGGTTATCGCGCGGCACCGCATCAAACTGCGCTCTCAAGTCCTCCAAACCCATATCTCGCAGCAGCACAGATGCCAAATCGAATCCTGGCAGTTTTTCTCGCACCTGCTTTTCCGCCAAATAAGACCACTCGGCCAACTGATCTACACGACGGTCGTCGGGCAAGTCGAGATCCACTCCTGCCTCCATCCATTCTCCATCACGTATTTTGGCGAAGCGCTTGCCCGCCTTGGGCGTTTTTTTCTCGTGGATGATTTTGAAAACAGCCCTTGGGCCTAGCTCAACAAACGAGGCCAGATCGAAAAAGAGCCAGTAGTAATCAGCATACTTCAAGCCCTTGCCGGCCCGCCCAAAACCGTCTAACGAGGTTCGCAGACGGCCCCCTACGACACGCTTGATCCGTTGGATGGTTTCATCAACCACGGAATCAGTGCTCGGCAACGATGAGGCTTTCTCGATGTGCTCCAGGTAGACCACGCCGCTGGGCGCATAGAGCAGCGGCACGCGGTGTTCGCCCGTCATCGCCCTCAGAGCCGCGTCGTGGATAAAGTTGGTCAGCACGCCCCTGTTATCCGCCAGGTGATGGTAGGTCAACCGAGCGGTCCGGCGGCTGAGTTGCGCCAACTCGCGCCGGATGGCCTGGTGAGTGGCGGCGGCCTGTGGTGTTCGCGCAACGTATGCCAAATAGTCAGCCAGAGAACTCAACTGCTCGGCAAGGGACAGTTGGGCAGAATCCAACGTCAGGCGCGGTAAAAGGCTCAGATTACGCAGCGTCCCCCAGCGTTTCTGTGTATTGGCAGCAATGTAGATCAGATCGTGCAGCGCTGCCTCGGCGCCTCCAACCGGCCCCAAGAAAATGTCCAGTCCCAATGCAGCACACCATTGACCAAAGAGCTTTTCTACCGTAGGCATCTGCTCGACTCCCACGGCAGTCTCGTGGCTAAAACCCGCTTCCTCCAGTTCCGCCTCCACGCCCGGCAGTTTCAGGTAATCGTGCAACACGTAACCGGCGATGAAACATCGCCGGGCAGCGTCGTCATAGTAGCGAAATCGTGGCGCGTCCCACGCCTGAAGCGTCCGCGCTACGTGCAACACTGGAAAGAGACCGTTGATGAGATGAGCGCGCAGGGACTGGTCGTAGCGATAACGCTCCACATCTTTGCCCTCGACCTGCATACGGAGTGCAAAGTCGCCGCCCTTGGCTCCCTTGTGCCCCAATCGATCCGAGATCGGCGCGGCGACGTGTTCGACAAAGTCGGCCATCACTGGATCATCGGGCCACAGTTTGTTGACCACATCGCGCAGTAAGGCGGAGAAGAGTGGTTCTGGAGCTAGTGAAAGCGCTGCCTCCTCCTCACTTTTTTCCAACTCTTCCGAGAATAAAAAATCCTCTTGCTTGGGATCGTCACTTGTCATAGTTACCTCCTCCGTCTATACCATCCACCGCTCATATAATTATTGATCCTCCACCTGTAGGCAGACGAGTATATTGTAAGCGCGTTTCGAGCAACAATGCCTCGCGTCCAAAAGCGACACATCCATCAATCCCATCTCGGCTGCGGAAGGAATAAATCGCAAAAAGTAGCGGCAAGCGCAGCCGCCGCTTGAGTTCCAATGGATGATAGCCAAGGCACAAAAAGGCCGGTAGTTTACGACGGCTCAGGCGGTTGTTCAATTTTGTCAGTTCCGGTACTGGCGCATCCAACTGCCACCCCTTGACCAACATAGCCTTTCCAAACCGTTCTGCCCCCCAGTCGCCGATGTCGTGGTCGAGCACCAGACGATAATTCTCTCGCTCCTCCCGCCAACCATACATTCGAAAAAACGCCACCGGTTCGTGTCGTGATTCAAACGCCTGTGGGTTCATTCCACCTCGCTCCACTGCCACATAGAAATCGTCTTTATCCAATGGGTCTAACTTGGCATCTGCCACTAATTGAAACAGATCGGCGGTCTTTAACGTCCCTCCCTCGGTTTCATCAATCACACCACACGTAAAATAACTCCCACCCCGGAAAGAGATCGCCTCGTCCAATAACTTGCGCTGGTTCTTGTACAAGTCTTTGTATCTGCTAAAGGCGGAACGCAGCTTGACATCAAAAGTAGTCTCATACCGCTCACCAAGCCTGACCCGTTTTTCTGCATATTGTTCTCTGATCGTCTTATTACTCAATCCCATCATCACACGCACCGACTGTAGCTTACCCCACAACTGAGCATAGTGGTCAAATGTTGCTGGCAGGATGTAGGCCTGCTCAATGGCTCGATTTAGGCTTTCCCGATCCACGGTTGTTTCACCTTTGAGCAGTGCTGCGGCTCCATCGCGTCCCACAAAGAGTGATTCCTGAATCCACGACGGTACCAGCGCATAAGCCACGAAATTGTCGAAAGGATATTTTTTTCCTCCTCGCTCATAACCATCGTGGCGACCCAGCCGGCCCAAGCGTTGTAAAAAACTCCCCGCGTCCCGACTCTCAAACAGCAGAAAATTGATCTGAAAATCCACCCCCACATCCACTGTCGAAGTGCCGATGAGTAAATCGGCCTCGTAAGAAGCAGTGCGCCTTGCTCTTGACGTCAAACCTGTGTTCGGTTCGACAGTCATACCTCGTTCCTCGAAAACCGGTTCCAGCAGATCCAGCAGCCGGTGTGCCGCCGCTACCGAATTGACAATGATCGCGCCTTTGGCGTGGGGCCTACGCTCCAGAAAGAAAGGCAATAGTTTATCGTTCAAGTGCGCATCTACCCATTCTTCCACGCGACCTACATCCAAGTGTACCATCGCTTTGTGAAGAATACGCCGCCAATCCGAGGTATCTGGAGGTATCTCACTGTGCTTATACTCCCCATCGATTCGATGTACTCGAAGTCCTGAACGATCCAGATATTCCAGCATCAAATCCGTTGGTGTCGCAGAAAGAAAAAGAAACTTGTGAGGACGAGTAAATCCGGCCATCTCGTGAATGAAAAGCAGTGCATTGAGAACACTGACAACTTGCGGCGTCCCAAAGATATGAAACTCGTCGAAGGTAAACTGCCTAAATCGCTGTATCATCGGACCGATCAGTTTGTCTGGCGCATCGCCAGGGCGCACATAGAACTGATGCATGACAAAATGAAAGATATCGGGATTGGTGAGCACCACATCGCTGTTCAGCAACACTTCTAACAGTGCATCCCCACGCTGACTATAGAAATCGTCCATCATAATGGCTTCCAGCTTGGCGCTGTTGAGCGGTTCACATTGAAGAGTGGCATGCCAATGGCCGGTCGACTTTTCTAACTGCCCTTCTTGATCGCGCACCAGTTCGTTAGTGGGGTACATTGCTATCAATGCAGATGTTCGCCCTCCGTGTATCAACACAGGTAACTGACCCGCTAGGCTCTTCCCATCCCCTGTCATCGCTGTATTGAAAATCACTTCTGCATCGCTTGTGGTCAGCGCCTTGTACGTCTCAACTTGATGCTGTGACAGCTGCCACCCTGCCGGTAATCGTGCAGCTACCTCGGGTGGAACCTCCGCCTCATCAGCCAACTTTGAATACACAGGTAATGTCTTGATCCACATCCTTTTTCTCCATTCTTATTCTATCACATCCCCACCCCCACATCCAGGGTGATCACTCCCCTTCTGCGTACATCTCCGCCATTTCTCTCACCACCTTTTGCATCTCCCAGCGCATCTTGGGGCCGCCCAGCACGCGGCAGTTGGGGCCATAGTGCAAGAGCGTTCGCACCGCCCAGAAAAGATTATCCGTCTCTCCGCGCACGAGGACACTCCCATCCTCCCGTCGCGCGCTCTCTTTGACCACGATCACCCGATGGTGCGTGATACCCAGCCGCGCCACCCGCGATGCCAGTTCATACACCACAGGGTAACGCGGCGCGGCTGGAGAGGTAGGAGGCAATTTATTGGGTAACACCCGCAAATCACCGATCCGGCCCAGGCGGTAGTAGAAATATCGCCCCTGCTCGTACCGCCCTAGCGGACCATCGGTGTAGCGACACCAACCTCGCAGATAGTAGTGGCCCCGCACTGTATCGAAATAGCGTTCGTAGGGATCTACCACGTGGCGACGCGGCGCCCCGTCCTCTTGCTGCGGGGAATGGTAGGAGAACTCCACCCGCCGCCGTTCTACCAAAGCCTTTGTCAGCCCATTCCACACCGCAGGTGAAATCTCATCTTCGTCTCGTTGTCCTAGATCCACCGCCAATGTGGTGCGAAAGCGTTCGATCTCTCTTCGGCGTTCCAGGGCCAGGTAGAACCGCAAC
>DAOTUB010000034.1:0-13464 GCA_034437455.1 Anaerolineae bacterium | reverse complement strand
TAGCCGCGCTTTCCATAGCGCGCAGGCCCGCGAGGTATGGAAACCTCGGCTACATAGCCCCGTTTTATTGAAAAGATACAGTCTGGAGAAAAAAGAAACCTGTCCCCCAGAGTTCTGAATTATACCCTCGAGGCTAGAGACATTTGTGCTGGACAAATTATTCAAAATCAAGTATCATTCCCCTATTCAACAACCAACATGCCGCCGCATCGTAACGCGGGAAGGAAATCACGTGGATCAAACAGAGAAACTATTGCAAGAGCTTACCGAGGCCCACGGCGTCCCCGGACACGAGAGCGAGGTTCGCGAGCTCGTGCGCCGTCACCTGGAGCCCCTGGGAGCCGTCGAGCAAGATCGCATCGGCAGCCTGGTTTGCCGCCAGGGAGAGACGGGACCGCGGGTGATGCTGGCCGGTCACATGGACGAGGTCGGCTTTATGGTGTACCACATCACCAAGGAAGGATGCCTCAAATTCCACCCCTTGGGCGGCTGGTGGGATCAGGTGCTCCTCGGCCAACAGGTCATCATCAAGACGCACAAAGGAGACATTCGAGGTGTCATCGGGGCCAAGCCTCCTCATCTGCTTGCGGCGGATAAGCGAAACAAGATGGTGGAAAAGAAAGAGATGTACATCGACGTCGGCGCCACCTCGAAGGAAGAAGCCGAAGAAGCCGGCGTGCGATTGGGAGACCCGGTCGTGCCCGCGGCTACTTTTCAGATTCTGGCCAGCGGCAAGACGTATATGAGCAAGGCCTTTGACGACCGCGTCGGCGTGGCGCTGGCGATCGACGCGCTGCGCCATTTTTCGGAGGCCCCCCACCCCAACACGCTCTACGGCGTCGCCACGACGATGGAAGAGGTCGGCCCCCGGGGAGCCAAGACCAGCGCCGAGATCGTCAACCCGGACGTGGCCATCATCCTGGAAGTGGACATCTGCGGCGACGTGCCCGGCATCGAGCCGGAGGAATCCGACATCAAATTGGGCGGCGGTCCAACCGTGATGCTATTGGACGCCCGGATGATCCCCAACCTGGCTCTGCGAGATCTGGTGATCGAGACGGCAAAAGAGCTGGAGATTCCGCTCCAGTTCTCCACCATGATCGGCGGAGCGACCGACGGTGCGCAGATCCATCTGCACTATACCGGCGTGCCTTCGGTTGTATTGGGCGTGCCTTCTCGCCACATCCACAGCCACTTTTCCATCATCCACCGGGACGACTATGACCGGGCGTTGCGACTGCTGGTGGCCGTGCTCGAGAAATTGGACGCCGAGACCGTGGCGGGGTTGGCTTAGTCGAAACGTCACACCCTCACGTGGCTACTCCCACGTCACATCCCCGCATAGATCGGATGGACGAGGTCGGGCCAGGAATTCCTGGAAAGCGGGGCGCACATCCCCCACGGTGGCGGAGTCGCCGTGGCCGGGGTAGAAGCGCGTGTCGTCGGGCCAGGTAAAGACCGTTCGCTGCAAACTGAGCAAGAGCGTCTCGAGCGCCTCTGGGGTGGCGCTGTGGCCCGGCCCGCCCGGAAAGACGGCATCCCCCACAACGGCCCGTCGGTCAAAGCGCAGCGCCACGCCGCCGGGAGTGTGGCCTGGAACGTGAACCACCTGCACGTCGTATTGTCCCACCCGGAGTTGTGCCCCGTCCCGCAACTCAAAGTCGGCCTCGACGCCAAACCGGGCCGCGTCGCTGGGATGAATCCCCACCGGCGCATCCAGCCGCTCCCGCACCTGTTCCAGCGCCGCGAGATGATCAAAGTGGCCGTGGGTGAGCAGGATGTGGCTCACTTGCGCGCCCTCGCACAGCGACAGGATCGCTTCGGCGTCTGCGCCGGGGTCGATCAGCAACGCCCGGCCTGTATCCGGGCAGGTAAGCAGATAACAGTTGGTTCCGTATTCGCCGACAGTCAGTTGCGCAAGTTTCAGCGTCATGCTCTTGTCTCCTCGTATCATTAACCAAGTTGAAGCATCTCGACCGCGCCCGACCCCATATCCATCACCAGGAGCCGCTGCCGCAGCAGTTCTCCCTGGCCGGTCAGGATTTTGACCACTTCCTGCGCCTCCCACGCCGCCACCGCCATCGGCGTCGCCGCCGGGGTACCTAGTCGCGCCTCAAGCCCCTGCTCCGGGAGCTCGGTCGCCTCTCCGTACAAACCGCGCAGGCCAGGATCGCCGGGAAAGATGGTCATCACCTGCCCCAGAAAACCCGCGATGCTCCCGTGCACCATTGGAATGCCCAGGGCTTGCACCCTTTCCTGCAACATCAGGCGAGTGGGCAAACGGTCGAGGGCGTCCACGACCACACCGGCTCCCTCCAGGAGACGGGGCAGGTTTTCGCGAGTGAGCATCACCGCGTGACCGGTTACCTCCACCGCGCCGTTGATCGCGGCAATACGCTGCCGCGCAGCCTGAACTTTGTCCACGCCCAGCCTCTCCTCGGCGCTCAAGAGCTGCCGGTTAAAGTTGTGCTCCTCAAAAACGTCGCCGTCGATCAAGATCAACCGCCCCACCCCCATACGGGTCAACGCCTCTACGACGTAACCGCCCAATCCCCCCAACCCCACGACCGCCACGGTGGCCCGTAGCAACTTGGCTTGCCCCTCCAGGCCGATCGTGCCCAGGTTGCGCAGGTAACGCCAGGGGACAACGCCCATCTCCAGCGCCGCCAGCTCTACCTCCTGGAGCGAGCAATCGCTCGCGGCGGCCAGCTCGCGCACCGATTGGAGTCGAACAATACGCGCACTATCCCTCACTTCCACCAACTCGCCCATCTGCTCCTGCAAAGATGCCTGATCCATAGAGCCTCCTCGACCCGCGACGGATCCCCACGTTGAGTATACCTCCAGCCGCGGCAGGCGTCAAGCTGAAACACGACAAACTTTACAGGTATCTTCTCAATAAACCGGGGGCTTGTTCGTAGTAGGCGCTTCAGCGCCCCTAAAAGCGCACTGAAGTGCGCACTACGAACAGATTCACCCCAAGTTATTGAGAAGATACCTTTACAGTACGATGTTGTCAGTGTAAATGAAACATAGTATAATCCATCCAACTATCACTTGGCCAGTTCCACCCTACTCAATATATACAGACTATTCAAACGACGGCTCTTAACTCCAAAGTGTTAAGCGATCTTGTATCGAATCCCACCCGTTCCAAACTGCTGACGCCCAGTTCCGCTGGTCTGCTGCATCGACCAAAGATATGCCAGACCATTGAGCAAGGACTGGAGCATAGATTGACCCTCATCGCTGCCCCAGCCGGCTATGGCAAAACGTCGGCGCTGGTGGACTTTGCCCGTCACAGCCCTGTACCGGTCTGCTGGTACACCGTTGATGCAAAGGACCGCGACCTGGATCTGTTTATCCAGTATCTGGTAAAGGCCATCGGTGAACGTTTCTCCAACTTTGGCGAGCGTACTCAAGAAGCGTTGACCGCTCTAGACAGCAATCTCGTTCACAATCCTACCGTCGTTTTGGGAGAACTGGTCAACGAGATGATCGAGATTGATACCTCATTCGTCGTCGTGATCGATAACTATGAGGCCGTGGACGGCGCATCCGGTATCCAAGCATTTATCCACCGCCTGCTACAAGTCCTCCCTTTCAACTGTCACTTGATGTTGGGCAGCCGCCGACTGCCCGATGTTCCCATCACGCGACTGGTTGCCAAGCGCCAACTCGTCGGCCTGACAGAAAAAGATTTACGCTTTGACTGTCGAGAGGTCCAGGAGCTTTTGCACCTATCACACATCGAGATTTCTGAAAGCCAGGCCAAGACCATCGCCGCTAACTCGGGGGGCTGGATCATGGGTATCCTCTTGCTGGCCGATCTATTGCACGACGAAACCAAAGCTGCCCTGCTCAACACAAAGAAAGCTAATGCACAGACATATAGCTACCTGGTCAGAGAAGTATTGAGCCGGCAAACACCTGACATTCAGCATTTCCTGCACACCTCGGCTGTATTGCGCGAGATGTCATCACAACTATGCCGCGAGGTGCTGCAGATCAAAAAAGCGGACAGGATGTTGACAGAGATAACGCGTCGCAACCTCTTTGTCACTCGTTTTGGAGAGAGCGGCACGGCGATCTATCGCTATCACGACCTGTTCCGCAACTTTTTGCACGAGCAATTCCGCAGACAGGATCCAACTCACTGCATCGCACTCCATCTGCGCGCGGCGAAACGGTTCGAGCGGGAGAATGACATTGAGGAAGCCGTCTACCACTATCTGGCCGCCGAGACTTATCCAGAGGCGACGGCGCTGATGGAACGAGTGGCGATGCAATGGTTCACCCTGGGACGGGTCGAGACGTTGTTGCGCTGGGCAGAGGCGCTGCCTGAAGAGAACAAGGTACAGGCTCCGCGGCTTTCACTTTACCAAAGCATGGTACTCATCGATCGTTACGACTATGAGGAGGCACGGCAGGCACTGGCTTACGCCGAGGCTGGCTTCACCGATCGGGAAGTTACAGGCCATCTGGCTCTGGTACACACTCAACGGGCAATGTTAGCACTATTGGAGGGTCTCTATGAAAATGTGATCGCAGAGGCACAAACAGCACTTGACATGCTGGAGCCCAACAATATTACGGAGCGCGCAGAGGCACAACGGCTTATCGGAAGGGCCTACATCAGCCAGAGCCGCCTGGCTGAGAGTGTAACCAAACTGCAAGAGGCCTTGGCGCTCTACCAGCAGGCTGGCAGTCCCTACGATGTGGCCAACTTACTACAGGATATAGCGCTTGCGCTCAGCCCGTGGGGCAGGCTTGAAGAGGCAATCAGATATCTAAAAGAAGCCCTCATCATTCGGCGTCGACTGGGTGCTCCAGTACCACTGGCCGGGGTGCTCAACAATTTGGGTTATCTCCATTACCTGTGCGGCGAGTACCAGGAATCACTGGCTTTGTATGAAGAGGGGTTGGCAGCGGCGCGGCGAGGAGATGACCCACGCTGGCAGGCCCACGTGCTGATCGGCATGGCCGATCTCTATCGGGACATCGGAGTATACGAACGCGCCGAGCCATTGTATGAAGCGGCGTGGCAACTTGTTCAAACCACAGAACCCCGGCTAGCGCTTTGTCTATTAACCGCGCGAGCAGACATGTACCGCTGGCAAGAAAATTATACAAAAGCACTCGCCCTGTTGGAAAAAGCGCGCCATTTGGTCGAGGAAAAAGAATTGGATTTCGAGGCGCGCGGCCTCCTGCCCGCAACCGAGGGGATCGCCCTGGCCGAAAGCGGCGAGGTCGAAGCCGGTCTCCACTTCCTTTCCAACACCGTTCATTTTCTTGAGCAGCGAGAGGCAAAACGCGAACTGGCCCGCGCCCGGTTCCTGCTGGCCAAAGCCCACTTGTTGGCCGGGAACAAGTTGCAAGCCACAGCAGAACTGCACCGGGCGATGGTCTTGACGGACGAGATAGGCACCTATCAATTTGCGGCTGCAGAGAGCCGACGGGCGAAGGATCTTTTGAGCCTCGGCATCGCCCAAGGCATTGTCTCTGGCCCTATCCTCTCCGAGAAGGTGCAGGAATTAAAGGACTTTGGAGACAGATTGGGCCAAGTTGAGGTGGAGGCAGAGAAAGATGTGGTAAACCACCTGGAGATCTATGGCCTGGGCAAGGGCCTGGTCGTCCGCGACGGTCACTCGATCCTTCCAGCCGAGTGGCAGGCGGCGATGGCCAAGGAATTGTTCTTTTACATCCTGCTCCACGGCCCCCTGGAACGAGACGCGATTGGTCTGGTTTTCTGGCCCGAGTTATCTGCAGAAAAGGTGGCGAACAATTTCCACACCACGCTCTACCGCATGCGCCGCGCCGTGGGAGCGAACACGGTGGTGGCCGAGAACGGGCAGTATTGCCTGGGTAACGTAGATTATTGGTTTGACGTCGAAGCCTTCAAGACGTTGATCGAGCAAGCGCGGCTTTTGCCGCCCCACGATCAGCAGACAGAGAACCTCTGGCAGCGCGCGGTGGCGCTCTACCGAGGGGATTTCCTGGCCGGAGTAGAGCGATTGTGGTGCGTACCGAAACGGGAGATGCTTCGTGAGATGTACACTGAGGCGCTTATCGGGATGGGACAGCACCACGAGGTGCGAGGAGAGCTTGAGGAGGCGATCGGCTGGTACAAGCAGGCCCTGGAAATAAACAGGTGGCGCGAGGACATTCACCGGCGCGTCATGCACTGTTATGCCGAGACGGACCGGCGACCGGAAGCGCTGGCTCAATATCATCACTGCCGGGAAATACTGAGGCGAGAGTTGGACATCGAACCCTCAGTGGAGACAAATACACTTTACAGACAAATCATCAAAAAGATGGCCGGCTGAATCCACAAACCAGACATTCCCCTCGGAGCCTGACTGACGTGTAGAGGTCGCTGTTAAGCGACCTTTTTTGTTGCAGGCTTTCAATCACCCACCAGCAATTCCCGTTATGGGAAAAAACGAGAGTTGTAGCCGCGATTTCCATATCGCGAAGGATGCTTCATGTGGCAAAATGCACGCGCTATGGAAAGCGCGGCTACAAAACGGGAATTGCTGATCACCCACAAGGTTCTCCTATTCTTTATCGGCAATCTCTATCGTAACGCAACGTTGTTTAGAGGTTTGTTTAGAGGCATCTGCTACAATAGAGTCAAATTTGTTCGACATCCACAGATAAGGAGAATAGACATGAAAAACAAACTTGGTCTGATACTGATGAGCGTGGTGTTGTTCCTGGCGCTGGCTCTTGGCTCCGTCGTAGCAGAGCCTCTAACCGGTGCAGCAGAAATGTGGTATGAGCCACATGGCATATTGGTAGGTCCAGAAGGCGGTGCCGGCACTGGAACAGGTGGAGGATAAACCATACCTACGCGCGACGTGCGTATCTCCACGAGCGATCAATAAGCGCTTACAAACTAACGAGGGGAATCGAAATGAAAGACAACCTTGGCACGCGTACAATTGACAAACTGATCTGGCTGGCTCTCACCGATACCGTTTTCTGTGATGGGCTACTAAACGGCCACCGCAGGGAATTGCTGGACGCTCTAGACCTGACAGAAACAGAACGAGAGACCCTATTGGCGGTGCAGGCCGACACGTTGGAAGGCTTTGCAGGGGTGCTCTGTCAAGACTATAGCAAGCAAGCCTGAACTTGATCCAAATACCAACTCCTTTCCATTGGAGGTTGTCATGTCACAAATGGCGCTCCAGAGCCTGATCGGCGTCGCGCTGATAGATCACGAGTTCTGCGACGATTTACTGGGTAGCAAACAACCTGCCCTCCTGGACAAGTTCGATCTCAGCGACGAGGAAAGAGAATTTGTCACGTCTGTCAAGGCCGACTCGATTCAGGAATTTGCTGAGCAGTTATATGAATGGCTAAAGGATCGGGAGAGCTATTCTCCTCCTTTGGCAGACACAGTTTCAACGCGGCTGTGGACCAGGAAAGAAGAACAAGAATATCTCGACGAAACCCTCTCCGGCACAGAGAGCTTTCTCATCGAAAGCCTGGCGCTTGGAGTCCTGGAGGCTTGGGGCATTGAAGGCCCACCCGTGCCTGTGCGAAGCATGCTCCAAAATCCGCTCCCTATCTTTAAGCGCCTGAACCTCCTGGAGCTACGTCTGGGGCTGTACGATGTCGCCTACCGCTCCCTGCCCAATGGCTCGCGAGTGATCGTCGTGGACCTCGCCTACCCCTCCACCATTCAGCGCGCCGGCGTAGCGAGGGAACTGTACGTCGCTTTCTGTCGCTCTTCCCGCGCCGCCGAACTGCACTGGCCCGATCACGCGCCGCCCAACATCTCCAGCGACTTTTTCGCCCGCTGCTTGATGATGCCGGCAGTCTGGATGCAAAATGACCACGCCGACGCTCCCTTTGAAGATCTGTTGGAGGATCTGGCAACCCGGTTCGGCGTTCCGGTCCAAATGGCGGCACGGCGCCTGAACGAGCTCAAATAAGGCCGCGCGAACTGCTCAAGACGATCCGCCCGCTCTCAAAGCGGTATCGTATACCGCCTGCGTCTCGGCGGCCACGCGGTTCCACGAAAACGTGGCCGCTTGCTCAAGGCCGCGCTGCCGCAGAGTCTCACGCAATTCGGCGTCGCCCAACAGACGGCGCAAGACGTTAGTGATGGCGCTCGCGTCGTGGGGATCGAAGAACAAAGCAGCGTTCCCTGCCACTTCGGGCAGAGCGGATGCGTTGCTGCACGCCACCGGCGCGTCGCAGGCCATCGCCTCCAGCACCGGCAGGCCAAAGCCCTCGTAAAGGCTGGGCAAGACGAATGCCTGCGCCCCGCTATAGATAGCGGGCAGGTCTTCATCCGGCACGTAGCCGGAGAGGAGGACGGCGCCCCGCACGGAGGATCGCTCCAGCCGGGCAAAAAAATCGCCATAGAGCCAACCCCGTTTCCCCACGATGACCAGTCCGTCGGTCAACCCTTCGGCGTGTACAATCTCGAAGGCCTCCAGCAGCCGGGTCAGGTTCTTGCGCGGCTCGATCGTGCTGACAAAGAGCAAATAGCGATCTGGCAGACCGTAGTGGGCGCACACACCATCTATCGCCTCGGGCGGCTGAGGGCAGAAGCGGGGATCGGCCGCCTCGTGAATGACGGTGATTTTTTCCGGCGGGAGTCCATAAGCCGCCACCAAGTCGCGCCGGGTGCAATCAGAGACGGCGATGATGTGAGAGGCCCGGCGGCAGTAAAGCGGCAGGGTCAGGTTCAGGTACCAGCGGTTGAGCGGCTTGTGATGTTCGGGCAGATGGCGAAAGATAAGGTCATGGACGGTGAGGACGGTAGGGATAGAGCGTAACGGCAGCAGGAGGTGCTCGGTGGCGTGGAAGAGCTCGGCATCTGGGACAAGTCGGTCGAAGCCAAAGCGGGCCAGTTGCCCCAGCCAGGCAAGCATGCGCCACGGTTTGTAGCCCAGGGCGACGGTGCGGGTGGGCAGATGCTCCAGGCCTGCCAGCGGCTCGATGCCCTGCTCCCGGTTGTAGAACAAGGCGTAACGGCCAGGATCAGTAGCAATGAGGGCGCGGGTCAGGCTCTCGGCATAGCGCCCCAGGCCGGCGCGACGGTGTACGGCGGCAGAAACGTCGAGGGTGATCAACGCTATCGTTGATAGGCGGCCACCAGGAGGAGGCCCACCTTCTCTGCTTCCTCTCGGGCACGCGGATGGACGTTGTACCCGAAAAGAACGGACAGCATCTTTTCGGGAAGTGCGGGGCTGACCTTTTCTATGCGTTGGAGGAAGCTGTATACGTCATCGCTGTAGATGCGGCTTTTCACCTCACCAACGATGGTTACTTCCTCTCCATCTCGAAGTCCCACGCCGTAGAGGTCGAACTCATCCTCTTGACCCTCTGGCCCCAGAATGCGCGGGTTCAGCTCCTCGCCCAGGGGGCCAAGCACCTTCATACCCAAGTGGCGCTCCAGATAGCCCGGCAGGACGATGCGAGCGATGCCCTCCAGACCAAACCCGACGTTCTCGGAAAGGGCGCCTACCTGTCGACGTAGTGCATCCATCCCCTCGGTTAACTGGCGCATCCCTTTCTCGGTGCGACGTTGGGCTATGACCAGGGCTGCTACCTGTTCCTCGGTGCGACGTTGGGCCTCTGCCAGTCGCTCGACGGCCGCCTCCAGTCTCTCCACGCGCTCCTCGGTGCGACGTTGAGCCTCCGCCAGTCGCTCAACGACCGCCTCCAGCCTCTCCACACGTTCCTCGGTGCGACGCTGGGCTTCCGCCAGCTGCTCAATAGCTGCCTCTACCCTGGCCAGTCGATTCTCGGTTCGCTGCCAGGCGGCATCCTCCAGTTCCCGGAGACGCTCTCGCCAGAAGATCTGCATCATCTCCGTCAGAGCGTTGGCCCCGTCTGCGCCCAGCTTGTGCTGCAACACCGCGGGAATCTCTGGTTGTGGGTTCATCACCATCGTCACCGTTCCCAGCTTATCTGTCGCCTCACACTATTGTACCACAGTGTAGCATCAGAGCAAGAGAACAAACAAGCTCCTGAATCATTCACTTACGTGCATTCCGCCAAAAGCCTCTCGTAAAGTGCTTCGATGTCGCTGGCCATCTTGCGGGCGCTGAACTCGTCGACGCGAGCGAGTTACACATCTAACCCTTCCAACAACGCTGCCAAATGTCGCGCCTGGGCTTGGCGGGAGTAGTGCTGCTCAACGAAGCGCCGTCCATTTTGTCCATACTGCCGACAGCGCACCGGATCGGCCGCGAGGGATTGGATGGCTTGAGCCATTACTTTCGGGGATTGCGGTTCGATGTGGAGGCCAGCTTGCGCGCGCTCCAAAACTTTGCGGGCCTCGCCTTCCATGCTGAGGAGCACGGGGCACTCACAGGCCCAGGCGTCGAAGATTTTGGAGGGAAGCGCGCCTTTGAAAATCTCCAGCTTGCGCAAGGGAGCAAGTGCGACATCGGCGGCGGAGAGATAAGCGGGAATGGCCTCACGAGGCTGCGCATCAAGCATTGTGACGTTGGGAAGCTCCAACTGGGACTTGAGCGCGAGCAAATCCGCCTTGCACGGCCCATCGCCGATCATCAGGAATCGAATGGAAGGATTGCCTCGTAGCCGGTGGGCCGCTTGCAACACCGTCTCCAGTCCCTGGGCGATCCCATGTATGCCAGCATAGACCACGAGGAAGGCATCACCTACACCAAGTTCCTGGCGGATCGCATGTCCAGCTTTCGGCTGATAGTGGAAGAGGTCAGTGTTAGCGCCGTTGGGAATCAACTCGACTTTATCACCAAAGCCGCGTTCAACAAGGCGCTCGCGGATGCCTTGGGTGACAACGACGACGCGCCGAGCAAGCTGGTAGCAAGCCTCTTCCAGGCGAGTGGCCCAGCGGATAAAGCGTGGATTAGTTAGCTCGCCCAAAGCGACGGCGGATTCGGGCCAGAGATCGCGCACCTCGAAGATCATTGGCGTGCGTCGCAAATGACTCAGGGCCAAAGCCGAACCTCCCACAAACAACGGCGGCGATGTGGCATAGATCACGTCATATTTCCTTCGTAGCGCCAATCCCGCCAGCGTAGCGTTTGCCATATAGGTGAGGTAGAAGGCCAGGCGCGTGCGCATCGTCTTGACCGGCGACGCCTTCACCCAGACGTGTACGACGTCAATGCCCTCCAGATCCTCGCGCACCCAGAGTTTGCGCCGATAGGCAGGATGAACGATACCTTGAGGATGATTGGGCACTTCGGTGAGCATCGTAACCTGGTGTCCCGCGCGGATCAGGCCGGTGGCCATTTCGTAGGCGCGGGTTTGCGTCGCGCCGGCTTCGGGGGGGAAGTATTGAGAAAGATACAGGACGCGCATTAGCCAGCTTGGGCCTGGAGAATGGTCGCGATACGCTCGCTGGCTCGCCCATCGCCATAGAGCGGCGGCTGTTCGGCGGGCGGATGGAAATTGCGCGCTGCATCCAAAATACGCACTGGCTCTGCGCCGACGAGGGTGTTCCATCCCGCCTCGAGGGTCTCCGTCCACTCGGTCTCCTCGCGCAAGGTGATACAGGGCACGCTGGCGAAGTAGGCCTCCTTCTGCACGCCGCCGGAATCGGTGAGGATGTGGAGAGCGTGCTTTTCCAACATCAGCATATCGAGGTACCCGATCGGCTCAATGACGCGCAAATTGCCACCCGCCCGATAGCCGATCACATCCATCGCCTCACGGGTGCGAGGATGGGCCGGGAGCACGACCAGTGTATCTAAAGCCGCCAGCGCGTCAAGAATTCCACGCAATCGATCTGGATCATCGGTGTTAGACGGGCGATGGACAGTCGCCAGGGCATATGTTTTCGGAGCCAGGTCCAGCTTCGAGAGAATGTCAGAACGCTGCTCGGCCAACTGCACGTTGTAGAGATAGGCATCGTACATCACGTCGCCGGTCAGATGGACGCCGGTGGTGATCCCTTCGCGCGCTAATAGCTCCACCGCGTTTTGTGTGGGGCAGAAGAGCAAATCCGCCGCGTGATCGGTCAGCACACGATTGTGCTCCTCAGGCATCGCGCGGTTAAAGCTGCGCAGCCCAGCTTCCACGTGGGCCACGGGGATGTGCAACTTGACGGCGGCGAGGGTACCAGCCAGGGTCGAGTTGGTGTCGCCGTAGACGAGCACCCAATCAGGTTGCTCCTGTAGCAGCACCTCTTCGATGCGGATGAGCATCTGGCCGGTCTGTTGGCCGTGGGGACCAGAGCCAACGCCAAGGTTATAGTCGGGTTCGGGAATGTGTAGCTCTTCGAAGAAGATCCGTGACATTTCGCGGTCGTAGTGCTGACCGGTGTGGACGAGCACCTCGTGGGCTGCTTGGCGCAGGGCGCGGCTGACCGGCGCGGCTTTGATGAATTGAGGGCGGGCGCCGACGATAGATAGAATGTGCATAGTCATCATTAACTCACAATCTGCTTGTAGAATTCGAGTAAGTGCTTCGCTTCTGCTTCCCAAATGTAGTGATCTCTGACCATCGCCTGGCCGCGTTTTCCCATCGCATAGCGTTCTTCTGGATGTTGATCAAACCAGAGAATCGCCTCGACATGGGCTTGCACGTCCTCAGCCTCCACGACGATGCCACAATCGGATTCCTCAATGTATACCCTGCGATGTGGATAATCAACGCTGAGGACCGGCAAGCCCATCAGCAAGTACTCAAATAGCTTGGTCGTCAGCCCAGGATTTTTGTACTGGGGGATGTAGAGACCGGGGACTAATCCCACGTCGGCGTTTGCCAAATAGTGTTTGAGTTCGTGGGGGGGTATATATCCCAGCCATTGGACTTGGGCATTCAGATCGTGCTTTTCGATGAAGGTCTGGAGCATTTGCATATACGCCGGTGAGGTTTCGGGGCCGATGAGATAGAGGTGAATATCCTTGTGTCCTTGTTTGTGTAGATTGCGCATCGCCTCTAACAGGATGTCAATTGCTCGCTTGGGAAGAATCAAGCCCACGTAAATAAGCTTGAGGCCGGGGGCTTCGAGCGCGGGATGCGGCTCGGCGTTTTGGAAGAGGCTGGCTAATGGTAGATTGCGCACGACGGTTTTGGGGCCTGGAACCGCCTTGTAGAGAGGCAATTGGCCTTTAACGGCACAGATGATCCCATCCGTCTGCCGGACGATCAGTTTTTCTAAGAGGGCGGCTGTGCGGGAAGCGATAGGCCGCAACCATGCGGGAATCCAGTATTTGGAGGTGAGCGCCGCGATGAAATATTCGTGGACGTCATAGATGATCTTCACGCGCTTGCCAAAGTGCAGGCGAAAGAGTGGGACCAAGAGCAGCAGTTCGGGATCGTGGAAATGAATGACCTCCGGCTTGAGGGTGCGCACGCGACGAAAAACGTCACGCCACACGCGCATCCGTTGCGCGCGCGAAGCGGCTGGCGGAATGCCCAAGATGGTGACGCCTTCACGCTCCTCGTGCTCGAACGCCGCTGGCGCGACTAACGTTACATCGTAGCCAGCTTGGGCCAGCG
>DAOTUB010000033.1:0-3496 GCA_034437455.1 Anaerolineae bacterium | reverse complement strand
CGCGCCACGTTCGCCGTGCTGGACCGCGCGGGCCACAACCTGCAGATCGAACAAGAGGACGTTTTCAACGCGCTGGTGAGCGAGTGGCTAGACCGGGTAGAGGCCGTCTGAGACACTTGCCCGGCCATCACATTCAACTCGCCATACACCGTTATCAAACAGAGGGAATTTTTCTGGCCCAAGCAGCCCACCTGACCGGCGTCAGTCGGGCACAGATGAAAGACATTTTACTAGAACGTGGCATCCAGAGAACATTGACAAGCCGGTAGGGGCGCGTATAATTACAACCAAGAGGCCATCAATGATCAAGTGGACTGTGCAGGACCGCTGGGGCAACGAGATCTACCTAACGGAAGAGCGTTGGCGACACATTCTGGAAAGGCATGAGGAACTGACGGATATGCTCGACAAAGTGTTGGAAGCGCTTCGCCGGGGACACCGCCGCCAGGAACCCCTCGACCCCCATCGGTATCGCTACCGATACTTGGGCACAGCACTGTCCCCAGAATTCAGCCACATTGTGGTAGCAGTTGTGTTTCGTCACAAGGAACAACCAGACGGAACGACACATCCCAATAATTTTGTCACTTCCGCCTGGGCAGTCGACATCTATAGTGAAGGTGAACGATGAGCGAGTTGCAACTACAACGGTATAAAGTCGTCACAGCCGAAGGGCAAGCCGTGCAGCTAGAATATGATCCAGCAAGCGATATGCTGGAGATCTTTTTCGCAACAGGAGCCGCCAGCGGCGCCATCGAACTGGCCGATCCGATCATTTTGCGATTCGATCGAGAAACCGGCAAAGCGCTGAGTCTGAGCATTTTGACCTTCTCCCAAGTCATCCAACCGACGGAACTGGGTCCGCGTAGTTTTCCGCTCAGCGGCCTTGAATCTCTACCCGATGCGCTGCGAGAACAAGTGACCAAAATGATCACCACTCTCCCGATCAGCCATTTTCTCAAAGTGATGCTCTACTATCCCCCAGCCGAACAGTCCCCCATACCGCTTAGCTACATCGAGCGGTCCGTGGCGCTGCCTCTGGCCGCTTGAGCACCGCTGCGCTCAACCAGCATACTACTAGATCTCGCGTCACCAACCACAAACGCGACCTCAATCCAATCAAAGCCATCACCGGTGCTTCAAGCACCCGTTGTTCGTTCTTTCGAGCTATCGAGATGTAACTACGGATTTGACAACGTTCGCGCACCTTCCTTGGTACGGATTATGCGTGACCGTCGGACATGCGCGCTGCTTGACATTGAAGCCTTTTATGGTAGTATATATTTATAGTATATACTATCAAAAGGGAGAGAAAGCTATGAAAACGGCCAAGTTGTTCAAGAATGGCGGGAGTCAAGCGGTGAGACTACCCAAAGAATTTCGATTCAAGGGATCTCGTGTCTTTATCAAAAAGGTAGGAGACGCCGTGGTGCTGCTTCCCCGCCAGGATTCGTGGGACGTGCTCTTTGATAGCCTGGACCAATTCACCGATGATTTTATGACGACCCGGGCGCAGCCCGAGCAACAAGTTCGCGAGGATCTCTTTGAATGAGGTACCTACTGGATACCAACATCTGTATCTATTTGATCAAGCACAAGCCATTGCAGGTCATTGAGAAATTTAACGCCTGTTCCGTCGGGGAAATAGGCGTTTCCTCTATTACAGTGGGAGAATTATGGTACGGTGTGGCCAAGAGCGCGCACAGGCAAGCGAACCGGCATGCCCTTGAACAGTTTTTGTTGCCCCTCATTGTGACCGAGTTTGACGAAGGAGCGTCAGAGGTCTATGGCGAGATACGGGCGGCATTGGAGCAAGAGGGTCAGCCCATTGGCGCGCTGGATACACTGATCGCAGCGCACGCTGTGAGTATGGGCGTCGTATTGGTCACCAACAACGAACGAGAATTTTCAAGGGTGCCGGAGCTGATGGTAGAAAACTGGGCCAAAGCGTAACCCCTTCCCCGATATAGGCCTGGCACCAGCAATCCCCACAGCCGTCTGGAGATTGAGAACCTCTGGCCTGGTACTCCCCGGCTGATCGGCCAGCGTGGGTTTGATAGGGCTTGCAAAAAAGTGGTATAATGAGTCCAAGGGAAAAATGAAACCCATCAGGAGGCAAAAACGATGGAAACCGTGACGCTTACTGTGTCAGAATCCCAAGTCATCGAGTGGGTGCGCCAACTCTCCCCCGAGACTAAACGAAGGGTATTACGCACGCTTATCCCCAAGATGGACGAGCTGGAATCGCTGGTAGAGTATGGGAGCCAACAGATGTACCAAATCTGTACTGAGAGGGGGATAGATTGGGACAATCTCTCAGAAGACGAACGCCAGCAACTAGTTGACGACTTGCTTCACGAGGCCTAAGGGTTCGTAAAAGTACAACTTTTTCGCGTTTTGACGCATTTTGCTGGGAAAATGCGGGAACTTTCTCACAGGCCCTTACGAGAAGCCAAAGGCTCATGTTCGAAGGCATCAGGCAAGGCATCCAAAGTTTTGTGGTATACATCAGGTGTGGGAGCATTCAAGAGATCCGAGAAAGCCTGGCGGATGTTAGCTTTCCGATTTTATGAGCACCCGGGGGCAGCCTGAGCAACAGGATCGAGAAGAGCGCTTTGAATAGCGCGTCTTGACCGACCCACTAGAGATTGCTATAATCGTGATCGCACGGGCGGGGGGGACAGAAACACACGACAGCGTCAACCTTGGGGGAATGCTCCTATGCGCACAAAAGTCTATTATTTTTCTGGCACGGGAAACTCTCTGGCTGTGGCCAGGGAGATCGCAGAAAGAGTCAACGGGACGCTGATCTCCATCCCGACGGTCATGGATGGACCCAGTATAAAAATAGATGCCGATGGCATCGGGATCGTGTTCCCGTGCTATCTGGCGCAACTTTACGGCATCCCATTGATCGTGGCAAGGTTTGTCAAAAAACTGGAAGACCTGGGCTCAAAATATATCTTTGCCGTTTGTACCTGCGGAGGCTTTGAGAACGTTAACGCGCTGCCGACCTTGAAGAATCTGGAAAAAATCATCCAGGCAAGGGGCGGCAAACTGGCGGCGGAATTCACGGTCAGGCTTCCCATGAACAACCTGGACTATAGCGCCATCCCTTTTCCCATCGACCAAGATCAAGAAACCATGTTCAGAAACTCCCAGGTCAAAATTGAGGCCATTTGCCAACGCATCAACAACAGGCAAAAGAGCCCATATAAAACCTTGAAAGGGCTGTTCAATGGGTTCATGAACCCACTGTATCGCGTGCTACAAAACTTTTACATCGCAGACTTGAAGGAAAAATCTCAAGAACCAAAAGACACAAACCTGGCGTTTGATGCACTGATCCCGTTGACGGACAAGAGCATTTACGCGGATGATCAATGTAATGGCTGTGCGACCTGTGCCAGGGTGTGCCCCGTCCAAAACATAAAAATGGTGGACGACAGGCCGGTTTGGCAGCACCGTTGCGAGATGTGTCTGGCCTGCGCCGAAT
>DAOTUB010000032.1:0-7859 GCA_034437455.1 Anaerolineae bacterium | reverse complement strand
TGGATCATGCGCTTGTTGTGACAGTGATTTGCGGGACAAATGTCACCTCCAACTGGCATTGATTGTCCCGCTCAGTATACACATTTGCGGCTACTTTACCAGCCGAGGTTTTATGAGAAAGCCGTGGAGGATAATATCTTGAACCTTTGGCAGCTTGATGAGAAACCGGATGGAGCGTTCGAGGCTCAACTTGTGCTCGCGCTTGAGCATCCAGAATGGGTGAAGAGCCTGGCGTTCTCCCTGGATGGCACGGTGCTGGCTTCGGGAACGTTGGCCGGAAAGATATACCTGTGGAGCGTTCCTGATGGCGACCTGTTGAAAACTCTGCATGCCCGTTGGGATCATATACTGGGCGTAGCCTTCTCTCCTGATGGACATACCCTGGCGTCCGTAATTGGGGGCCATCTTCGACTTTGGCGTATCGCCGAGTCATTTCCTTCGAGTAAGTCAGGTATACAACGCACCGTCCCGTAAGCTCTGGCGATCATTTACCGACGGGCTTGTAGGGCGGTTTTGCTAACCGCCATCCAAGTCGGATAGCAAATCCGACCTACGATGATTCGCCACGGTAGGGCGGTTTTGCTAACCGCCGTCCAAGTCGGATAGCAAATCCGAATACATCTATTCTCCGAATGCTGTGTCGTCGAGGTCGCGCAAAATCTCTGGTTCCACGTGTCCCCAACCAATCTCGTAACAACCCTTCTCAACCCAGTGCAGATAGCTCGAGTAAGGCCAAACCTCGGGTTTTGCGACCAGCCCATGCTTGATTGCATTACAATGGATATAATCGAAATGCCGATTCAGGTCTTTTTCGTCACGGATAACGTGATCCCAAAACCGATGTTGCCAAAGGTTCAACGAGTTGCTGATACTGTAGTGATCCTTGTACTCAAATGTATAGCTCCTTTGTACTGATTGCATAATAGAGGAGAAATTGGCTTTGCCAGTTGGTCGTATAAGTAAGTGGATGTGATCCGGCAAGAAAATGTAGGCAAGGAGTTTGAAAGGCTTGAACTCGCGTACCGCTCGCATCTTGTCGAAGAACATGTCCACATGGTGGGAGTGCTCCAGGTCGAACAGAACCTGCCGCTTCTTGGTCACGAGCGTTAAGAATGCTATCGAATCCGGTACGTAAAATCGTCGTACATTACGCATCGTTTGCCCTCCACGTAGTGGTCGGATAGCAAATCCGACCTACATGAGGCGCTGCTCACATTGCTCTCGATGACCACAGGCTCGGCAGCGGCCCGGCTCGTCGTGGCTGCGGGGCGCATCCCCGTCGCTCAGGTCGGTCCGCATATCCTCCAGCGTCGCCAGCAACTCGTCTTCCAACTCGGCCGTATAGTCTACCTCGAAGGCGCGGTCGGCGTACTTGATGATGCCGTAGGGAGGGCGCCGCCCATAGCACTCTTCGACCAGCAGGCAGTAGGCAGCCAGTTGCAGCACGTGAGAGGTATAGGGTTGGGCCGGGGCGCGGCTCGACTTGACCTCGACGGGGATGATGTCGGCCTCGTCGGCCACGAGATAATCGGGCTTGCCGGTGAGGAGAAATTCGCGGGAAAAGAGCGGGCGATCCAGCCGATTCCAACCGCCGGTGTCGGTGTAGACCACGCGGCCCTGAGGCAGCCCACTGCTGGCTCGCCCGCGTCGCCCCAGCCAGAGCAGCAGCAGCCCCAACCCCAGCAGGACGAAAAACCAGAACGGCATCACCGGCCGAGCACCTCGCTCGCCAGCCATACAATCGCGACCATCGCTGCCAGCAGCAACACCCCATACGCCAGGCGACTTAATCCAAGCGAGGCTCTCACTCGCCGCCCGTGGCGCAGATGCGCTGTTTCGCCGGCCGTCATCTCCTGCTGGTGGGCCGAGGGTAAGCCCTGCACGCTTCCCAGCCACCAGGCGTGGGCGCAGTAGACGTACTGCCCGATCTCACTGGCGCGGATGACGCGCCCGGATCGTTCACTCGCTTTCAATACGTTCCTCGAACTCGCGTAGAGCGTGGAGCAGCCGTTCCTGGCGCAGGCTGTTGGTCAGGTCGCCGCGCGTGCGTTCGAGCACACCGCGCAGTTGATCCACGCGGCGACGCAGTCCGCCGGTGATGGCGTCGGGAAAGTCGAACGTGACGAGCATGCCATAGACCTCGTCCATCGCACCCAGCAATCGCTCCGCCTCGTCCATATCGCCGCGCCGCATGTCGTCCAGGCAGCGACGGCGCAGTTCGCTGGCCGCCTCGCACAGCCCATTGAGATAGGCCGGGTGCTCCACTTTCAGCGCCTCTGGTTCCGGGATCGGGGCATCCTTCGCCATCGCCAGGGTAGCGTGCGCCTCGACCAGTTCTTTCAAGGCGTCCTGGGTGTAGCCCGCGTACCACAAGTCGGGGTAGGGCGTCAAGGATGCTCTCATTTTGCCTGCGAGTGCATCGGCCTGAGCCAGTAGTTCACGGGCTTTATCCCATTCGTTGCGGTGGCTGGCGCGGATGGTGCTCCCACAAAGGCGAATCAACTCGCGAGAGTGCCGCAGCGCCTCGTCGCGGATCTCACTTTGGGCCTCAAAGTCGGCCCGAATGCGTTCGGATATTGTCTCCAGATGGTTCACGTTGGGCTCACTTTTCAGGGGGTTGGGGCGGCTTGACGGCGCCAAAGAACTGCTGGGCTAGTTCATCGCCGCCGGAGGGCAGCTTGACCTCGCCGAACTGCGCTTCGTATTTTTCTATATTTTCGCTCAATGCTCGCAGCAAGAGCTTGGCGTGCAGGGGAGTGGTGATGATGCGCGCGTACACCTTGGCCTGAGGAGTGTTGGGCAGCACGCGGGCAAAATCGATGATGATCTCGGAAGCCGAGTGGGCGATCAGGGCAAAGTTGGCGTACGTGGCTTCCAGATCGGGCGGGACCTGGATGTTGACATGCATCTTGCGACGACGTGAGGTTTTCATAGCGATACCTCCAAAATAGACCGCCGCTCTTGGGCGGCGGTCATGGCCGGGCCACACCAGTGACCTGGCTAAACAGAAACAATAAGCTCAAAAGAACGTCTAGAAGGGAATCTCGTTCTCTCCTGGATCGGGTGGAGGCGGCTCATCGGGTAGACCAGGGAGAGGAGCCGCGTCGCCGCGCCCGCCGGGCAGGAACTTGACGGTCGTGGCCGTGATCTCGAATGAAGCGCGTGCCACTCCATCGTTTCCCGTCCAGATACGCGGATTTCCGTTCTCGTCGGGGTTCAACCGTCCTTCGACGAGCACGGGACGCCCTTTTTGCAGATACTCGTTGCAGATTTCGGCCAGCCGCCGCCAGGCAGTGACGCGAAACCAGGTCGTCTCGTCCACTTCGGTCCCATCTGGGCGCGACCACTTTCGACTGGTCGCTACCGAAAAGTTGGTGACCGGGGTGCCGTCCTGGGTGTATCTCATTTCCGGATCCCGGCCGAGATACCCAGCAACAATGAGCTTGTGATACATTTCATTGCCTCCTTTTTTTATTTGAGTGCATTTCATTTCGGTTAGAGGTAGTCGCGGTTTCCGCCGCAACAAGTTGCGCTCGCGCGCTATGGAAAGCGCGGCTACTCGACTTATTTGAAACACACCCTTTTTATTTATGATCGGTTATCGGTTGCTCGTGCCATTATCTTACCCTGAAATCCAGGCAAAGTCAAATGCAAATCCCCTGCCCAGATCGGGCAGGGGCTTGTCGTAATCGTTTTCTGCGAGCAGTGAGTTGTTTACACCCAACCGCGCAGTTGACATACTTCGGCCACGCGGCTCACGGCCACGACGTAAGCGCCCATGCGATTGTTGACCTTGTACTTTTGCGCTGCTTCGTGGACAGCGTGGAAGGCGGCCGTCATCTTCTTGTCCAGCCGCTCTTGGACGGTCTCCAGTTCCCAGTAATAGTCGTAGGCGTTCTGCACCTGCTCAAAGTAGGAGACGGTCACGCCGCCGGCGTTGCACAGGAAATCGGGGATGACATAGACGCCGTTCTTGTAGAGGATCTCGTCGGCCTCGGGAGTGGTGGGGCCGTTGGCCAGCTCGGCCACGATCTTGGCCTTGATGTTCCCGGCGTTGGCGCCCGTGATCTGGTTTTCCAGTGCGGCGGGGAAGAGGACGACCACGTCCAGTTCCAGCAGTTCGGCGTTGGAAATGTTCTTGGCTCCGGGGAAGTTGGCCACAGACCCGATTTCCTTCTTGTGGGCGATGACTGCCTCTGGATCGAGGCCGTCGGCCTTGTAGATGCCGCCCTTCGAGTCGGAGACGGCGACGACCTTAAGCCCCAGAATTTTCTGCCCCAGGATGTGGGCAAACTGTCCGGCGTTGCCATACCCCTGAACGGCGGCGGTAGCGCCCTTCAATTCGACTCCCAGCGCCTTGCCCGCCTCGCGGGTGCAATAGATTCCGCCGCGGGCCGTCGCATCGCCACGGCCTGCCGAGCCGCCCAGGGGGATCGGCTTGCCGGTGATGACGCCGGGGACGTTGTAGCCACGCATGAAGGAATACTCATCCATCATCCAGGCCATGATCTGCGGCGTGGTGTAGACGTCGGGGGCGGGGACATCGATCTCCTCGCCGATGATCTTGCCGACCTGGCGAATGTAGGCCCGACTGAGTCGCTCCAGCTCTCCTGGAGACATCTCCTTGGGGTTACAGACGATGCCGCCCTTGCCACCGCCCAGGGGAATGTCCACGACGGCGACCTTCCAGGTCATCCAGGCAGCCAGGGCGCGGACGGTGTCGATGGTCTCGTCGGGGTGATAGCGGATGCCGCCCTTTGTCGGCCCGCGAGCATCGTTATACTGGACGCGGAAACCGTGGAAAATCTTGGTGGTGCCGTCGTCCATCCGTACCGGGAGCGTGACGTGCAATTCACGCAGCGGCCAGCGCAACAGTTCGTGGGTTGCTGGGTCAAGGCCCATGATTTTGGCGGCCTGATCCAACTGTTGTTGTGCGATGGCAAAGGGGTTAAGTTCTTCTGTCATAGATACCTCCTCAAATTGTCTGGTTAGTTCATGAGTGTAACTTGGCGCGAAACATACCTGTCCGTGCGCTCTATTGTACGCGGTGTGTCTCATTTTGGCAAGCTAAACCCATAGTAAGTATAATCCGTTGCCCTGGATACACCAGTGACAAATAGTATATTTCATCTGTGACAATCTTCAGGGCCATTCATCTACCGGCGGCGATCCCACATTTGCTTGATAACCAGTTTCATGGTAACCTGTATGGACGAGAGATCGCTCAAGTTGGGAGGTAATTATGTCACTCGATGTACAAAGCAAACCGAGTGCAGATGACGTGCAACATCAGCACAAAGTTCTGGGGATTCATTTGGAGCTGTCGCAGTATCCTATTCTGGCGCGCCAGATTCGAGAACGGATGCGGCAGGAGTTATTCTCCAAAGGGATCCTTACAATCGAGGCTTTCGAGGCCGAGGTCAAAGAAAAGGCTGTTCTTTCGCAGCGGCGAGAAGGGATGATGGATCCGATGGTCGAAGAACCCGCTGTGATCTGGAACGAGCGATTGGCTTCGGTGCGAGATCAACTGACGGATTTTTACTTTGCCTACAATATGCCGCAGGGCCGTTTAGATGAGATCGTTCAAAAAGTCCTGGCGCATCGGATCCCTCTCCAGGAGCAAGATCTGGGGCTGACTTTCAACCCTGAATTGGCTCCCTGGGATCTATTGTTTACTCAAGGAGAGGAATTCGAAAGTTTGCCAGCGGATAAACGGGCTCAAGTTCAGCATCATTTACAAGAGATCATCGTCGTGCTCATCAAAGGGATGATCAGCGACCGGCTCGATTTCATCGGCGTGGCCAAAGAGTTCTTTACGATTCGAGATCTACAAGAAATTCGGCGGCGGCGCGTTGGCCGAGGCAAGATCGGCGGCAAGGCAGCCGGAATGTTGTTGGCCTGGAAGATATTGCGGTTGGCAGCCGATGAAAACGAATTGGATGTGCGTGAGTATGTTCGAATTCCCGACTCCTACTATATTGGCGCCGATGTGTTCTACGATTTTCTTTCGGCCAATGGGTTCACTCACATCATGAATCAAAAATACAAACCTCCTGCCGAGATCGAAGCCGATTATCCCAACATCCTGGCCGCCTATATGAGAGGCCGTTTCCCCAAGGATATTGTCTACAGCCTGGAAGCGTTGCTGGAAGAGGTGGGGAACGTCCCGTTGATTGTGCGCTCCTCCAGCTTGTTGGAGGATAACTTTGGGACGGCATTTGCGGGCAAGTACGATAGTTTCTTCTGCCCCAATCAAGGCTCGCTCAATGAGAATGTCGAGTTTTTGCTAAACACCGTCAAACGGGTGTATGCCAGCGTCTTGAAACCCGATCCTCTTTTGTACCGTCAGCGCATGGGATTGATCGACTATGACGAGCGCATGGCGATATTGATCCAAAAGGTGCAGGGCACTCGCTATCGGAGCTATTTCTTCCCCATGATCGCCGGCGTGGGATACAGCCGCAATCCTTTCCGTTGGAATCCAAAAATCCGGCGCGAGGATGGCTTTCTGCGCCTGGTGTGGGGGCTGGGCACCCGCGCCGTGGATCGAGTGGCCAACGATTATCCGCGTATCATTGCTTTGAGCCATCCCCACCTGCGGCCCGAAGCCGACGTGGGGAAAATTCGCAAGTATTCGCAGCACTTTGTGGATCTGGTAGATCTGGAGAATAATTCGTTCAAGACGCTGCCAATTTCAGAGGTGATCGCCGATGACTACCCGGCGTTGAGTTGTCTGGCCTCGGTGGACAGGGGGGGGTATCTGACCTCTCTCATCTCGCGCATGGATGCAAGCAATGCCAGCGATCTGGTGTTGACGTTTGAGCGACTGACGCAGGACGAAAACTTTATCACCCTGATGAAATCTATCCTCAAAAAATTGGAGCGCAACTACAAATGGCCGGTGGACATCGAGTTCACGGTCGAGATCCAGTCCCAGTATCCGGGGGCCGATTACACGGTCAGCCTGCTTCAATGTCGTCCGCTCGTCAGCCAGGAATGGATGATGGACGTCGAGATCCCAGAAGAGATTCCGGATCAGGACATGATTCTACAAGCGTGTAAATTGATCCCGCAAGGGGTGGTATCGGGGGTGCGCTATATTGTGTACGTTGATCCGGCAGAGTACGCTCAAGCGCCCGATCACGTGACCAAGCTGGAGTTGGCCCGAGTGATTGGACGGCTCAACAAACGTCTGGATGAGGAACGGTTTATCTTGATGGGGCCAGGACGCTGGGGCAGCTCGAACCTGGATCTGGGCGTCAAGGTGACCTATGCCGATATTTACAACACACAAGTACTGGTCGAGACGCCGCTGGTCAGAGGAGGGTGCACGGCTGAGGCTTCGTATGGGACCCACTTTTTCCAGGACTTGGTAGAGACGGGCATCTTTCCACTTCCGGTCACTCCCGGCGAAAATGGCGCGATGATCAACGACGAATTCCTCACCGAGTCGCCGAATGTGCTGGCCGAGTTGCTCCCGGCTGACACAGAGTACGCCCGGTATATCCGGGTCATTGATGTGCCGGCGGTTTCGGGAGGGCGGTATCTGGAAATTTTGATGAATGGAGAGCGGGAGCGGGCGGTAGGGTATCTAAAAAGCAAGTGTTCAGAGAAGTGATTCTAGCGCCGGTCGAATAGGAACAAAGCGACGTATCAAGACCAAGCGGGTTGTGCATACGGCCCCGCTGGCTTGGTTTCGATACGCTTCGGCACAAAAAGCGTGTGCCTCTGCTTGTATATTAGGGTTGAACATTAACAACCTCGAATAGCATTGCCAATTAGCAACAGGGATGATATGCTATCTCCTGGGAGGGCAAAGGTGTGAGCTTGCAAAACTCCGCTGAGGAGCCTTCGGCTGC
>DAOTUB010000031.1:0-2215 GCA_034437455.1 Anaerolineae bacterium | reverse complement strand
GGTCAAGTACCTCGCTGCACCGGAGAACCGCGACTTGGGCGTGGTCAAGCGACTGCGTAAGAAAAAACCTGTCCCGACTAACTCGGACGCGCCGCAAACCTTCGAGACCGTTAAGTTATGACAGATGGGTGAAGGACAAACTCAACCAGCCCTATTGGCAGACCACGAAGACCATTCGTCGGAGTGTGCAATCACGGCTGGAGCAGTCGCCGGTTGGAGAAGCGATGAAGGTAACGGTGTGGGGTGAGCGCGGAGACGTCAAGATGCACTGGTGGGTGGACCGGGAAGCGCTGCGCGAGATGTGCCGATTGAAGGGCCGACATCTGCTGGTGACCGACCACCCAGAACTCTCGGCTGTAGAGATGTTGGAAACCTACAAGGACAAGGATAAGCTCGAGAAACGTTTCCGAGTAGCCAAAGGAGTGCTCCGCGTGCGGCCCATCTATCTTCACAAGGACGAGCGGATCGCGGCGATGCTGCTGGTGAATATGATCGCTTTGCTGGTCTACTCACTGGCTGAGCGGAGATGTCGCCACAATGGTCTGAAGATTACGGGACGGCAGATGCTGTACGAGTTTGGGCCACTGCACGTGATAGAGACCCGTTTCAGGGATGGAAGCAGGCTCTATCGCAGTATGCCGCTCACTCCAGGTCAGTGCGAGATCCTGCAGCGTGTGGGACTCAAGGGGAAGACCCTGCTAGATGCGGAAGGATGGACGGGGAACATTGCGTCGGGGAAACAATTCACCATGCCACCACCGCGAGGGCGACCCTTGCAGTGGTTTACGGAGGAGGCTATCTAGACGCCAGCGAATGTCGGTGGTATTTCATCCTGCCAGCGACAGAGAAAAGAAGCCAGAATTTGCATCACAGGATGAAATGATGAGTGTGGATTGCGCTGAGATGGGCTGCGGCTCGGCTAAAGGCCAGCAACTGCCCTGCAACAGGTTCGTTTGCGCTGACTTGTTCATTGTTGAAGTGCGGAAAACAGGCTCAAGATACATGATGTGGAGACACTGTCTCGTTGGAGTCTTTCCAAGAAATGAGCAGTTGACCGATCACTCATTGTGGTTTATAATCTAAATAGCTTATAATAACCAGTTTATAAAGGAGGGTGTCAATGCCCAGGTTTTTCGGTCGCCAGCGAGAATTGGCCGAGTTGAACGACATCCTGGCCCAAGGAGGTTCCCAGTTTATCCTCGTCTATGGCCGACGACGGGTAGGCAAAACGACGTTGATCTTGCAATGGGCCAAGGATACGGGCAGACCGGTCATCTATTGGGTCGCTACCCGCGATACGCCGGCCCAAGTCCGTCTGGGCTTTGTGCAAGCGGTGTGGGCCTGGGCCTATCCTGATAGCCGAGCCGTTCCCCGCTTTGATACCTGGGCCGAGGCATTCGAGACGGCGTCCAGGCTCATTGGTGACCAACCGGTGATTCTGATTATGGACGAATTCTCCTACGCTGCCGAGTCGGATCCCTCCTTGCCCTCCAATCTTCAAGCGGCCTGGGATCACCGCTTCAAAAATCAAAATGTGACGTTGACATTGGCTGGTTCTCACATCGGAATGATGGTGGATCTGATGGGCTATCACGCGCCATTGTACGGGCGTTTTACTGCGCAACTGCCGGTCGATCCGCTGCCTTTCACTGCCCTGCACGATTTTCTCCCACGCTATACGACGGCAGAACGGGTCGCCGTTTACGCAGTGACTGGAGGGATCCCGGCTTATCTGGAGCGATTCGACGATACCGAGAGCATAGGGGCCAACATCCAGCGCTTGTTTATGCGCCGCACCGGGATGTTCCGCAGCGAGCCTTTCATCCTGGTGGGAGATGTGATCCGTCGCGAGACGCAGACGTACGAGGCTGTGTTGAAAGCGATAGCAGCCGGTCGAAGGACGCCACAAGAGATCGGTGCTATGTTGGACCTGACCTCTCCATACCTGAGCCCCTATCTCAAGCAACTGGAGTCGCTCCGGTTGATCGAGCGTCGCCTGCCGGCAACCATTCCCGCAGAACGGCGACGGACCAGCCGGAACAGTCGCTACCATCTGGCCGACCCATATCTGCGTTTTTACTTTCGCTTCATTCAACCCAACCTGGGACTGGTCGAACAGGAACTGATGAACGTGCTTTGGGAACGCATCGCCGAGCAGTTTCGCGCTTTCGTGGGCCTGACGGCGTTCGAGGAGTTGTGCCGCGAGTGGACGTTG
>DAOTUB010000030.1:0-44822 GCA_034437455.1 Anaerolineae bacterium | reverse complement strand
CGGGGCGGTACACCCCGCTGCTCTACGTCGCGGGATGTGGCGCGGTGCTGCTCTCGTTCCTGCCGCCGCTGCTGGCGCTCGACCGGGGGTTGATGGCCTATGCGCTATTCAACTGGATCGCGCTCTCGGCGTGGGCGGCCCGGCTGGCTCACCAGGGCGAGGAGGAGCACCCTGGCCTGCACCAACTGCTGCGCCTGGCGGGACCGCTGCGCCGGAGCGTCCTCCACTGGAGCATGGCGCTTCCAACGCTCGCCTGGTTCTGGCTGGCCTGGACCCAGAACGTGCGCCCGACCGACGCCTGGCTAGGGGTAGGTTTCGCGGCCCTGGCGTGGATTCTCGTCGGGTTGGGCCGCAGGCTGGCGCGTCACGAGCAAGCATACGGCTTGCCGTGGTACACGGCCAGCTTCTTGTCCAGCGTGATCGGCATCGTCGTTGCTCGTAGCTACTACGACCGTCCACTTCTGGCTATCACACTACTGAGTGGGGCGGCGCTTTACTTTTTCTACGCTCGCCTCTTTCGCCAGCGTTGGTGGTTGCCTGTGGGTGGGTTCACGTTTCCCTTCGGCTACATCCTGGCCCTCGCGCACCTGAATCTCTCCCTCGACCCGCTGGCAGCCTCGCTGACGCTGGTGCCCGCCGCCTACCTGCTCGGCTCCCTCTGGCTGGAGCGACGGCGGCAAGTCGAGGCCGATTTCCTGATGCCACTTCGAGGCGCGGCGCACGTCGTGGCTATCGTTGCTTTATTCTGGGGATTCGGCGGCCTGTGGAACCGCGTCGCCTGGGGCGTCTCCTGGACCGACCCCGCCCGGCTGTGGGCCGCTGGCGGCCAACTGGTGCTGGGCGTGACGTATGGCTTGGCGGCCTGGCATCAGGAGAGGGAAATCCCGGGACACGTGGCTGCCTGGCTGGGCGTCGTCGCTGGAGGGCTGGTTGCCACCGTCTACAGCCAGGGGCGCGGCTCCTCCGCCGCCAAGGCCGCGCTGCTTGCTATCGTCTACGTCCTGGCCGAGCGAACGCTGCACGCGCTCCGCGAGCGACATTCGTTGCCCCGCAAAGCCTGGCCGCTCTACCGCCGGCCGCTGCTGATCGCGGGATGGGCTGTCTCGGGCGGCGCGGTGATGCTCGCGCTGGTGCGCAACCTGCTGCTCCTGGGCGGCGGGCCGGTGCGCGAGGATTGGGCCATCGTCGGCTTGCTGCTGATCGTCGCGCTGTACGCGGTCTCGGCGCGCTTGTTCCGCACCCGGATGGCTCCCATCCGCCCGCTTTTCCTCTGGCTGGCCGCGCCGCTGCTCTTTGCGCCCTGGACGTTGTTGACCCACCGGGGTTGGTACGTCTGGATTTCGCCGCCCGCGACTCGCTACGCGCTGGCCTGGGCCGTGCTCGCCTGGGGGCTGATGTCCGCTGGCCTACTGCTCGATAGATTGGCCAGCGAGCAGTACGGGAGACCGCTGCGCGTCACCGCTCACGTCCTGCTTCCCTTCGCGCTGCTATGGGGCGCGGGCGATGCGTCCACATCGAGCGCCACGTTTGGGCTGGGAGCGGCCTTCTACGCCCTGGCCGCCATCACCGACCACCGTCGAGGACGTACTGACTTGGCCGCCGCTCGTTTCATCTATCCCGTCGCGTTCCTGACACCCGTGTGGTTGGTCTACCTGCTGGCCTGGCAAAAGCCGTGGTTGCCTCACGCCCACTTTGGCCTGCTGCTCCTGATGTTCTCGCCGCTCGCCTTTTTCGTCGCCCGCCGCCTGCGCCACGTTGACCCCGCCGACGCATTACCGGCCTACCTCTCCAGCTACGGCTGCGCCATCGCGGGCACGATGCTAGTGAGTTACGAGCAGCCGTTGTTGACGTTGGCACTGATCTTCGACGCGGTGCTGGCGCTCGTCTCGGCGCGGCTATTGCGCGAGCCGCTGTGGATCTATCCCGCCGCCGCGCTTCCTCCCGCCGCCCTGCTGCTGGCGCTGACCGGGGCCGACTCGAACCCGCACCAGCGAGGCTGGTGGCTCATTGGGCTGGGAGCGATCTACCTGATACAATCCTGGGCGCTGCGCCGTCTCCCCCCCCTCATTCCCCCCCCAACGGGAGGGGAGGAAAGGCTGCTTTGTGGAGATGGGCAGGATGAACAAAGGTTTCCCCCCCCATTGGGGGGGGCTAGGGGGGGGCGGGATTACGCCACGCCATTGATGGCCGCCGCTTACGCCATCGTCGCGCTGGGGCTACCTGTCTCCAGTTACGATCAGAGCGCTGCTTTCTGGGCCTACGGCGGGGCGGCGCTCATCTACGCCATCTCTGCCGCCTGGTTGCGAGAGCCGTTGTTGCTGACGCCTGCCGCTGCCCTCTCTGCCGTGCCCTACGCCGTCCTCCTGGATCGCATCGCCTGGATCGCGCCTGCCGATTATGGGCTGGCTCTGTGGCCTGGCATCGTCGTCGCGCTGGCGGTCGCCCACCTGCTCGACCGTTTCCTGGGTGCGCCCCGCGATTTTCCCTGGAGCCAGCCCGGACACTGGTTCCCAGAGGCCGCCCGCCGCTTGACCGATTGGTGGGGGTTGCCGCTGTATGGGATGGGCTACCTGGGTGCGTTGGTGGGAGCGGGCCTCTCGTCGGCGCATCCCGTCCGGTTGATGGTGACGTTGGTATTGGCCGCCGTTGCCTACGGCCTGGCAGTGGCTCGTTTCCGATTGCGAGGCTGGCTGCTGGTCGCCGTCGCCACGGCGCAGGCCGCCGCGCTGGCTGCGATCTGGGCTGCCGCCGAAGGGTTCCTTGGTTTATCCCAGGCGTGGGTAGAGCGGCTAGGATTCCTGGCCTGGTGGGCGTTCGCCTTTTTGCCTGTTCTCATCGCCACCGCCGCCGTTGGACTGTGGATCGAGCGGAAGCGCGGCGAAGGCTCCCCCCCCTCTCCCCCCCCATTGGGGGGGGCTGGGGGGGGGAGATGGTCACGCCCGCTCTACTGGCTGCTGGCGCTCGATTTGCTGGTGGTGCAGATCGTATCCGTCACGCGCGCGCAGCCCGGTACGCTCGTTAGCCTGGTCCACGCGCTGCTGCTCGTCGTGCTCGCCGTGGTCTGGGCGCACCCCACGTTGCCCTATCTGCCCGCCGGATTGGGTTTTCTGGCTGTCGCTCAGCGGTTGGTCTGGGTGGAAGCATCCCTCGTCGATGTACCTGGGGCGCTGGCGTTACTGGCGTTGGGGTATGGCCTGGTTGGGTACGGGTTGGAGTATGCCCGGCGGCGCGTGCAAGCTGGAAAGCTTGCTCTACTACAGGTGTTGGAGCGCCCGTTGGAGCAGGCGGGATTGGTCGTTTCGGCAATGGCTGTTTTGGACATGCTGGTGGTGGGAGTGAGAATCTGGGGCTGGCTGTTCCGGTCGCTCTTCCTCGGTCGTCCACTGATGGCTTCCGGTGACGTAGCGATCGTGCAGATGGCCGTGGGAGTGTTGGCGCTTGTAGGCTTGCTCTACCTGGCGGCGGCCCTGGTGCGACGCTGGTACTGGCGGGGGTACGGCGCGGTGGCGATCCTGTTGTGTGCCTGGAGCCTGGAGTGGTTCCTGGTTCGGAACCTGCGCGAGGTGCAGTGGTACGCCATCCCGGCGGGTCTCTATCTCCTGGGCGTGGGCTACCTGGAGTGGCGACAGGGTCGCAAGCGGATGGCGCGCTGGATCGACCGGGCTGCACTGCTTCTGCTGCTAGGTTCCTCCTTCTACCAATCGCTGGCCGAGCGGTACGGCTGGCCCTACGCGCTGCTGATGGGGGCCGAGAGCCTGTTCCTCGTCTGGTGGGGCAGCGCGCGGCGGCAACGGCGCTTTCTCTACTTTGGCGTCGTCGGCGTGGTGACGGCCGTGGGGGGACAGTTGGTCAAACAGTTATTCTCGGCCAACGCCTTTATCGCCTTTGGCGCTCCCGGATTGGTCATCATGTTGGTCGTCATTCTGATCGAACGCAACCTGGAGAAAATCAAGCAGGTTTCGCCGGAACTGTGGAAGCAGTTGGAGGAGTGGGAGTGACAGAATTGGAGAGCAGCGAGCAGAGATTCGAGATTCCCAGGACGCCGCCGCGAGAGGTGGAGCGATGGGCGAAGGTACTGGTGATCCTCTGGGGCACGCTTCTGTTTCTGCCAGAAGTGCCGCTGTTCCTGGGTTTCTGCTGCCTGGTGAGTTCGGCGATGGGGTATGATGACCCAGGCACACGCGCCTCTGGCCTGGCGACGGCCGCCCTGATGGCCGTGGGGCTGGTCTGCGGCGGAACGATGCTCTTTCAGAGCGAAAGAGCGTTGGCCGGAAAGCCGTCGGGGCGGCTGCGCTTGCCGCCGCTGTGGGGAATGATCGGCGGTTTTGTCCTGGCGTTGGCGACCGGTTTCGGCCTTTGGCAGATCAAGGGCGTTGCCCCGTTGCTGGCCCCGTGGTTCATTGTCGCCGCCGCTGCGCTGCCGCCGCTGGCCGCCGTGGTCTGGGCGGTCGAGGATCGCCCCGGCTGGCTGACCTGGCGGCGGATGGGCGTGGCCTTTTCTGCCGGAGCGACCGTCTCTGTATTGCTCGCCATCCTGCTGGAGATTCTCGCGCCTTTTACCATCGTCTGGCTGCTGCTCGACCTGGGCGAGCCGGTGCTGGACGCCTTTGAGCAACTGTTCGAACTGCTGACCGGGGGCGAGGTCGCTCGCGCTCTCACCTCGCCCGGCTTTCTCCTCACGTTGCTCGAACTGGCGCTCGTCGCGCCGCTGGTCGAAGAGTTCGTCAAGCCGCTGGTCGTGCTGCCGCTGCTGCGGGGGTTGGAATCCCGGCGCGAGGCTTTCCTGCTGGGCGCTGCGGCGGGGGCGGGTTTCGCCGCGTTGGAGAACGTCCTCTACGCGCTCTTTGGCGGAGAGTATTGGGGAGGCATCCTTACGGTGCGCGCGTTGGGCGCCGCGGTCCATCCGCTGGGCGCTGGTCTGACCGCCCTGGCCTGGCACGCCGTCCTGAACCGAAAACCTGGAGCCGGTCGAGGCTGGATCGGTGGATTCGGATTGGCGGTGGGACAGCACGCGCTGTGGAACGGCGGGCTGATGTTCTGGATGGCGCTATCGGGCGCGGCTTTCTTTGGGCCAGAATCCTGGGAGGCTGACGTGATGGGGATCAGTATCGCGGTGGGGATGCTGGCGCTAGTCGCATTGGAGGGGGCGGCGCTGTGGGTGGGGATGCGTGTGCTCTCGCGGCGGCTTGTTCCCGAACACGACGGAGCTACGGAGCTTGCTGTCGGGGAGAGACTGTCCACCGAACGAGCCATTGCCTTGTGGGCTATCGTTTGCCTGCTGGTGCTGTTGCCTGTGGGGCTGGCGGCGTTGCAGATGAGTAGATAGAGGAGACCGATGCGCAGATTCATCCGTTGTGTGCTGAAACCGCTCAATCTCTGGGTCGCGCTGGTGGCGAATGGCCTGGCCTGGGCGCAAGCGTTCGCGCCGAGCGGTTCAGCTTTGGTTTCTACATGCGCTGTGGTATAATCCTATCTGCGTTTTGACATTCTAGTCCAAGTGACTGACGGAACATCTACTGGGAGTATAAAGCGATGCAAGAAATGTCGTATACGATTTCTATTGAGATACCGCGTGAAATTGTTCACGTCACCAGGATGACGCCCCAGGATCTAAAGCGAGAACTGGCCATCCATCTGTTCCAGCAGGGTAAGTTGTCCTTTGGCAAAGCTCGGGAGATGGCCGATATGACCGTGTGGGCGTTTCAACAGCTTTTGGGAAGCAAGGGAATCCTCGTGCATTACGACGTAGAGGATTACGAGCAAGACCTGGCTACACTGAAGGAACTTGGGCGGCTGTGAGCATTGTAAGTAACGCCTCCCCACTGATCAACCTGGCGCGGATCGATAAGTTGAACCTGCTCTGTGAACTATACGGCGCGCTTGTCATTCCTGAGGCTGTGTGGCGCGAGGTCGTCGTTGAAGGATCCGGGCAACCAGGGGCGGATGAAATGGAGACCGCGGATTGGATCGAGACGCGCCATGTCACGAATAGGGAACTGGTGCGTGCTTTACAGCAGGAGTTGGATGCAGGGGAAGCCGAGGCCATTGCCCTGGCGCTGGAGATAGGGGCCGAGTTGCTCCTGATGGACGAACACTTGGGGCGAGAGACAGCGAGGCATTTGGGTTTGCGCTACGTGGGGTTGATTGGTACGCTCGTCGAAGCCAAGCACAAAGGATTGATCGATGCCGTGAAACCTTGCCTGGATGCGCTGCGCATTGTGGCCGGTTTCCATGTGAGCGATCCGCTTTACAAGCGGGTGTTGCAGGACGAAAAGGAAATAGGCGGCGATTAGAGGGCTGATGCGGGAGGAACCCAATGGCTTCGCTGTTCTTGTGGAGGGTGGGGCTGCTCTGCATTTGATCTGGGGAGGGATATAAACGAGGGGTATCTATTGCGCAGATTCATCCGTCGTATGCTGAAACCGCTCAACCTATGGATCGCGCTGGCCCTGATGGCGGCGAACGGCCTGGCCTGGGCGCAGGCGTTCGCGCCGAGCGGCCCCGCCTACGTCGCCGAGCCGCTCCTGGAGCCGAGCTTGGCCGACCTGCGCACTCGTCTCCGCGAGGGCGGGCACAGCGGCGAGCGGTTTGAGCTGAGCGTCACCGGCCAGGAAGCTGCGGAGAGCATCGCCTGGTTCCTCAGCGGTCACCCCGAGATTCCCTTCCGCCACCCGCGCGTCGAATTCCACCTCGACGAGATCGAGGCCTGGGGCGAGGCGGAGGCGCTGGGGCTGCGGCTTTCCATCCACGGGCGGGCGACGATGGTGCTGGAAAACGGCATTCCCGTCGTCACCCTCACCGATCTGGGCGTGGCGGGCGCTCCGGTCCCGGATTTCGTTCTGCAGGCCGTCCAGGAGGTGGTATACGAGCAGGTGGATCTCTCCAATCGTCAACTGCCCGTGATCTTTGAGACACTTGAGTTGCGCGAGGGGGAGGCAGTCGCCAGTGGGACGATCCGTTGAGCGCGGATTCACCTTGCATCCCCTGTCCTCGATGATATAATGGCCCAATCCTAGCAAGCAAGAGGTGACCTGATGGCCCTGTACTATCCATCCTTCGACGCATTGTGTCTGGCCGATCAACTGATGGACGAGATCGGCAAGCGCGCAGCGGGCTACAAGGGCCGCGTGGGCGTGGCCTGGTTCTGGCGGCTGCCCGGCGGCATCCTCGTCACCGCCCGGCTCGATTTCACCGTCACCGAGGAGCGCTGGGACGTGCTCCGGGCCGAGGCGACCACCCCTCGCGTGGGGCTTTTCAGCGCCGCCGATTTTCCCTTCAGCGTCTACGGCACGTCTATGACTTCGCCTCCCTTCATCCACGACCTGCAGGGCAAGGCAGAATGGTCGAATCGTTTGTATTTTCGGATGGATCGACTGATCGAGGAGGCCGTCCACTGGCTTGGCACGCTGCATGCCATCGCTATCTCGCCTCAGATCAGCCCGCCCGCCGCTTTCCCGGCCCTCAGTCCACTGGAGCGTCGACTGGTGTGTTATGCCCTCGATGAGTTGGATGGGTGCTTCACGCTGACCGCGCTGTACGATGCCTTTCGCGGGGAGATCTCCCGATCTCGTCTGAGCGCGCTCGCCCGTACCTGGGAGACCGGCCAATTGTTGACCGACTCTCGCCCGCGCCGGGTCACCTACGCGCTGCGGCTGCTTGCCGAAGAGGGCGAGGCGTAGCGGGTTGTTTCAGCAGAGTGGTTGGCCTGCGCTGGAAGCCGCTCACGTATCTTCTCAAAGAGTCGGGGGATGTAGCCGAGGTTTCCATGCCTCGCTGGGCTAGCGCGCTATGGAAAGCGCGGCTACAGTACAAATGCCCCGCATTATTGAGCAGATACCCGCTCACTTGGTTTCGATACGTCGCCACAAAAAGCGTGGCGGCTACTCAACCGGCGCTCGCTTCAATGATCTGAGCAGTTATCCATCAGATACGAAAACAGGCGGGGGAGTGTGCCCCTCGCCTGTGTCACTCCACCCTGGGTTGGTCAAACGGACTGATGGGACGTTACCTTCCCTACCGCTGGCTTTCTACTCACTACCTGAACCGCGCCGCGCAGGACAAAGGCTGCCGCCACGCCCGCCAGCGCCGTCACGACCCCGGCCGCCACAAAGACAGTCTGCACTCCGATCAGAGAGCCGAGCAGGGCGGAGATGCCCTCGGCCATGGCGGTGGCCGCGACGACGATCAGGTTTACGGCGGACTGCACCCGTCCCCGCACCGCGTCGGGCGCGAGCGCTTGCGTGATCGCATCCAGCGCCCCGCGAGCCACCACCAGGCATAGGCCGATGACGGCGACGTTGACCAGCACGGCGGCGTAATTAGGCGCAAAGGCGAAGGCGACGATGGCCGTCCCTGCCAGGATCAGCATTCCCCCCACGATGGTGCTCGTCGAAAGCCGTTGTGAGAGCCGACTGACCGTCAGTCCGCCCATCACAGAGCCGAGGCCGAGGGTGCTCATCGCAATCCCGTACTCCATACCTGTGGCCCCTAGCTGCGCCTTCAGGTGGGGGATGGCGAGCAGCACGATCGCCCCAAAGCCCAGGGTGGCCACGGCTGTGATCACTAACGTTTGTTTTAGCGCCCGGTTCTGGCGGATAAAATCGAGCCCGATCTTCATATCTTTCCAGACGCCGTTTTTCTTGGCGGCTTGTTCTGATGCGGTCGCGGGGAATTTCATCATGCCAATGGCTATCGCAGAGGCAAAGAACGTCGCGCTATCGACGAGAATCGCCAGGGGCGACCACAGCTCGACCGCTGCGCCGGCGATGGCCGGCCCCACGATCAGGGCGACGATATAGCTGCCCTGGATCAACCCATTGGCGGCCAGGAGCAAGCCCGGGGGCACGAGGTTGGGAATACTCGCGTTGCGCGCCGGGTAGAAACAGACGCCCACCATCGCCAGCCCGGCCGCCGCGAGGTAGAGAATCCAGAGCTGCCCGACGCTGTTGACGAGCAGGATAGCCAGAACAATGATCCCCCGTAGCACGTCGGACGCGATCATCAACCACTTGCGGTTCCAACGGTCGGCGATCACCCCACCCACCAATCCGAAGATGATCTGGGGAAGGGCGATCGAGATGGCCGGGATGAGCATGGCCAGCGGCGAGTTGGAGAGGTTGGAGATGAGCGTGATCGCGGCAATCAGCAGACATTGGTCGCCAATCTGGGAGAGCAACTGTCCGATCCAAAGCAATGTGAAATCGCGATTGTGGAGCAACTCTCGGACAGCTTGGCGCTGTTCCAGCGGGCGAGAGAATGCAGGTTCTTTATCCATTGTACGTTAAACCCTTTCCTAGATTGCGGCAATGGCGTACTGATTTTCAGGCAGATCTATACGGTGCCGCCATCAGGAGGCGGCTACAACGTGGGGGGCAAATGCAAACCTGGCCAGAAAGCCAGGGAGAGCGACGGTGGTCAATGCGGGATGAGCGTGCTCGTTCAATCGAGGCTCCCAACGCCGACATCTGAATCGATCTGTCCATCGCGCGCGGCTCCCGCAGCTAGAGAATTGGGGGAGGATACAGGCGACGCCATAGAGCCTTCCAGCAAGGAGCCGTCTTCTGCGACCAGCCACAAGTTCACCCGTCCCTCAACGCCTCGCTCGTCCACAAAGACGATGGTGGTGGAGTGGGGCGGGAAACCGACAGGGACAGAGGGAATATCAGCCCGGACCCAGGGCCGCTCGGTGTAGCGGGTCAATGGGCGCTGCGGACCGAGCACGGTGACGGTGTTGGGACCGGGTGTCCCTTCGATAGCGAGGATGGCCATCCAGTCGCCGTCGGCGGGAAGCCCATACCGCACGGCGACGGCGCGAGTGTAGTGGCCCAATACATCGGCTGCATAGCGGCGCGTGACGCGCAGGTGGATCTGATCCCACCCACCGTTGTAGGCGGCTAGCGCATAGTAGACGTCGCCTTTCCCGTCGCGGATGGTATGGGCCAGCGCGCGCGCGCCCCAGAACAAGTTTACCCAGGGCAACTCCAGTTCCTCGGCGCTGGGGCGCCATTCGAATGGTTTCAGCCCCATCAATCCAACGGCTCCGGTCGGCCCCCGCGCTATCGAGTTGCCCAGGGATTCCTTCCAGATCACGGCGGCGACGAGATCGGGATCCAAGTTCCTGTCTCGAGAGTAGGGGACGATGACGTGTTCCCAGCGGCTGACATTGGGATGCCAGTAGGGAGAAAGGGTCTGGCTGCTGGGACTCTCGCCCTGCGCGAGCGCGGGATAGAGCGATGCCAAAGCTACAATGATCGCCAGGAGAGCGACAGTGAGCTTTTTGTGCCAGGGTCGCGTCAGGATATGAGTATCCTTTGAATTAGATAACGTCCTATCCGTCTTCACAGTAGAACTATATTGGAAAATGAAGGATTTGTCAAGTTTTCAACAATTGCACTCGTACCATCGCCAGGGCGGTGTCGGCAGCCCATTCTCGCACGCGCGCACGATCTCCGCTAAAGCTCAACTGGCGACAGGTCGCCCGACCTTGCATGTTCACCGCCACGTGCACCGCGCCGTAAGGCCGCTGCGGGGTGCTGTCTTTTGGGATGGTGATCGCTCCCACCCCCACGCCGATATCGGAGGCGGCTGCGTATTTTGCGATCGAAGCCAGGGTCTGAGTGGTTTCCTCATCCGTCAGGTCGCCTCCCTGGGGTTTCTTCAGCGACGCCAGTTCCCGATTGAGCACCGCGCTGCGGCGGAACCAACGCTCGTAGCCGTCCGGCTCGGTCAGCCGGGCGGCCACCAGCCCGCCGGTGCCCAGCTCTGCCGTGGCGATGGTCAATCTGCGTTCGACCAGCATGTCGGCCACTACCTGGGGCAGATCGTGCTCGTCCTCGCTGATGATGTACTGGCCGAATTCCGCCCGCAGCGCCGCCAGGTCTGTTTCCAGCAACTGCTCTGTCTCTGCCGACGTGCTGCCCGTGGCGACCACCTCGATGGTGATGGTGCCTCGGTGAGGGAGGAGGCCCAGGAGCGGATTGCGGCCTCGCGCCATCATGGGCCGGATGCGCTCGTTGATCCCCGACTCTGGCAGCCCATAGACCTTGATCGCCGCCCGTCGGACGTGATGGTTCGCGCCTGCCAACTCTTGCAGTCGGGGCAGGATGAACGCTTCTAGCATGCCTTCCATCTCGTCGGGGATGCCGGGAGTGACAAAGATGTGTTTCTCGCCTACCGGCAAGTAGAACCCGGCGGCGGTGCCCCGTTCGTTGTACATGATCTGGCTGCCGGCGGGCGCCTGGGCCTGGACGCGGTTGCTCTCCGGCATCTCGCGACCAAAGTGAGCGAATCGTTCCCGGATGTGATCTAGCGCCCCGGCATCCTCGACCAATTCCAGGCCAAAGTGAGCGGCGATGACTTGGCGGGTCAGGTCGTCCTCCGTCGGCCCCAGCCCGCCGGTGACGACGACGACGTCGGCGGCGTTCAGCGTGGCGCGCAGTCCTCTCTGGATGGTCTCTGGCGTGTCGTTTGCGGTCACGTGCAGGACGACCTCGGCGGGCAGGAGCGTCAGACGGCGCGAGATGGCCTGGGAGTTGGTGTCCAGACGGTAGCCGCAGGTCAGTTCGTCGCCGATGGCGAGGATGGCTGCTTTCAACTCATCACCTCCTGCGCTACCCGTCGTCCCATCTCCACGGCATAATTGCTCCCACGATCCCAGGGATAGACCTGGCTCATGTTCGCCATCCAGAGGCCGGGGATGGGAGTCTTTAGCGGTGGAATGTTGCGCGAGTGGTCCAGTGTGGGGACCGGTTGGGCATACTTTTCGGTGAACATCCAACTGGCCCGTATCCAATCGGGGTCAAAGTCGGGGTTGATCTTGAACAGGCCCGGCAGATAGGTTTCGAGCAGTTCTTCTTTGCCATAGTCGAAATAAGGGTGATCGGGCGGCAAATAGTCGCCGCAATAGACGATGTGATCGCCCCCATAGTGCTCTGACCCGATGTAGTTGGTGTGTTCAATCAGTCCCATAAAGGGCAAGCCTTCCCCTGCGGGTATGTTGATCCAGTAGTGTCCGTCTGTCAGTTGATGCTTGAGAGCCAGGACGAGCGCCACCGCGCCCATCGATTTGAGCTGCTGCAATTTCGCGGCATACTCGGCATACTTGGCGTAATCGGCGAGGAGGGCAGGCGTCAGGCGCAGCATCTCCTGGGGGGAACAGGTGGCGATGACGGCCTCGTGCTCGACGATGCCCGCTGCTGTCGTCATCTGCAAGCGACCCTCGGCGGTGGTGTGGACGCCCTTCACCGCCGTCCACAATTTTACCTTTCCCCCTTGCGCTTCCACGCGCTCAACCAGCACGTTCGCAATGCCCTGGAAGCCGCCGACAAAGTAGCCCAGTTTGGCGGTCCGTTTGTACGCTCTGGCCCACATCCAGGCCATGTTCACGTCCCGATAGTTCTCCTCGCCAAACTTGCTGATGAGCAGCGGCTTCCACCACAGGTTGTAGGCCCGCTCCCCGACTTTTTCACGCATCCACTCGTCCACAGAGACGCTTTCCAGTGGACGCCAATTCTTGGTCAGGGTCAGATAAAAGGCCGACAGCCCGATCCTCAGGCGGTCGATCGGCGGCAGCGGCGTGAACTGGAGCACGCGGATGGCGCGGTGCATTTGCGAGAAGGGGATGAATTTCAAGTAGGGCACGGGGCTGTCGAGGGGATAGATTTTTCCCTGGTGGTAGATGGAGGTGGTGGGCCAGGGGAAGAAGAGCCGCTCGCTGACCCCTAGCTCGTCTATCAGGTTGATGATGTGTTCGTCGGAGGCGAACCAGTGGTGGTAAAAGCGGTCGAGGGGCCATTCCCACCGCTTGTCGCGAAAACCTGCCGCCAGTCCCCCGGCGTAGGGCCGCGCATCGTAGACGGTGACGGTGTGGCCTTGCTTCGTCAGATCGTAGGCGGCGGTGAGTCCGGTGATGCCCGCGCCGATGATGCCAATGTTCATGTCACACTCCAAGCTCGAATTTTACGTTTTGGACTTGGGATTCTGGACCTCGCTCATCATATCCGTCCACTGCACGCCTTCTCGAGCCATAAACACCACTCCCAACAAGGTCACCGGCAACAGGAGAATGGCGTGGAGCACCAGGACGTAACTCCCTGCTGCGGCTGAGGGCGCTCCGATCCCCTCCAGGATCTTGATCCCCACCTCGAACGTCCCGATGTAGCCGGGGAGCGAGGGCAGCGCCGTCAGTAGATTGACCGCTCCGCCCATCAGCATGATGCCGGAGTAGGGCAGGTGGAGGTCGAAGGCAAAGCTGACCAACCAGTATTTGGCCATCTCCAGCATCCAGACCCAGAGCGTCACACCGAAAACGACCAGCACGTCTCGCCCGCTGCGCAGGCTCTCCAGCCCGGCGACCACTCCCTCGACCAGATCGAGCAGCGGGGCGCGGAACTGTTCGGGGACCAGGGATTCGATCAGGTTGTGGGCAATGCGCCGGAGCAGGTCGGGTCGGGCGGCCAGGAAGAGAAAGATCACCAAAGCACCGAAAAAGACCGCGCTGGCGCTGCTCACCAATTGGTTGAGGAAGGTGGACATGGGGACAAAGAGCAGCCCAAAGAGGACAAAGAGCACCATCGTCAGTCCGTCGAACAGTCGCTCCAGCACAGCGGTCGTGAGCGTGGTGCCGACGTTGATCCCCTCCTTGCGCCAGAGGACGTAGGCCCGCAGGACTTCGCCCAGTCGGAAGGGGAGGACGTCGTTGCCCATATAGCCGATGACGACGACGGGGAATAGACGGTTGGCAGAGACGCGCTTGCTGCCTCGCAGGAGAAAACCCCAGCGCCAACTGCGGAACCAGACGGAGATGAAATAGACCGCCACGCCGGGGATGAGCCACCAATAGTTGGCTCCTCGCAGCGCCGTCCCGACTTGATCCAGGTGCAGATCGCGGAGGGCATACCAGAGAAAGCCCGCGCTGATCAGTAGGCCGAGGATGAAGATGGGCCAGCGTCCCTTTAGCACTCCCTGCGGTCGCAGGACGCTGCGTTTCACGATTGCGCCGTCCTCCGCTGCCGCCACGCTTCGTAGAGCACCACCGAACCCGCTATGGAGGCGTTGAGGGAGGTCACGTTCCCGCGCATGGGCAGTTCGACCAAAAAGTCGCATTGCTCCTGCACCAGGCGCCGCATGCCCTGTCCTTCGCTGCCCACCACCAGCGCCAGCGCGCCGCTCAGGTCGGCCTGATCGTATTGTTGCGCGCCGCGCGTCGCCTCCAGCCCGGCTACCCACACGCGGTCAGCCTTGAGCCGGCCGATGGCCTGCACCAGGTTCGTCTCCTGTGCGATCAACAGGTGTTCCACCGCGCCGGCTGAGGAGTTGACCACCGCCGGCGTGATGCCCACCGCCCGCCGCTGCTGGATCGCCACGCCGTGCACGCCCACGACTTCCGCCGTGCGCAGCAGGCTCCCCACGTTCTGCGGATCTTGCAACAGGTCGAGCAGCAGGAGCAGGGGCGGCTCGTTGCGAGATTGGGCCAGCTCCAGGGTCTCGTCGAGAAAGATGTAGGGGTACTCGCTCGCCTCCAGCACCACTCCCTGGTGGTTAAAATCGCCGAACCGGTCCAGGCTGCGCCGGTCGGTGCGCGCGATCGGTACGTCGGCTTGCTGGGCCAGGAAGAGGATCTGGTGGACGGTGTCTGTCTCCTGGATGCCTTCAGCCAGGGTGAGCTTGTAGAACGTGCGCCGCCCGGCTTTCAGTGATTCACAGACCGCGTTGCGACCGTAGAGGGTCTCTCTCATCTTTTTTTTCTCCGTGCTCTACTCGCCAGGTTGTTCCCTCGGGCCTATCGTCGATCGCGATGCCGAGTTCCGCCAGTCGGTCGCGCAGTGCGTCTGCCCGTTCCCAGTCCCTGGCCTCGCGGTATCGCGCCCGGATGTCCAGTAGGATGTTCATCAATCCCTCGGTCAACTCGCCGCCGACTTGTTGGGTCAGATCGCCGGGGATGATGCCCAACACCTGCCCACCCAGCTCGCGATAGAGGGTATCTATCCCCAGCAGCAGGTCTCGACTCGCCGCTCGCCCCGAGGCCAGCAGCCCGTTCACCTCTCGGTTGAGGTCAAAGAGAGCGGCGATGGCCTGAGGGGTGTTGAAATCGTCGTTCATCGCCGCCGTGAACGCATCGCGGTGGGCGTCAATATCAATGGCGGGAGGTTTGTCTGCCGTGTCGGCGGCAGCCCGATCTATCCGCGCCCGCAGATTGCGCACGGTGTTGTGCAACCGCTCGACACCTTGCTCGGCGGCCAAGATCGCCTGGCGGCTGAAATCTACCGGGCTGCGGTAGTGGCTCGAAAGGACAAAGAGGCGGATCGTCTCCGGGCTGTACCGTTCGAGCGCCTCCTTGATGGTGATAAAGTTGCCCATGCTCTTGCCCATGCGAACGCCGTCGACGGTCAGCGAGCCGACGAGGATCCAGTAACGGGCGAAGGGTTTACCGGTGGCGGCCTCCGACTGGGCGATCTCGCATTCGTTGTGCGGAAAGATATTTTCCAGCCCGCCGCCGTGGATGTCGAAGGTCTCTCCCAGATATTTGGTCGCCATCGCCGTGCACTCGACGTGCCAGCCGGGATAGCCCCAGCCCCAGGGAGAGGGCCAGCGCAGGATGTGCTCCGGCTCGGCGTGCTTCCACAGGGCAAAGTCGGCCGGATGCCGTTTCTCCTCGCGCACCGCCACCCGCGCGCCGGCCTCCAGATCGTCCACCTTGCGCCCCGAGAGTTTGCCATACTCGTCGAACGTTTCCACCGAAAAATAGACGTCGCCGTTTTCTGTCTCGTAGGCGTATCCTTTGTCCAGCAGGGTCTTGACGATCTCGATCTGTTCGGTGATGTGGCCGCTGGCGCGAGGGGAGATGTTGGGACGAACCACTTTAAGCGCGTCCATGTCCTCAAAGTAGGAGCGGGTGTAGGTTTCCACCACCTCCATCGGCTCGATCCGCTCTCGCCGCGCTCCCTTGAGGATGCGATCTTCGCCGGTATCCAGGATGTGCCCCACGTCGGTGATGTTCTGCACGTAGCGCACCTTGTAGCCCAGATAGCGCAGGTAACGCACGACGACGTCCATGGACCCGTAGGTCTTGGCGTGGCCCAGGTGGGCGTGGTCGTATACCGTTGGTCCACAGACGTACATCTTTACATAGCCCTCTTCCAAGGGTTCGAAAGGTTCTTTCTCGCGGGTGAGGTAGTTGAATACTTGTAGGGTCATTGCGCCGCCTTTCTTGCTTCTCATCGGTTTAATCGAGCGAACAGCATGCGACCGGCTGCCGTCTGCAGCACCTTGGTCACAACTACGTCCATTTCCTCGCCGACGTGACTCTTGCCATCCTCTATCACGACCATCGTGCCATCGTCCAGATACCCCACGCCCTGTCCAACTTCTTTTCCTTCTTGAATGATCTTGACGTCGAGCGATTCGCCGGGGAGAAAGAGAGCTTTGACCGCGTTGGCCAGTTCGTTGACGTTGAGCACTCGCACGCCCTGCAATTGCGCCACGCGATTGAGATTATAGTCGTTGGTGACGATAGGGCAACTGAGCTGCTTTCCTAGCAATACCAGCTTGTCGTCCACCTCGCGCACGTCTTCGATGTCCATATTGGTGATCCGTATCGGCGCGACGGATTCATCTTGAAGCCGGCGCAGCATCTCCAGCCCGCGACGTCCTCGCCGGCGTCGCAGAGCGTCGGAGGAGTCGGCGATGTGCTGCAATTCGTTGAGCACAAAGCGCGGTACCAGCATTTCGCCTTCGATGAACCCGGTGCGGCTGATGTCGGCGATGCGCCCGTCAATGATGACGCTGGTGTCCAGGAGCACAGGTCTAACGCCGTCGTTATTTTCTGGACCTCTGCTTCGTTCTGGGAGCCGCCCGCGAATGAGATTGAAAATGTCACGCTGGCGGGTAGTCATCACCATGATCCCAAAATATCCAAAGAGAATGGCGGCGACAAAGGGCAGAATTTCTCTAAAAGGCGGCGGGAGCAGCGAGAGTGGGAACGAGATCAGAGCAGCGGTGATCAGACCGACGATCAACCCGAGCACGGCGGCCAACAGTTGTTGCGCCGGCGCCTGCCGGATGCGTCTGCGTAGAGCGAGGAATGGCCGTATTGTCAGATAGGGCGTCAACACCAGGCCGACCAGCGCGCCGACGAGCAGAAAGATGATCGCATACTGAAAAGATGGAGCTGTTAACCGGTCTGCCATGTAAAGCCCAAAAAAGATTCCTCCAACAGCCAGCACACTCATGCCGATGATGCGAGAGACAAATTCCTTGCTCATAAAAACCTCCTCAAGAATAAATCCGCAGAGCCGGTACAAAAACAGGTGAGCGCCAGCAAGGACCTCACCTGGTCAGAAGATACCCCACACAGCCTCGTTTTGGGCGTGCTTGGGCACGGCTCTCGTCTTTACGTCAAGCGGCTTTGCGGAAAACGAATAAAAAATAAACACACACCTGCGAGCCGCCCGCGCGATAAGGGCATTCCCCTGATAAAGCCAGGCACTAATATCTTAACACATTCGCCGCCAAAAGTCAACGACGTTTGTATTACGAGTGCATTTCGATTGGTGACGAATTCTCGCGAAGGTGACAATAACCCCCGAAGTTGCGCAAACCTCGGGGGATTCATTACTTGACGCCGTCGTTTGTTACCCCAATGCCCGCTGCCACCACATCGCCAAAGCCAGCGCGACGACGCCCATCACCATCGCCCCCGCGCACAGGCCGTTACCTGGCTCCGAAGTGGTCGTCTCGTTGCCAGCGACCGGCGTCGCGGCAGCGGTCGGCTGACTAGGTTGGTCAGGCTCTACCGTTGCCTGTCCCGGTGTGGGTGTGTTGCCTGGTTGCTCTGGCTCCGGCGTATGGGTGGGTGGTGCTTGTACCGGCTCGCCTGCTCCTTCTACCACTTCATAGGCCGTTCCTTCGGCCACGAGGATGACGCGCTCGCCCAGGGCGAAATACTCGCCCCACTCGGGCCGGGCCGCCAACAGGTCAAAGTATCCGTCGGAGCCAAAGCCGACCTTTGTGGTGGTCATCTGCGAGGGGTCGAAGGTCGTGTCGGTCCAGACGCCGTCCTGGAGCACAAAGGTCTTGCTTCCGACCAATTGCACCACCTGCGCTGCTTCCTCTGGCACCGCCCAGCCGCCCGATTCGGCCTCACGCATACCGGCCTCGTCCTCGGCTTTTTCCACCGCTGGCGCGCCGACGACGGCTGGCGCTGGCGTGGCCATGAATTCCTCTACCGCGTCGTCTCGCCCTCTGTCCGTCAGGATATCGTTCTCCTCGATCAGGAACGAGGTATAGGGCGTGATGATGCCGTAGCGCACGCTCAGCTCGACGACCGCATCTACCCACTCGCGCTGCTCACCGTGGAGCCGGATCTGCGTCAGCAGGTAGCCGATCTTGCGCGTGGCCCACAGCCGGGGGATAAAATCATCACCATCTCTATCCCGAAAATTGCCTTCGTAGGTGAACGTTCGCCGCTCGCCGCTCACGTTGCCCGTCAGCGTGATCTGGGTCGCGCCGCCATCCCGATAGCGCCCCACCATGATCAACTGTGAACCGGCGAACAGGTCGGGCAGTGGGTAGGGATAGATCTCCTCGACCAGCACGTCGCCAAAGTCGAGTTCAATGTTTGCCAGGACGGGCGTGCTGATCTTGGCGTAGAAACCCGAGACCTCCTCATCGATCCGCTCGTGGGGACGGACGTATCCGGTGGCTCCCCGGTTCTGTTCGGCCAGCGTGTCCAGGAGGACGGTGTTGACGTCGTCGCCCACGCCGAAGGGAAAGAGACGCGCGTTGTCGGGCGCGGTCGCCTCCACGTTCGATAGGATCTGCTCGATCTCGGTCACGCCCTCGGTGGGCAGGCCATCGGTGAGAAAGATGAGCACCGTGGTTCGCTCGGCGTCCGTCTGCGCCAGCGCCTCCAGCAGCGCGCGGTTAATGTCGGTGCCGCCGACCGCCTCCAATCGCTGCACCCAGTCGATGGCCTCGCGCGCCTCGGACGCGGGCCGCAGCCTCGACGCGTACTGCCGCAGCCCGGTGGAGAAGGCGATCACGTTGAAACGATCCTCCTCGTTCAGATGCTCCAGCACGTAAGCGAGCGCCTCCTGGGCCTGTTCGATCTTTTCGCCGCCCATCGAGCCGGAGGTGTCGAGCACGAGAATGACGTCGCGGGGGATCACCTGTTCCTTCTTCACCTTGACCGTGGGAGCGGCCAGCAGCAGGAAAAAGCCATCCTCGCCCGACAGTACGTCGGCTGACTCCCGATAGGTCAACAGGTTCAGCCCCACGTCCTCCTGGCTCACCGTGTAGACCAGCTCAAAGTCCTGGTCGGGCAGCACGTCCGCCTCCTCGTAGCCGACGACTGCGTGGTAGTCGCCGTCTCGCTCGACATAGATCCGATCCTGGTGAGTGGGTGAGTAGAGCGCGTGCATCGCCTCGCGCGAGCGGACTTCGACACGGACGCTGACCTCCTCCAGCGGGCGGGCGGAGAACTTTTCGGGGGCGAGCGGGTAGACGTAGCGGATCAGGCCGTTCTCGACCGGCAACACCTGGCTGTATTCCAGCTCGATCTTGCGCGAGCCGCCGGGCGGGATGGGAAAGACGCGGGCCTGGACCGCGCTGCGTCCGATGTATTCCAGCAGCGCCGGGTCGCGCCGCCGCCGGACGATGTCCTCGTAGATGGCGCGGGCCTCGTCCGCCTCCAGGATTTTCCCCTCGACCGGCTGGCCGTCCACCCACATGATGAACTCAGAGATCGCCGCTCCTTCGGGCAGCGGGAAGATGTAGGTCCCCTCGGCCTCCCACTCGTGCTCGTTGACGAATTCCTGCTCGACGTGGGTGACGGCCACCTGATCCTCGATGGCGACGGTGACGCGATGGTAGCGGATGGTGAGCCAGGAATCCCGCAGCGGAGGTGGATCGGGCCACGGCGGCGGCTCTGGGATGATGATGCCATCGGCCAGGGTGGGGGGGGCGAGGCTCAACAGTACGACAAGGGGTGTGATAAGGGTGATCAGAGATCGCTTATTGTTCATTTCTTTCCTCCTGACGTAAAATGTGTCCGTTGTTATTCAGACGCCGGGCGTTGTGAAAAAGTTCCGGGATTTGGGATTATTGCTTGTTGTCGTCATCTTTCGCCCTTGCGCTTGAACAAGCGTTCTGGTACAATATGACTATCGACTAACTGCTAACAACTGACGACTAAAAACTATGGCCAAAACACGCACCCAATGGGTTTGTCAGAACTGCGGTCGGACGATGCCGCGCCGGATGGGTCGCTGTCCCCGCTGCGGCGAGTGGGACACGATGGTCGAGGTGGTCGAGCAGCCGTCCGCCTCGGCGCCGGGGCTGCCGAGCGTCCCTGGCAGCGAGCCTCAGCGCCTGGCCGAGATCGGGACCGAAGGGCTGGAGCGACTGCCGCTGCCGCTGGGCGAGTTCGCCCGTGTGCTGGGAGGCGGTGTTGTGCCCGGTTCTCTCATCCTCGTCGGTGGCGACCCGGGTATCGGGAAAAGCACATTGCTCTTGCAGACCGCTGGACTGATGGCAGAGGCGACCAGCCGTCCCGTGCTGTACGTCTCTGGCGAGGAATCGGCCCGGCAGCTCAAGATGCGCGCCGACCGGCTCTCGATTCAAAGCGAGGACTTGTTCGTCGTCACCGAGACGAACCTGGAGGCGATCCTGCGCCACGCCGAGCGGCTCCAACCGCTGACGATGATCGTCGACTCGATTCAGACCGTGACCTCGGAGGAGCTGACGTCGGCGGCGGGGTCGATCAGCCAGGTGCGGCAGGCGGCCTCCCAGTTCCAGTGGTGGGCCAAGGCCGAGGGCGTGGCCGTGTTCCTCGTGGGCCACGTGACGAAGGAGGGCGCCATCGCCGGTCCAAAGGTGCTGGAGCACATCGTGGACACGGTGCTCTACCTGGAGGGCGATCGCTTCCACACCTACCGGTTGCTGCGCTCGGTCAAAAATCGCTTTGGGGCTACCTCGGAGGTGGGCGTGTTCGAGATGCGGGGGCAGGGGATGGTCGAGGTGTCGAACCCCTCCGAGATGTTCCTGGCCGAGCGGATGGTGAACGCGCCGGGGTCGGCCATCGCGGTGACGATGGAGGGCACGCGCTCGCTGCTGGTCGAGATTCAGGCGCTCGCCAGCCACTCCAGCTTTGGCCACCCGCGCCGCACGGCGAACGGGGTCGATTTCAACCGGCTGCTGCTCATCGCCGCCGTGCTGAGCCGGCGGGTGGGATTGAAGCTCCACGATCAGGACGTCTTTGCCAACGTGATCGGCGGCTTGCAGGTGGGCGAGCCGGCGGCGGACCTGGCGGTGGCGGTGGCGATCGCCTCCAGCGTGCGCGACCGGCCCGTGGCGGCGGACCTGGCCGTCATCGGCGAGGTGGGGCTTTCGGGCGAGGTGCGGACGGTGGGACAGACGGCGGCGCGGCTGAAGGAGGCGGCGCGGCTGGGGTTCCGCCGCTGCCTGCTGCCCCGATCGGTGCGGCGCGGCAGCGAGCCGCTCCCCGAAGGGATCGAGGCGGTCCGGGTGCGCTCGGTGGTCGAGGCGGTGGAAAAGGCGCTGGTGTAGAACCCTGACGCAAGATGTGGTATAATCAGCATAGACGAATCACTTTTTTCCGTTAGACAGGAGGAGGTGCATTGTGTTCAAGTGCATTGTCTATGCCACCGATGGCTCTGAACACGCGCGCAAGGCGCTCACGTACGCGCGCGACCTGGCCAAGCTCCACGAATCCGAGTTGTACGTCGTCCACGCCTATCCGGTTGTGTCGGATCTATTGGGCTATCGAGAGTACGACCTCGTGCTGGCCCGCCGACTCGGACAAGGGCAGGAGATCATCGACGAAGTGGAGAAAGAGTTCGAAGCCGCCGGCGTGCCGGTCGAAGTCGAGCTGCTGGAAGGCCCGATGGCCGAGGCGATCCTCCGGGTGGCTGAGGCCCGGAAGGCCGACCTGATCATCCTCGGCGCGCGAGGTCGAAGCAGCCTTCAGGGGCTTTTGCTCGGCAGCGTCAGCCAGAAGGTGATTCAGCACGCGACCTGTCCGGTGTTGGTGGTGCGCTAGGTGGCAAAGACGCCGTGTGGCCTCTCAGCGGAAGATGTGCTATAATCAAGTGGGACGGGTGATACCGGACAATCCTATCAGCGAGGAGGAACAAAATGACAAAGTTGACGAAAGTTGAAGGCATCGGCGAGGTCTATGCTCAGAAACTCAAGGACATTGGCATCGGCACGACGGAGGAATTACTCGAAAAGGGATCGACCTCCAAGGGCCGCGAGGAGATCGTGGAGCAATCGGGTATCAGTGAGAAGCTGATCCTCGGATGGGTCAACCGCGCCGATCTGTTCCGCATCAAGGGTGTGGGCGAGGAATACGCCGATCTGCTCGAGAGCGCGGGCGTCGACACCGTGCCGGAACTGGCGCAGCGCAATCCTGAAAACCTCTATCAGAAGCTGTTGGAGGTCAATCAGGAAAAGGAGCTGGTTCGCCGGGCGCCTTCCCAGGGTCAGGTCAGCGGTTGGGTCGAGGAAGCGAAGGGCTTGCCTCGCGTGATCACCTACTAGGCCAGGCGGAACTGTGCAGCTTGGATGCTGCCAGCCATCGGTGAATAACGTATCATCTAATCGCATCCAGTTAAACTATGACGCGCTCGCGTAAACGGAAGAAAGCAAATTGGTGGGAGGCGCTGCCCAGCGTCAATCTGACATTCGATCAGTGGCTCGACATTTTGGGTTACGCGCTGATGACCATCGCGGGCCTGACGCTCCTCAGCTTTCTCTCCGCCAATCGGGGGGTGATCCTGGGCGGGTGGCTGGATTGGCTGAGGGGCCTGTTTGGCTGGGGCACGTATCCGTTGCCCTTGCTCCTCGGCGCCTTTGGGCTGTGGCTCATCCTGCGGGACTTTGGCGACCAGTTGCCCGTGACCCCGCTCCAGGGCGTGGGGGCGCTGCTGGGCTACCTGGCCTTGCTGATCACGCTCCACTTTATCGCGTCGCTTTTCCGATTCGGCGGCGATGTCCAGGCGGTGGCCGAGGCCGGCATCGGCGGCGGCTCGCTGGGCGCGATGCTGACTCGACCGTTGCTGAAAGGGTTGGGCAACGCGGGGTTGATCGTGGCCCTTCTCACTATCTGGCTGATCGTCCTGGCGCTCACCTTGGAGGTCACGGTTGAGGATGCCTTACAGGCGGCTCGATATCTGCGGGAGCAGCTCTTCTCCAGGCAGACGGAGCCTTCGCCGGCGCGTCCGGCGGCGCAAGGGCAATCCCTGGACCAACTGCTTGCGCAGCGCGAGACGCCCGCGGCTCCAGCAGGAGCTTCCACTCCATCCCCTGCTCCTGCCCAACCGTACTTGATCGGCGACGCCCGCCAATTCCACCTCCCTGCTCTCGATGAGATTCTCGATCCCGGCAACGACCACGACGTCAGCGCGACGATCCTGCGCGATCAGGCCAAGATTATCGAAAAGACCCTGGAAAGCCTGGGCGCGCCGGTGCGGGTGCGAGAGATCAATCAGGGACCGACGGTGACCCAGTTCGGCATCGAGCCTCTCGTGATCAATGCGGGAACCGGCAAGGAAAGAAAGGTCAAAGTCAGCAACATCACCGGGCGGGCCGACGATCTGGCGCTGGCCCTGGAGGCCAAGACGGTGCGCATCGAAACGCCCATCCCTGGCAAGCAATTGATCGGTATCGAGGTGCCCAATCCCGAAACCTCACTGGTCGCTCTGCGCGATCTGATCGAATCGAGAGCCTATCGAAAGATAGATTCGCGGCTGCGGTTGGGGCTGGGCCAGGATGTTTCTGGGCATCCGGTCGTCGCCGATCTGGCGACTATGCCTCACATGCTCATCGCCGGCGCTACCGGATCGGGTAAATCGGTCTGCCTCAACTCGATCATCGCCGCCCTGCTCTTGCAGAACACGCCCGATACGCTCAGGTTCTTGATGGTCGACCCCAAGCGAGTGGAGTTGACGGGGTACAATGGCGTTCCACACCTCTTGTCTGAAGTGGTGGTGGATATGGAGCGAGTGACCAAGGTGTTCCACTGGGTGCTGGGGGAGATGGACGGTCGCTATCGCCGCTTTTCCGAGACGCGCGCGACCAATATCCGCGATTATAACGAGCGGATTGCGCTATCTCTGAGCGAAAAACGACTCCCGTACATCGTGGTCGTGGTGGACGAGCTGGCCGATCTGATGATGGTGGCCCCGCAGGAAGTGGAGCGTTCGATCTGCCGCATCGCGCAGATGGCGCGGGCGACCGGCATCCACATGCTGATCGCCACCCAGCGCCCCAGCGTGGACGTGGTCACGGGGTTGATCAAGGCGAACTTTCCGGCGCGTATTGCCTTCAACGTTGCCTCTTCTGTGGATTCGCGCGTCATCCTCGATATGAGTGGCGCCGAACATTTGCTGGGCCAGGGCGATATGTTGTTCCAATCTCCCGACTCTCCCACGCCCATGCGTTTGCAGGGCACCTTTGTCTCCAATGAGGAACTGCGTCGGTTGGTGCGTTATTGGAAAGAACAGGTCAGGCCCGAGGCGATAGAGACGGGCAAGGTGGTGCAACAACCGCTGTGGGAGGACCTGCGTCAGAAGGAGCAGGCGGTAGAGTACGAGGACGAGTTGTTGCCCGATGTGGTCGACCTACTGTTGCACGAAGGTCGGGCTTCCGTCTCGTTGATGCAGCGCAAGCTACGCATCGGCTACACGCGAGCGGCGCGGATCATGGACATCCTGGAGGAGCATAATGTGGTAGGCCCGCAGCCATCGGGCGGGAAAGCGCGCGAGGTTTTCCCACAGGCGGCCCGGCAGTTGCTTCAACCTCCAGAGGACGAGGAGGACACAGACTGGTAGAAGCTACTTTTTGAAGGAGCGCAGCTTGCGCAACCGCTGCTTCAAACCTGGCCACTCCAGTTTCCGGCCCTCTCGCGACTTGGCCGTGACCAGGTGTTTCATCGCCTGGGCCAGTTCCTCGGTATCGTACCCTTCCACCTGAGCTTTTAATTGCTCCACCGCGGCGCGTTCCTCTTCGTCGAGATCCGTTCCGGCCTCGGTTTCCACAGTGATCAAAGCCAACAACAGCGCGCGCTCGTCCTCGCTCAAGTTATCCACACCGCCTTCCAGCAGCTCGCGAATGCCCTCGGAACTTAGAACTGAGTGTTTGGATCGTTCGGTTGTCATCATAGTCTCCTCGCTGATCACGATATGGCACTGTGGCGCGCCGTATCCCATCTGCTCTTTTATCTCTACCTCGACCGCCGTGTCGGGCAACAACACCTCAAAGTAAACGGGCCACAATCCCTGACAGGCGATACATGCCTGGTCGTGTCGTTCCAGTCTCGCCCGTTTTGCGCCAGAGAGTGCAGCGCAGCGCGTGACGGCGATCTCGACTCGTTTCTTCTCGACAGTAAATTCGGCGTCGAATCCAGCCGCCAATATATCCTGAAAGTACGTGTTGATAATCTGGACCGCGTCTGCCAGATCGTCGGCCACGCGCTTGCCCAGCGCGCGCAGCATCGTCTTCATCTCGATGCGCGCAAAGGCGGCCCGTACCTGCGCGTTCAGTCGCGTCGCTTCCTCCCAACCATACGCCTCGCACGTCTTGAGGAACCATTGCCCATCCCAGGCCATCGCCAGGAGGGGAAGCACCCGCGTCTTTTTCTCAAACGAAATTTTCACTGTAAGCCTCCCATCGCTTTGGGGCAATTATCAGCATAAAAGGGTATTTTGTCAAATTCTTCCCAATGTGATGCAGGATGCTTGAATTGACAACTTGGAAAAGCCATGATAAAGTCCACCCATCCCAATATAAGGAGAAGTCGATTTATGAGTCAAAAAAGTTCGTCCCGTATATGGATTATCGCAGGTGCTGGTTGCCTGTTGTTAGCTGTACTGTTGGTGATGGTGGCATCTTTGGGGGAGAATCCAGACACGCTCGCTCAGGCAACGATACCTCCATCCACAGCATCGCCTACCTCGTTGCCGCCCACAAAGACGCCCGCGCCAGAGCCAAGCCCGACTCCCACCGAAGAGGTGAGACCAGATCCAGTCGTCGCCAGCGTGGGTGGATACTCGATCACCCATTCCGTCTGGCGGGAGGCTGTTTTGATCGACCACGTGGTGAGTGAGGTGGGTGAGCTGAACGCTCCTCCGCCGGATACGGTTTTGCAGCGGCTCGTCAGCGAGGAATTGTTGTTGCGGGCGTTTCCTCCCGAGCAGACGCCGACGACGGAACAAGTTGAAGAACGGATCGCTCTGATGGAACAGGCGTTGGGCGTGACTGACTCTGCTGTGGTGGAAGCGCTGGAGGCGGTAGGACTCGACCGTGCCGCGTTCGAGCGCGCGATCTCCCGCGTGCTGATAGTCCAAGCTGCCATGGAGGCTCTGGATAGCCAGGGGCACAACCTGACGGCATGGCTGCGGGAGCAGCGAGATAGCACCGACGTGTTGATTTTCGAGGACGAGGCCGTGCTGGATATCACGGACGCTCAAGCGGCAATCGCGACCCAGGTTGCGTCATCTCCTCTGCCTACTCCCCTGCCTACGCCAACTAAAGTTCCTTTGTCTGCCTTGGCTCTCGGAGTTGCGGAACAGGCTCCCGATTTCACCCTCGAGCGTGCCGGCGGCGGCGCGCTCACGCTGTCGGAGCAGTTGGCCGAGGGGCCGGTGGTGATGGTCTTTTTCCAGAGATGCGGCTGAGGGCCTGACCGAACGCAACTCGTTGGGTTGCAAAACATGTATCCGGCGATCCAAGAGGCCGGGGCAGAGGTGATCGCGCTGGCCGTTGCACCTCTGGCATCGGTGGATGGGGTGCGGAATACGACGAATGCTGCCTATCCGGTGCTGGCCGATCCCCAGCATCAGGTGGCCGAAGCCTACGGCGTGTATAATTTGCTTGGCGACAAGTTAGCCGCGCCGTCCGTGTTCATCATTGGCGCGGATGGGCGCGTCGTGTGGAGCCATGTGGGCGAGAGCGCGAGCGACCGGCCCAACCCGCAGACCATCTTGGAAAATTTACCATAGTTTGATATAAGAGCAGAGTGGTGGTACAATTAGGTTGGTGAGCTGTAGCTCGATTGCTCGGTCTGCTGATTTGTTGTTGAGACGTATCCTTCTGGCCCATAGCGTGTTGTAATGTAGGGGTGGGATTCGGAGTATGGATCCAGAAATCGTCGCGAGCATCGCACTGTGTATCTTTCTGGCGCTGTGGTACGGTGGCGGATATTTGTATAACCGCCGCCGTGGACGGCGCCTTTTTCGTTGGTTGGAGAGGGGGTTGGATGCGCTGGGCGGTGAGAGGGAATCTGGCTGGATCGGTTCGCCCGCCTCTGGCGCTCGCGTTAACGTCGTTCACGCGGCGCCGCCCTTTCGACGTTTGGAGATCACCCTGTTGCTGGAGAACCGTGAGGTTCTGCTGCTTTGGTTGCTGGATCGTTTGCGCGGAAAGCGAGATAGGCTTATAATAAGGGCGACCTTGCGCTCACCGCGTCGAGGCGAGGTGGAGATCGTGCCAATCAAAGGGAAGCTGGCGGAAGGGCTGCGCAGAGAAGAGGAACAGCCCTGGACGTGGCAAAAAGGGCCAGGGGAATTGAGTGTGGCGTATCGCGGGACCGGCGCTCAACGACAAGTGACAGCCCTGGAACCCTGGTTGGAGGTGTATGGTAGGTATCTGGATCGTTTTTCTTGGTGCAAGGCTGACCCACACGTTCAACTACAGATACGTGTGGCCGGGTTGCTCGCCGCGTCTGGCAGGACTTTTCTGGCGGATCTCCAAACCGCGGTAGAGGGAAAGACGCACATTGACAACTGAGACTCACTGGGGTGGTCGTAGCCCACAGTCACAAGACTGATGGGTTCTATATACATCGAGCGGTGTTACATCATTCGGGGGCAAAAGGAGGTATAGAAAAAACAGTAACCGAAGAGAATTCAAATAGGCGCTCAATCGTACTGTACTATATAACCGTTTTCCGCATTTAGCCGTTCTCAAAAAGGAGGTAAGCGATGAATTCGATTATCGTATTGATCCTGGGAGCACTAGGCATTGGCATAGGATACGGTGTGTACGCACGGCGCATCAACGAGAACATCGTTCAACCTGACCCCAATAAGGCTACCCCGGCCAAGATGTATATGGACGGAGTGGACTTTACACCGGCCAGCCGCAACGTGCTCTTTGGCTATCAGTTCAAGTCCGTCGCCGCACTGGCGCCTCTCACCGGTCCCGTCATCGCCGTGCAATGGGGTTGGCTACCGGCGCTGGTCTGGATTATCCTGGGCACGTTTTTCATCGGTTGGGTCCAGGACTATGGCGCAATGATCATGGGCGTGCGCCGCGAAGGGGACACGATGGGTGCGTTGAGTTACAAACTCATCTCCCCTCGCGCGCGTAACATCCTGATGATCTTTATCTACTTTTACCTGCTCTTGATCATGGGCGCCTTTGGCAACGCCGTGGGCAAGACGCTGATGATCAACCCCAAAGTGCCCTTTGGCATGATCGCCGTGGTTCTGATGGGTGTCCTGGCCGGTCAGATGACCTACAAGTGGAAACAGGACATCATCATCACCACCATCGTCACCGTCGTGCTCACCTTCGTGGGCATCTGGATCAGCACCCTGCCGTTCATGTCGAACATCTTCTCGGCTCTGTACGGCCTTCCCGACTCTCCCACTGTCTTTATGGGCAACACGCAGGCCCAGATCCTGGGCACCCTGCTCATGATCATTTTCTGCTACCTGGGCGCGGTGCTGCCGATCTGGTCCTTTGCCCAGCCGGTCAACTACGTCTCCTTCTGGATCGTCTCTCTGGGCATGGTGGGCGGCGTGCTTGGCTTGTTGATCTGGCGTCCGGGGATGGGCGACTTTCCCGTCTTTACCCAGTTCACTACCGCCAGTGGACCGTTGTGGCCGATGCTCTTTGTCACCATTGCCTGCGGCGCGATCTCTGGCTGGCACAGCCTGGTTTCGACCTCTGGCACAGCTCGCCAGTTAGAGCAGGAGACCGACGCCCTGCCGGTGGGCGGCGGCGCGATGTTCATGGAGATGGCTTTCGCCGTCATCGCCTTCCTGACCGCCACCGTCGCCTTTGGAGGCTGGCAGGGGTATCAGGATGCCGGCGGCGCTGGTGCGGCGTTGGGAGTCTTTGCTAAAGGGTTGGCCGCGTTCCTGGGCCGCATCGGTATTCCCGAGACCTTTGGCACGGCTTATGGCTCCGTCTTTTTGACGATCATGGCGTTGACCATTATGCAACTGGTGGTGCGCTTCATGCGCGTGGCCAGCGCCGAGTTGGTGGGAGACGCCATTCCTGCCATGAAGAACGTCCACGTGGGCACCATCGTGGCCTTGCTCCTGACGTTGCTCTTCGTTTGGATCATTCCCTGGCTGGCCATCTGGGGGGCCTTTGGCGCCTCTAACCAGTTGATGGCTGGACTGGCCCTTTTGCTGATCGCGTTATGGCTCAGGGCAGAGGGCAGAAAGAACACCTGGGCGCTTTATCCTTCGTTCTTCATGATCGTCACCACGCTGGCTGCGCTGCTTTATCTGGCCTACGTGAACTTTAGCAAGCTGGGCGCTCCCGAGATCACGACCCAGGGCTTTATCGCCTCCCTGCTCCTGGGCATTATTGCCCTGGTGCTGGTCGTGGCGGCGGTGGTTCTCATCGTAGATGGCTGGAAAGCGCTCCAGGCGCCGCGGAAGGAGGAGGCAGCCGAGGCTGCGTGATCGCCGTAACATATTGCAGATGGGAGGGCGGCCCCCGACCCTCCCATCTGTTTGGTGGCTGGGCGCTCGAACCGATTGAGGAAAAAAATGCTGGAGCGATTGCGTCGGATCGGAGAAACCTTCGGTGAGATCATTTATGGGATGACCACCTACGAGTGGGTGCGCGATGTGCGGCGAGAGCGAGGCGAGGTAGAGCACTTATTTGTGCTGATCACATTTGGCGACATCGTCGGCCTTCCCATCCTGCCGCCCTATTACACCTTGCGCCTGTTGCCTTACGTCGTCCCTTTGATCAACCGCTGGAAGCGGAGCCTGTTGCGCGAGCGCGATTGGACGGACCTGACTGGACTGATTGAAGGAATCGGTTGATTATACAATATCCTGAATTTGATGGAGGCAAAATGACTGAAGAAGAAAAGCAAAGCCTGCTGGGACGCCTGGGCCGTTCGGCCAAGGAATTCCTCTACGGCATGGCCGGCCACGACATGACCCGCTTTGCCCTCAAGACGCGCGGCAGCATGGAGCACCTGTTCATCCTGATCACGATGGGGGACCTGCTGGGCATTCCCATCCTGCCGCCCTATTACTCGCTGCGCCTGCTGCCCTACGTCGTGCCGCAGATCTCCACCTGGAAGCGGCGCATGTTGCGTGAGCGCGACCTGACCGACGCTTTGGCGTAAGGAGGCAATAATGTCCCTCGCACATACGTTTAAGGAAAACCCCAACCGCCGCTACATCGAGTTCGGCGGCAAGGGCGGATTGGGCAAGACCACCTTCTCCGCGGCCACCGCCTACTGGCTGGCCAAGCAGGGGTACAAGGTGCTCGTCTTTTCGGTGGATCCTCAGGCCTCGCTCTCGGACATCTTTGAGCGGGACATCTTTGGCAAGGGGGCGGTGGAGATCATGCCCAACCTCTTTGCCCAGGAGATCGACGCCGATCAGCATATCCAGGAGTATCAGGACGAGATTCGCCAGAAAATCCTCGACATGTACGGTTTTGAAGAGATTCCAGAAGAGATCGAGAACTACATCCAGGCCGCCGCCGCCGAGCCAGCGATGGAAGAGAGCGCCATCTTTGACGCCGTGGTCGACATCGTCGTCGGCGCGGAATATGACTATTACATCTACGACCTGGTGCCCCTCGGCCACGCGCTCTACTACCTGAGCATGGCCAGCGTCTATGACGAGTGGATCGGCAAGATCACCGCGCTGCGCGAGGAGATGCAGGAATACTCCCAGGTGGCGGCCATTCTGGAGCGCAAGAAAGAGACGGAGGAAGATCAAATTCTCGCCGAGTTACAGGACATCAAGCAGCGCATCAACACTTCCTCCAGTATCCTCACCGATCGCGAAAAGACCGCCTTCTTCTTCGTCGTCACGCCAGAGGAGATGATCATCATTGATACCCTCAAGGCGTCGAAACTGTTTGCCAAGTACAACGTGCCCATCTCTGGTTACATCGTCAACCGCGTCATCCCGCCAGAACTGGCTCAACAGGAGATCCCCGAGTATCTGCGGAACCGTATCGAGATGCAGGAGAGGTACATCAAACAGATCGACAAGACCTTTGGCGACGAGGTGCTGACGAGCGTGCCGGAGTTTGAACGGGACATCACCGGCCTGGAGATGATCGGCAAGGTGGCGGACGCGCTGTTCGGAGGTGAGGCATGATTACCCCAGAAATCGAAATGACGACGGCACAGTTCTTGACCGCCCATCCACAGATGAAGTATGTGTTCTTCGGCGGCAAGGGTGGGGTGGGCAAGACCGTCATGGCGGGCGCGGCGGCGCTGTGGATCGCCGGCCAGGGTAAGCGCACGCTGCTCGCCTCGACCAACCCGGTTCACTCCCTCAGCAGCCTGCTCGATCAGGATGTCTTTGGCGCGCCGACACCCGTGGAGGGCGCGCCGAATCTGGAGGCTTACGAGATCGACACCAAGGAGACCATCGAAAAGTCGAAGGTGGAGCTGACCCAAAAGATCGAGTGGTTCCTCAAGTACGCTGACATCAAGACCAAGGCCGACGAGTTCGTGGAATCGGCTACCATGAACCCGGCCTTTGAGGAGTCGGCCATGTTCGAGAACATGATTGACCTCATGTTTGAGGACGAGTACGAAGCTTACGTCTTTGATACCGCGCCTACGGCGAATGCTCGCCGACTGCTGGGCATGTCGAGCGTGTACGGTATGTGGGTGAACAAGATGATGCAGAGCCGCGAGGAGGCCAAGTCGCTCAAGGAGCTTTTATCCTATAGCAAGAAGCAGGAAAAAGATCCCCTGATGGACTATCTTCTCAACCTGCGCACGCGGATGGAGCAAGCCAAGGGGTTGCTCACCGACGTGGAACAGACCGCCTTTTTCTTTGTCACGCTGCCAGAGGCGTTGCCTATTGCCGTCATCAAGCGTTTCATCAACTGGTTCCAAGACTTTGGCATCCCCGTGGGAGGCGTGGTGGTGAACCTATTGATTGACAAAGAGACGGTGGCCGAGGACGCTCCTGACTTTGTGCTCAATCGCGTCGCCATGCAGGATGAGTATATGGAAGAGATCTGGCGCAGTTTCCCCGACGTGCGCGCCATTGTGCCCCTCTTTGAGAGGGAAGTGCGCGGCGTCGAGATGCTGCAACGCACCGCCGATCATCTGTTTGCCTGATACATGCTGGTAGATTGGGAAATCGGTAGACAAGTAAAACCAGTTTCCCAATCTACCCGCCCAAAGGCGTACGAACATGCACCCTTCTCTTACGATACTACTGGTTGGTTTGCTCTATTTGCTTGGTTTTGGCGCGCTCTCTTTTATGCGCCGGGAGGGGCTTTCTGCCCGGTTTGCCGTCGAGGGTCTGAGCATTCTCGTCGTTGGGACTCTGTTTGCCCTGGCCTCTGTGCCGATCCACCCTGTATTATTTCTCCTCGTCCTCTATCTGGTCACGATGCGGGTGCGATTGCTGGTCGACCTGGGTAACTGGTTCGCTTCCAGGGGGCAATATGAGCGGGCGCTTGACCTGTGTCAGTTCGCCCTGCGCCTGGGACCCGACGCAGCCAGCCGCCAGATCGTGCTCATCAATCGCGGAGTGATCCAGTTGCACATGAAGAAGCCAGAGGCAGCGTGCCTGACGCTGGAGGAAGCGTTGACCAACGAGGAAGCGCGACCGGGCGCCAAGTACCTGGCGGCGGGTTATTACAACCTGGGCCTGGCCTGCCGTCGCACGGGGCGCGAGGCCGAGGCGAACCGCCGTTTCAACCAGGCGATTGACATGCTGCCTACTTCGATCTACGCCCACGCGGCTCGGCAGGCGCTGAAGGGTACCCCCGACGCCGAATAACTCGCTCCAGTATTGAGGCAATGTCTTGAATCCATTGAAGAATCCTCGAACGACGCTCACTCACCGCGTGGTGACCTCGACGATCAAGGGCCTGATGCATCTTCTGTGCCGGATAGACGCCGCGCAGATGGCGCGGGTTCCAGAACGAGGCCCGCTCATCATCGTCGCCAATCACATCAACTTTCTGGAGGTTCCTATCCTCTACACACACATGCAACCGCGTCCAATGACCGGGTTTGCAAAAGCGGAAGTATGGAACAACCCCTTTCTGCGGTTCATGGGCAATCTGTGGGGGGCGATCCCCCTGCACCGGGGCGAGACCGACGTGGTCGCTTTCCGTAAGGCGCTGGCGGCGTTGGAAAAGGACGTTATCCTGCCCGTGGCCGTCGAGGGCACCCGCAGCGGCGACGGGCGCTTGCAGCGAGGTCGCCCCGGCGCGGTGTTCCTGGCGTTGCGCAGCGGCGCGCCTCTGCTGCCTCTGGTCTATTACGGTGGGGAGAAATTCTGGCACAATCTGGCCCGCCTGCGTCGCACCGACTTTTACATCGTCGTCGGCCAGTCGTTCCACCTGGACCCTGGGGAGGAAAGAGTGACCGCTCAGGTGCGCCGGCAGATGACCGACGAGATCATGTACCAGATGGCGGCGTTGCTGCCTCCCGCTTACCGGGGCGTCTACTCGGATCTGACGGCGGCTACCGGAAAGTACTTGTGCTTTCCTCCAGGTGCGGAGAGCAATCTCTGTCGTGCTATCAATATCGAATCACCACCGGCGTCCCAATCTCGGCCCATTCGTAGAGCATCTGAGCCTCCTGCACCCCCAGAATGATGCAACCAAAAGAGACCGGCGTGCCCAGGTACCCTGCCCACAACCGCTGGCCGTTGGACAGGATAGGAAGCGCGTGGATGCCGTTCTCCAGCGTCCCCGACCAATAAATGCCCAACCAATGGGGCATTTGCAGGTTCCAGGTGGAGGCGTAGGCGTTGGGATACTTGTCGAGGACGCGGAAGGTGCCCGTGCGCGTGCCGCCAGAAATCCCGGTCGAGGCCACGAATGAGTAGACCAACATTTCCCCTTCGTAGGCGTAGAGGTGTTGCTCCGAAATATCAACCAGGATGCGCTTCTCGGTATTGGAAGGGGGTGGGGTAGGCGTGGAGGCCGGCGCCAGGCTGTCGGCTTGTGGGATGACGAGCACCTGTCCGGGGATGATCAACGCCGGATTGGCGATGTTGTTGACCTGGATCAGCGTCCAGAGCGAAACGTTATAGCGGTGCGCGATGAGGGTCAATGTCTCATTTGGTTGGATCGTGTGTGTCGTAGAGGCGTGTTCCGGTTGGTACGCCACGCTGGGCGCCGCTGGGCTGCCGGGAATGATCAACGTCTGACCGGCGACGACGTGGTCGGAGTTGTAAATGCCGTTGAGCGCGGCCAGCGCGTTCACCGTGGTACCGTAGCGCAGGGCGATGCGATACAGATTCTCGCCCGGTTGGACGACGTGGGTGGCTTCCGCCTCGGCAGGCGCGGTCGGCGCATTAGCTGTGGGGATTGTCAACTGCTGCCCGGCGTAGATGTGTGTGGGGTCGGCGATACCGTTCGCTGTGCTGATAACTTCCACGGACGTGCCGTAGCGCCGGGCGATACTGAACAACGTCTCCCCCCATGCTACAACGTGGATCACGCTGCCTTCGCCAAGTTTACTGGCATATACCGGTGGGGTTGCCAGTAGCGCTTCTACCAAAAGCAATGCTAGCAGTGTTTGCTTAACCGTGACGTGCATTGTTCTCCTTCCGCTTGCGCGATGATCCTAACCTTAACAGAGAATGCGTGCTATGTCAAATCAAAACGGCGAGTGGAATTCGTCGCAGGTGTATCGCTCATGCTTCTGTGCGGCTTTTCTCCATTTTATCCCAACGTTCCCAATCGCCGAACAAGCACGGACATAATTCCTATTGACAAACTTTGGGATTTATACTATAATGACCGCGTTAAAAACGGGTATTGTATCCTGTCTATTTCCTGCATCTGGTTTTGTTCCTTCTGATTGAAGCGGTAGATATGGAGGTGGCTGTGATGTAAGAAAAGACTCGGTGTTCTAACAGTTTCAGCACACGAGTATTTTTGGTGATCTTATTTTCCACTTCCAATGAGGGGTCTTGAGTCAACTCCTCACCGCACATTTATCTCCATTGTTTATGACATAATGTACCAGGCATATATTTGCGAAGGAGATTGGAGAAGGAACGACTTGCCGTCATCCCTACTAGAGTAGGGAGTGGCGGCAGCTTGGTTTATTTATGCGGTGAAGTACTTTTTAGTGTTATTATGCCTGTTCGTCGCTGTATAGATCCAAAGTAGCTGCTCAGGTGGCATCGGTTTATGGGCGCGCTATTATTTTAAGGAGAGAGAATTATGCCATCTATTTCTAGAGGTTTCGTTCTTGGCCCTTATCGCCTGCAGAGATCCCTCTCAGAGGTGAGCGGAGACGGCTTGGTTGAGGCTTGGCTTTCGGATCCCCCTGACGAGCAAGAACCGTTAGTTCTCAATATCCTACGCATTCCCCATTTTGACGTCACCGAAGAACAGCGACGTGCTTATGTGGCTTTTGGAAACGAGGTTGAGATCCTCAAAAAAGCGCGCCATTTGAACATCGCCAAGATATTTCCTCTTCACCCCAAGGCGATGTTTATCCAGGGGGATCGCTATATTTCCCAGATCAGTTTTGAGGATGAGAGTTGGTGGTTTTGGGTGATGGAGCACCTGCAAGGGGGGACGCTGGCCAGCAGAATGGAACAAATAGGCCGGTTGCACCTGGTAGAGGCGGCCGAGATCATTTATCAGATCGCAGCAGCATTGGATTATATTCATTCCAAGGGAATTGCCTATTTGAATATCCATCCCCGAAATATTCTTTTTCGACACCCTTTGGTAGGTCCCGAGCTGAAAGTGGAATTAGTGCTGACAAACTTTAGGAGTGCTGCGCAATCTGATGAGGTCATAGAAGGATACGAGCATTTGGAGGGGATCGAGTTCAAATCTTATGTAGCCCCTGAGCGTATCAGACCGCGAAAAGTCAGTCTCGATCAACCATTGGATCATCGGCCCACGGACATCTATACCCTTGGGGTCTTGTTTTATCACATGCTCGCTGGCGTTCTCCCTTTCACTGGCACTGACGAGGATATAGAGCGAGCGATCTTGGTACCCGATCCAGCTCCCTTGCCGCGTTTCGATGTTCCTACTGAGATCAAAGACCTGATCTTTCAGACTCTGCAAAAAAGTCCGGCGGATAGGTCTTCTCTGGAACAATTGATGATCGGTATTGATATGTATGTGCCTCAGCCGCGGACAGTCAGGGGCCAGATAGACATCCCGGCCCGCGAGGAAAGCGTTCCATCCGAGGGTGTACGTGCGCAAACCGCTCCTTTCACTCCAGTAGACGCCTCCCAACCCCCCATCATTCCGCCCATCGTTGCCGGGGATGCAAAGCCATCGGCCCCATCGTTTTCCACGAGGCTCAAGAGGCTTGGGTCGGCTCTTGTGAGAATTTTCAGACCTTCACCCTATCCACCCCCCAAGTTGCTCGAACCAGTGGATGAGGCTATACTTGAAGGTCAAGTGACCTTTGCCTGGGATTGGGATGGCGAGTTGAAGAGCGATGAGGCTTTTGAATTGCGAGTGTGGAGAGAAGGCCAGAGCCACGATAGGGCCGGTACACTCAAAAAGGATCCCGAGTCGGAGATCGATTTGGATGTGCTCGTGCTCGATCTTCCTGGAGAGGGGGATCAATACTTTTGGAGTGTAGCGGTTGTCCGAATGACTCCCTATGGATCGCTTAGCGACGAAGTCAAGCCGCGAAGTTTTATCTACGGCGAACCGCCATCCGAGCCGGAGGAGGAAGAAGAGGAAGAGAATGACGGCCAAACGAGTTGAAGGAATCATTGCCGTTCGGGTGCGTTGGGGGGATTGAGCGAGTGGATGTGAAAGGAACGCTTCGTTCCGGGCAGCGCGAAGAGGAGCGATTACGCGAGCGAATCGCCGCTGGCGAGTGTGTCTTGTTCATCGGCCCTAATACGTCCGTGTTGCCGAGCAGGGCGGAATTGGCTCAACGACTGATCGATTATCGGGGCAAAAACTCACCTAACGGCCTCTCTTTTCCCTGGGCCGCCCATTGCCACGAGCTCACATATGGAAGAGAATCCCTGCTCTCTTTCATCGAGGAAAATATAGGCCGGGTGGAAGAGCCACCGGCTTGTTATCGAACCATTGCGGAATTGCCTTTCCAGTTGATCTTGACCACGAATTACGACACCTTGCTCGAAAGGGTGCTTGACGAAGAAGGTGTGGCGTATCAGACGGCCCTCGGTGTCTACGATCTGAAGTATGGCAAGCAGGATGAACTGCGCGTCGTCAAACCGTATGGTTGTATCACGGAGCGGGGTTCGCTGGTCATCACTGATAAGGATCAATTTACCCTTTTCGATAGATGGCCTGAAATGCTGGATGTTCTGGAAGCTGTATTTTTCGATAAAGTCGTGCTCTTCATTGGGTACGATCTGACGAACCCAGAGTTTCGTCGTATGTACCGCGACATTGCTTCCCGGCTCCACGAAACCGGGCAATCTGCCTACGTTGCCCAAAGAGGGATATCCGATCCAGTGGTGCATTACTGGGCGACTCGTGGGTTGATCGTGGTAGAGGAGGACGCAGCAGAGCTTTTGAGCCGGGCCGTAGAGTGCGTGAGAGTCGGGGAGGCGGAGATCAGCGAGCCTTTCGAGATAGTTGACGAGACTCTGGTTTCGGATGAGCTGGATGATCAACCTCTGGAAATAGAGGTGGCTCCGTTGACTGACACAGGACGTGTTCGCAGCGTCAATCAGGATTGCGTTGAGGTTCGCATGCCATCTTCTACCCGGAAAGACTCGTTGGGAAATCTTTTCGTTGTGGCGGATGGGATGGGGGGACGCAGCTCTGGTGAAGTAGCCAGTCAATTGGCCGTGAACACGGTCATCGAAGAGTATTACACGGATACCAAAGATGATATTCCGGACAATCTGACATTGGCCATCAAAGCGGCGAACAAGGCGATCTGCCAGGAGGCCGATGAGGTTCCCTCCCATAGAGGCATGGGCACTACCGTGGTGGCCGCAGTAGTGCGGGAGCAGGAATTGTACGTGGCGAACGTGGGCGATAGTCGAGCCTACCTGGTTCACGATGCCGGGATCGAGCAGCTCACGCTGGACCATTCGTGGGTGGAGGAGGAGGTCCAGGCCGGCAGGATGACTCCTGAACAGGCCAAGGATCATCCCCAGAGAAATCTGCTTACCCGCGTGCTGGGCGTTGACCGCAAAGTTGAGGTGGATATTTTCCAGAGAGAGTTAAGGCGGGGAGACATCGTCGTTTTGTGCTCCGACGGTCTTTCAGAGTATGTCGAGGTGGATGAGCTTAGAACAGAGGTCAGTCAACAGCCTGCCAAGTTGGCTGCGAAGCAACTGGCCAAATTGGCCAATGACCGGGGTGGGTCGGACAATATCAGTGTCATCGTCGTCAAGGTTAGCTAGAGGGTAAGCAGCGGATAAACCACATCCGAAGGAGATTTTCAATATGTTTGGGAAATCAAAGAGCAGGGGTAGAGAACTGATAGCTTGTTTTATCTTGCTGTTCACGGTGATGACGCTGTCCGTCCAGTCACAGTCCAATGTGGCCCAGGTCACGATCACCGGCATCGAGGCCGAATCCAGGTCTGGCGAGCACCCGTTAATCACGGCTTATGTCTCGGTGATGGACGATCAGAACCAGCACGTATCGGGCTTGACCGAGAACGACTTTGCCGTTCGAGAATTTACCAAGCCGATCAGCAACTTTGGGGTCTCCCCAGAAAGACAAGGCGTGGCGGTGGATATTGCCGTGGACGTGAGTGGCAGTATGGAGGGGCGGGGGATCGCCGGCAGCAAGCTGGAAGATGTCCGAGAAGCCATGGGGCAGTTCATAACCAGCATGAGTGAAGAGGACGTGGTGGGTATTTTCACCTTCAGTCGCGTGGTCGAGCAGGTCCAATCGCTCCAATCTGCCCGGGAGGGTGGTATCCCCGCCACCGAGATACCGGCCGACCCCGCGCTACAGGCTACCTGTCTCTACGATGCTGCGCGGGACGCGGTCGAGGATCTGGGCGAGGAAGGACTCGGCTCTGAATTCGCTCGTATGAAAAAGGCTATCTTTATCTTTTCGGATGGGAAGGACAGTGGGCTTGGTTATTGCAGCTTTGAGGCGATTGATGTCAAATATCGGATCGAGGCCCGGGGGCTGGAGGGCAAGATCTCGGTCTATGCGGTTGGGGTAGGTCCCGAGCAGGGGGGCAACTTTGACGACTTGAGAAACCTGGCCGATGTCACGGACGGCGAGTTTATTCATTACTACGGTGAGGGCGCGCAGGGACGATTAGAAGATGCGTTTAGTCGTTTTCTCACTCAAGGAGAACAATACGTCATCAGCTATGGCACAGAAGCCTGTGAAGAACAAGTGACGGTCTATGTCGAGGTGGGGGGAAAGACACACGAAGCCGAGATTGCCATAGAGCCTGTCTCGCCGGTCGTCGATCTGAGCGGGGTGGACGAGGGGCAGAGCGTCTCTGGCCTCCTGCCGTTAGAGCCTGTCTTTTTGCTCGAGCAGTGTCCCATTCGAGAAGTGAACTATTATGTGAATGGGGAAAAGATGGCTACCATGGTCGCCCCTTTCGTCTGGGAGTGGGATACCACGACGCTGCCCGACGATCCGGGCGCTGATCTTTCGGCAGAGGGCTTGATCGAGGGCGTCTCCATCCAGGTGGAGGCCGTCGATCAGAAAGGGCGTACAGGGACGGCAGAGATCACGGGTGTGGAGGTCGAGATCCCGCATCCTACCGTCGAGATCATCGAGCCTGACACCGGCGTCTCGATCGAACGCTGGGGAAAATGGCGGACCGAGTGTGGGGACGCCGAGCCGTTGGAGGTCCCTGTCCGGATCGAGGTGACTCACTCCAATCGGGAGCGAGAGGTCGAAAGGGTGCGGTATCGCCTGGATGAACAGGTGGACGAATTCCAGCAGTTGCTTGCCGAATACGATTTGGATATCTCGTCTCTGGGTTGTGCAGAGATGGATACCGAGACGAAGCACACGCTCGTCGTAGAGGTGACGGATGATATCGGCTTGTCCGGGGAGGCTGAGATCCCCCTGACGGTCCGTACGCATATCGAGACCTTTGGGGAGGCGACTGGCCGTTTCTTCCGGAGTCAAGGCTCCAATATTCCGGCGTGGTTGGCGCTGATCCTGGTGATTATTTTGGGCGCATACGTGCTGATAGTAGGTCCGCAGAAGGCAGTCGAGTCGGTCGCTGTGGGCATTCGGAAGGTGACCGAGTTTTTGGGCGTGGTCAGCAAGGGGACGCGGCTCGTCGAGGTCGAGGATGGCAAGGATGGGCAGACGTATGCATTGTTTGACGTCACGAACCTGGGACGCGACGAGAGCCGGGTAGACATTGCATTCGACCACTCGCAGGTGTCTCGTTTGCACGCGACGCTGGTGAAAGAAGAGGATGAATTTTTACTCTATGATCAGGGGAGCAAGAATGGCACCTGGGTCAATGAACGGAGATTGCCATTCAAGGGGAATGTAGTTTTGCAGAATGGAGACATCATCGAGTTGGGGCGTGGAGGCGTGCAGCTTCGTTTTGAGAGGGAAGAGGAGAGCGTAGACGAAGATCCCGATCAAGAGGAATGAGAGTGTTTGTCCGAGGAGGATTGTTATGCTAGATATCAGAGCAGGCAGCAGAGTTGGGCCTTACAAGATTATCGCGCCTTTGGAAGAAACTGCAAGAGGAGGCATGTCCACGCTATATATGGCCCAATTGGCGCGAGTGGAAGGCTCTCAGCTTGTGATTGTCAAGCTCGTTCCGGTGAGCGAAGGCGAAGGCGAGGGCGTGGGGCTTTTCGAGCTTAGCGCCTTGCGCAAGGAAGTGGGGATCCTGCAGAAACTGCGACATCCAAACATCGTCAAGGTATACCCCATCCCCTCTCGAACCGGACGCAGAGAACACTACATCGCGCGAGCTACCAACGTGTCTGGTAATCCCTGGTTCTGCGTCATGGAGTATTTACCGGGCGGGTCGCTGGAGAGCCGTTTCCAGGAAGTGCCGATCTTTTCCACCGAGGAAGCGGTCGAGATCGCTTACCAGATCGGGTCGGCGTTGGACTATATGCACGCCAAGCAATATGTCCACTGGGACGTCAAGCCGGACAATATCTTGTTCCGCACGATTCGATCCCAAGGAGAAGATATACAGGCGGTCTTGACGGACTTTGGCATCGCCAGGGGCACCCACGAACCTGCGGTGGTGGCCGGCAGCGTGCGCTACATGTCTCCAGAGCGTTTGAGGATACATCTGGGGGAAATAGGCCCGGATCAGGTTATGGATCAGCGGCCCGCCGATGTGTACGCGCTGGGAGTGGTGTTGTACGAGATGCTGGCCGGCAATCTTCCCTTCGTGGCCGAGGGAGAAGAGGGGATCAAGGATGCCATTGTCAACGAAGCTCCCATTCCCCTGAGCGACTTTAATTACAATGTTCCCCTCGTGCTTGAAGACATCATTTTCCAGGCCATCGAAAAAGATCCCGCCAACAGGCCCACCATGGAAGAGTTGGTGACGTTGTTGGATAAGGCTGTGCCCGCTCCCCGGATTGGTATGGGCGTCGCAGGCTCCGCTGCCGAACAGGGCGAGGCGGGAATGCCGATGGGAGCTACCCGATCTCACGCGGTGCCTTCTCGGCTATCTCGAGGGGAAGAGGGGGAAGCGGAAAAGCCCAAGCCGAAGCGGTCGCTCTTCAGCAACTTGCAGCAATGGGCCTTGATCGTGGTGGCGGCTGGAATTCTTTTTATAGGAGGAAGCTGGTTGTTGAATGAGGTCGTTCTGCCGATAGTGGCTCCAACCGAGACGCCCACGCCGACGCCGACCGAGACGCCGACCGCGACGCCGACCGAGACGCCCACGCCCTCGCCCACGCCGACCGAGACGCCCACACCGTTGCCGACGGATACACCGACCCCGACCCCGACGAACACTATCGTCTGGCGGCCAACGGCCACGCCCATTCCGCCTACGGCTACTCCGCGGCCATCGGGCGGTGGCGGGGGGGGCGGCGGTGGTGGTAGTCAGCCGCAGCCTACAAAGCCCAGTGCTCCCCCTCCGCCTCCACCGTAAGGTTTCTTGGATGAGGGCCGAGGGCCTTTTGGGTAAACTTTGCCTGCTCTTCACGGGCCAGCCGCCGCCTGTCTGATCGCTTGCCGAAAGCGCGAGGCGATCCGAGAGGAATGGGTGGCGTTGGAAGAGCCAGGTTTCTGGTTGATGGTTGAGAGCCAATGTCGATTGACCCTTGGAAATACTCTGCACATAATTAAGGAGGAAGAGTTATGGAGAGCACGACTCGATACAGACAACTGATCTTTGTGGTTGTGGCTGCTGTCACCTGTGTGTTGCTTTCGTCCTTTGCTGCTAGTTCAGCTCAAGTGGTGGGTACTGTCGATCCTCATTCTTCCGAATTGGGGTTTGAATCGGCGGGAGCGCCTCCCGATCCCGAGGGGGCGTCCACGAGTTCATCTCCGGCCGCGATTGAGCAGGATGACGAGTTCGAGCCTGACGATACCATCGATCAGGCGAGTGAGATCAAGATCGCTGTACCTCAGCAGCATCTTTTCAAACCGTTATATGACGAGGACTGGATGAAATTCAGAGCCTGGGATTGTATCGAATACACGATCAAAACCTTTGACTTGAATGCGGTAAACGATACGCAGCTCTGGTTATATGATGCCAACTATGGGGAACTGGCTCAGGACGACAATAGCGGAGATGAGCTCAAAGCATCCAAAATTATCTGGACGGCTCCTACGGTGGGGACATATTACATCAAAGCCAGACATCCCAAATTTGATGGTGGCGATCAATTCGATTACTCCATCCGCGTGGACCAGAATGAATACAGTGAATGTTACAGCGATCTGTACGAGCCTGATAATACGATTCTCGATGCCAGGCCGATCAGTGTAAATGGCCAGGATCAACAGCATAACTTTCAGGGTCCATGTGGCGGCGATGTGGACTGGGTGAAGTTTGACGTCATATCAGGTACGGTATACGTCATCAAAACAGAGAATTTGAACCTGGCTGCCGGCAACGATACCATCCTGGGGCTGTATGAACTCTCTGGTGAAGAGGCGATCACCGTCACGGTGGATGGCTATGAGATGGTGAATGACGATTCCAGCAATCCGCCTGCCTCCAGCATTAAATGGATGGCTCCTATGAGCGGGACGTACTATGTAAAGGTGGAGCCTTTTAACGCCTGCACCGGCAGGAGCGATCTCACCTATCGTTTGAAAGTGAATACGTCGGCGACCCCGCCCGAGCCACCGGCCACGCCTCATCCCGATGGCGATGCGTTTGAGCCTGATGATGTCGCTGGCAATGCCAAGCCCATCGCCGTAAATGGCGGGCCTCAGACCGGTCGTACCATCCACGTGGCGGGGGATGAGGATTGGGTCAAGTTCTGGGCTTTGGCAGGCAACCAGTACACCATCCAGACCGACGATTTGGCTCCCGGCAATGACACATGGCTTTACTTGTACAATGCGCAGATGAGCCTGTTGGCTTCTAACAATGACATCGATCCTCCTCCTCCCCCCGTCGATCCGGCTTCCAGGATCCAATGGACGGCGCTTGCCAATGGGACCTATTACGTCAAGGTGGAACACGATTCCGAGGAGACGGGCGACCCGAGCCTCAGTTACTCTCTGGAGGTCACCGGCACCGCCACCTGTAGGGATGAGTATGAGGATGATAACACTCTGGTTGAGGTACAGCAAGCCCAGCCCATCATCGTGGACGGCCCGTCCCAGCATCACAATTTCCACAATCCTTGTGCCACCGATTGCGAGATCACCGGGTACTCGGTTGACGTGGCCGATTGGGTGCCCTTCGAAGCTGTAGCGGGCGTCACGTATACCATCAGAACATTTGACCTGGGAGGCTACAACGACACGGTGCTTGAGCTATACGATGAGAGCAAAGTTCTACTAGAATCCAACGATGATGCCAGACCGGATGATCTCCTGGTTTCCGAGATCGTCTGGGTGGCGCCGGATACAGACACGTACTATATCAAAGTCTCTCCCTTCGACCGCCGCATCGGTGGATGTGACGTTGACTATTACCTGGAGGTGACCTCGAATGAGTTCTTCCTGGATGTCAACACCGTCGGCAATGGCTCGGTCACCCAGATACCTGAACCGCCGTATCATTACGGTGACGTGGTCACGTTGACTGCCACCGCTGACCCCGGCTGGACTTTTTATCAATGGATTGGGGATGCGTCGGGCAGTGTGACCGAGACGGCCATCACAATGGACGCCAACAAGGCGGTCACCGCTACCTTCACCCAGGACGAGTATGTGCTCACAATTCACACCGTCGGCGATGGCTCTGTGAGCAGAGATCCCGTTCAATCTACCTACCTCTATGGCGAAGTCGTCGTGCTCACGGCTACCGCGGATCTTGGTTGGACCTTTGATGCATGGAGCGGCGCTCTGTCGGGGAACGAGACCGTCAAGACGATCACGATGAACAGTGACAAGGACGTCACGGCTACCTTCACCGAGGACGAGTACGTTCTCACTGTCAATATTGTCGGCAGTGGCGGTTCCGTAGACCGTGAACCTGACTGGCCCACGTATCGTTACGGCGATATTGTCACTCTCACCGC
>DAOTUB010000029.1:0-67779 GCA_034437455.1 Anaerolineae bacterium | reverse complement strand
GCTCGTGCAGATACTCTGCAAACTGCTCGAATCGCATCCCATACTTACGTTCAAAACGAGCCAATTCCCGTTGGAAAACACCTACCTGTTGCAGGACATATTGCCGTATCAACGATCGAATAGCCTCTTCCTCCGTGACAAAGACTTTTCTCCTGATCAGAGGCTCCATCACAGCACTCATCGCAGTGTTCATCGTCTCCTGTCCTCCTGTATCCTATCCTTCTGCCTCGGCGGGGTCTTGATCTGCCCGTTATAAGGTGCAAGCGTACTCGGGCATCGTCTCGATGACGGGGATAAAAGACATCCCCCTCCGTTCGTCTTGGATCAGCATACATTGGGCAAGTCATTTCCAAGCGCCACCTTGGAAGACCAATCACCCTCAGCGCAACTCCCCATTATACTCCATATCGAACCACATCGCGAAGAAGAGCAACATCAACCATCAGATCGTTGCAATGACTGCAAGAACGAACTGGGGCTGTATACATCCAACCCTGATTGCTCAAAATCCTTTGCATTCATATTTGCCCTGTAAGCATTCAAGCCTGGCAGCATCCGGATCAACGCCCTTCAAAAACCCCGTCCATTTGGCGAGAAACTGCGCCATCGTTTGCTCCTTCTCGGCATCCACCCACCGCGTGTCCGGCTGCTTGAGCACAATAAAGACCTCAATTGGGCGGTGAGCAAACTGAGAAATTTCTGGGATTTGGATAACGCCATCCTCCAATACGACAGTCTCAAATTTATAGGCCTCAACAGCCCGATCGGTTTTGAATTCCTCTTTATACCTCATCACCACACCTCCAAAGTCACCGCAGCTCCCGATTATACTCCATATCGAACCACATCGCGAAGAACAGCGCCTGCAAGCCCGCGATGGTGCCCGACATCCAGGCCAGCGCGTTGATCGGCGGGATATTCCCCCCCAGAATCAGCCACTTGTAAAAGACCCGCCCTCCCAGCGGCACGCTCGCCGCCAGCAGAAAGAAGGCCATCGCATAGAAAAAAAGCAGCGGGTGAAAATCCCGGATCACGTACTTTTGCCACATGCGATACATAAACAGCTTGAGCAGCAGCCACGAGAGCCTGGGGATCATCCGAATGGGCCGCACGCCGCTATCCTCCCCGATGTCGTACACCGGCGTCACCGGCACATCGCGCACGCGAAAATTGTGAATGTTCAGCCGCACCAGCAGGTCGTTGGGTTGACCGTACCGCTTGTACATCTTATCCCAATCGATGACCTGAAGCGCTTTACGGTTGATCACCGTGTACCCACACTGCGAATCCGCCACGTGCCAGTAGCCGGAGGCAATCTTGGTCAAAAGCGACATCCCCGAGTTCCCCAGATAACGCACCTTGGGGATCTGATTCCAGGCATCCCCTGTGAACAGCCGGTTGCCCTTGGCGTAATCCACCTCGCCTGCCACCACCGGATCGAGCAGGTTGGGCGTCTCCCGCCATCACCACCGCCACGTCCACCTCGTGGTCGCGGCACCACTTGTAGCCAGTGGCAATCGCGCCTCCCACACCCTGGTTGGGCTCGTGCTGGATCAGGTGCAATCGCTCACTCATCTTGGGAAGGTACTGGTTCACGGCGCGAATTGTATCATCTCTACTGGAATCGTCAACCACCACGATATGGTCCACATATTCCGGCATCGTCTCAATCACGCGCCCGATCAGACTCTCTTCGTCGGATGTCGTTTATCCGCATACGCCGGCACGACGACGGCGATGGTATGGCCCTGGTACATAGAGCAACTTTCCTGAAGATCAGCGCAGCGAGAGCATTCAAGATATTCTTTCCTCGTATCTTCTCAATAAACCGGGGGCTTGTTCGTAGTAGGCGCTTCAGCGCCCCTAAAAGCGCACTAAAGTGCGCACTACGAACAGATTCACCCCAAGTTATTGAGAAGATACCTTTCCTCTTTCATTGATAATGGCTCAAGCTTTATCCTTCAACACAGATCCCAAACGCTCCACAATCTCGGACACAGAGAGCATCTCGATCCCTATGTGCCCCCTCGGATTCTCCAGGGGATGGAGATGCCACCCTCGGATGTTATCCCGATCTATGCCCCAAATTCTCTCTCGATCCTCGATCAAAGCAAAAGCCATAGTTCCCGTCTGCTCGTTGAAGTAAAATTCCAGAAACATCTCTCGGATGTCGTTTATCCGCCTAGTCACATAAGCTCGCCCGCTGACCACAGGGCCTTCTGACCGCAGAACAACTTGTTCAATCGCTTCCACTCCACTGTCGCCAGGGCCTGGAGCAACTCGGAAGCAAAGTCTCTCACATCCATTGAAGCCTCAACGACTGATAGTAAGACAGTAACGTTGTGGCCTGCTCCCATTCCCAGAAATCCTTTTCCACCTCGTAAGAGTACGGTTCTTTTGCCAGTGTCCCCTCAGCGCATTTTCGGGAGAATTCTTCAAAAGACATATCCCACTTCGTTTCAAAGGCTACGATACGTTCCTCCAGAGCCTTGCACTTGAGTTCCAGATACTCGGAAAGCACTTTCCACAACGCCATCTTGATGTCCGGAATCTCCGTGAGCTCCGTCAGTAAAGCCCCCAACCGAGGAGACATTGGAACGCCAGGAATGGTTTGCACACTACCTTCCCAACCCATTGCTTTGGTCTCTACGCTCATTCGAACACCTCGTTACATCATCCTATCTCTAACACTGCGATAATCCAATCCGGTTGCCTATCCGCCTGGCTACGCCGCCGTCATCCCGTACATCCTCTGGTTCGCCTCGTGTCGAATGAAATACAGGCGCTCGTTCATCTCAGATAAGTAACTGCGTACTGTCTCCGCCGTCCCATCGCCGCTGGCATCGTCTCGATGACGCGCCCGGTTAGATTCTCTTCATTATAAGCTGGCACGACAACGCCGACAGTGTGGTCACAGTACATAGGCTACGCCCTGTTAAATAAACAAAAGAATTTCACTGATAGCGTTCGTGTTCGGACAAGTCTTGCAAGAAAACCACAAACGCCTCCAACTGCTCACGGTAGATCCCCTTGAGGTCTAAGGCCTTGTGCCAAACCAGAGCCAGGCGCTGCGGATCAAGATCGATGGCATACGCATGTCGAAAGAGGTGACGAAAGCGTCGCAGTTCGTCTAACGCCTTGTAAGCTGCGTCGTCAATCACGGCTGGTCGTAAAGGCATCGCGTCCAATCGCATACGTTCTAATAGTTGCGCATGCCATCTTCCTTCATCCTCTACCGAGTTTTCAAAAACCGCCGCGATATTCTGGAAGATGTTCTCGAAGGCATTGTACAGGTTGTGAAGATGGTAGGCAATCACAATCAGAACGTCGTTGTCCGTTTCCGCTGACAATGGATGGCGCTCTAATTCGTCATAGATCGCAGCGATGGCCTCGAGGTCGCGACGGATGCCGTTGATCAGGATGATGAATTTACCGTTCATAGATCAACTCCCCTGCTTGGGTGGCGACGTCCTTCACTGTCCCGGTCAAAGGGCGGACATCCACATCCCGCTGCAACTCTTTTTCCAGGGCATGCCAAAATGCACTTTCGGCGGCCACGGTGTCACATTCTACTGCGATATCGATGTCCGAATTGCTCCGAAACCGGCCCGCTTGTGTCAGCGACCCGAACAGATAGGCGCTGCGCACTTCTGGATAACGTCGCGCCAGACGCACCACCGCTTCTCGCGTGCGTTGTAGCCACTGCCGCCGTTCCGTCTCGCGTTTGGCGTACGCACGCGCTTCCCGTTCGTGGTGATATTTTCGCGCCGCCTCAATATCCTCGGATTTCATACGCTGCCATCGATCTATTCGCTACTCCCACCGCTCTGATAACAAACCTCTCCGGCGCCTGAGCGACCACATGCCGCCCATCCACCAGCACGGGATGGCGCAACCACGCCCGCAGCGATGCGCTATCCTGAGCCTGTCGAAGGGGTACAATCACGATACACTAGACAGCCTCTCTATTCACCTGTCCCACTGACCGCTGCAGCGATCTCTATTCTGACGATGGGAGAAAGCCGCGCCGCCGGATGCGCTCCAGCAGCCACTTGGCGTACTCTTCGCCCCCCACGTCCAACATCACATCCTCTACCGGTGGCAGTGGTTTCTGCCACAGCCACTCCACCCGCAGCCAGAAACCGGGCAGCGCGGCCGAGCGATAGATACCCTCTGTATCAGGCGCCACCTGCTGATACTGATCGGCCTCCAATTGATAGAACTCGGCCCGCTCCTTCTGAGGGTCAATCAACCAATACTCGGCCACGCCTCCGGCCTCATACTCGTAGAACTTCTCCCCACGATCTCGTCCCGCGCTCTCCGGCGAGATGATCTCCACGGCCAGATCAGCTGGGCCGTCCAGGTAGGTCTCTTGCAAGCGATCCAGATGATCCTTGGTCACAAAGAGCACGTCCGGCTCGCGTCCTGAGTGCTCCAGCTTCATCTGGAACGGAGCACTGCGAACAAGACCTAGCTGCCGTTCTTCAACAAAGGGACGCAACACGCTCACCAAAAAGTCCGCGATATCTTGATGTCTATCGCTTGCCGGACTGTACATCACCACCTCCCCCGCCTCCTCCCCTGGAGAGGCGACCCATTCTGCTAACGTATCCTCGTCGACCCAATCCAGGAATTCCTCGTAAGTCATAGGAGATAGGCGCGCGACTTTTTCCTCCGTCTGAGCAGGCGACTCGAGCAGCGCTTCCCGCAAGCGCCGTCGCAGCGCCGGGTTTTCCTCGATCCACCGAGGTAGTTCCTGGAGGATGAAGCTTTGAAGCACCTCGGTAGTTTCCAGACTAATAGTTCTCATTTTACCCCTCCGCACATGCCCACACCTCGTCCACATTCAACGGTTAACTCCATCCAATACACTTGGGGACATCCGGATACAAGGCCCTCATCGCAACTCTTTATTATACTCCATACCGAACCACATCGCAAAAAACAGCGACTGCAGCCCCGCTATAGTCCCCGACATCCAGGCCAGCGCGTTGATCGGCGGGATATTTCCCCCCAGAATCAGCCACTTGTGAAAGACCCGTAGCCCCAGCGGCACGCTCGCCGCCAGCAGAAAGAACGCCATCGCGTAGAAAAAGAGCAGCGGGTGAAAATCCCGGATCACGTACTTCTGCCACATGCGGTACATAAACAGCTTGAACAACAGCCACGAGAGCTTGGGGATCATGCGCAGCGGCTTGACCCCGCTCTGCTCCCCAATATTGTAACCGGTTTGACCGGTACGTCGTACCAGTAGGTCGCTGGGCTGACCGCACCGCTTGTACATCTCGTCCCAGTCAATCGTCCTGAACGCTTTCAGTTTGATCGCAGTGTCACCACACTGCGAATCGGCCACGTGCCAGTAACCGGAGGCGATCTTGGTCAGGAGCGACATCGCACTGTTGCCCAGGTAGCGCACTCTGGGGATTTGATTCCAAGCATCGCCGGTGAAGAGACGATTGCCCTTGGCATAGTCCACCTCGTCGCGCACCACCGGATCGAGCAAAGTGAGCAGGTCGTCGGGGTCCATCTGGGCGTCGCCGGTCATGACCACTGCCACGTCCACCTCGTGGTCGCGGCACCATTTGTAGCCGGTGGCAATCGCGCCGCCCACGCCCTGATTCGTCTCGTGCTGGATCAGGTGCAATCGCTCACTCATCTTGGGAAGGTACTGGTTCACGGTCCTAATAGTATCATCTCTGCTGGCATCGTCTTGATGACGCGACCGATCAGACTCTCTCCGTCGGATGTCGTTTATCCGCATACGCCGGCACCACGACGGCGATAGTGCGATCTCGATACATAACGTGACGATTTCTCTCGGTCTGCTATAGCCTGTTGGTATGGCAATCCTGGCTACCGTCTCCCCCTGGCACAGCTAGAGCAACCCCAATGCACGCAATACATCCAGGGTCTTGGGCAGCGGCTCCTGCCACAACCACTCCACCCGCAGCCAGAAGCCAGGTAACGCCAGGGCGTGATATTCACCTTTTCTACCGCCGAGAGCCAGGTGGTACCGCCTTTCCTCCAAACGATAAAACTCGGCCCATTCCATCTGCGGGTCAATCAGCCAATACTCTGGCACACTGCCCCGTGCATATTCGTAGAACTTTTCCCCTCGATCACGCCCTACACTCTCCGGCGAAACGATCTCCACCACCAAATCGGCCGGGCCATCCAGGTAGACTTCCTGCAGCCGCCCCAGGTGCTCCCGTGCCACAAAGAGCAGATCCGGCTCCCGGCCTCGTTCCAACTTCATTTGAAAGGGGGCGCTCAAAACAACCCCCAAGTCGTGTTGCTCGACAAAGACGCGCATCACACCTGTCAAAAAATCGGCAACGTTCTGGTGTCGCTTCGACGCCGGACTGTACATCATTACCTCCCCGTCCACCCATTCGGCCAGAGTATCCTCGTCGGCCCAGGCCAGGAACTCTTCGTAGGTCATCTTGCGCGGTCCTGCCGGCGACAACAGCACCTCTAGCAGCCGACGGCGCAGGTCATCGTCAAACACTGTGGCTACTGCCCCACGCTTTGGCACTCGCACCCCACCTCGTAATGCTACAACCTCCCGCTCGCTCACCCGTCACCTCCTGCACACCAGATTTCGACTTTTTCACCACTTTCCACACCCCACCAACAACCAACTATATCTGAGGTCTACCCACACCGCGAAATACGAATCCTGACAAATGCCGCTCCGGGTCAGCTACTACCCGCCGTCCATCCACTAACACCGGATGGCGCAAGAGCGTCTTCAAATCGTTCCAATCTAACTGGCAATACTCATCGTGCCGCACCATCACTACCGCCGCGTCACATCCCCGCACACATTCCTCCAGGTCGCCCTGGTACTCGGGCACCCAGGGATCGTGGATCGCCACCTTGGCCCCCAAGTCTCGCAATCGCGCCACCAGCGCCTCACTGGGACTGTTGCGCGTGTCGTCCGAGTTCTCAAGGTAAGCATACCCCAGCACGGCCACCTTCGCATCCGCAATGTCTACGCCAACCTCTTGCAATGCCTCGACGATCAGGTCGGCCATATGCAGTGGCATCCCGTCGTTGATCGCCCGCGCCTGGGGAATCAAACGCGGCTCGAACCCTTCGCCAGCATTGGCAATGAGCAACCAGGGGTCTTTGGGGATACAGTGCCCCCCCACCCCGGCGCCCGGCAAGTGCATGGCGCGGTACGGAGACTTGTTCACCAGTTCCCGCACCTGCCACACATCGCTGCCCATATCCTCGCACAACAGCGCCATCTCGTTGGCGAAGGCGATCTGCACGTCCCGGTAGGCGTTCTCCATCGTCTTGACCATCTCCGCCGTCAGGCAATCCACCGGGTCCAGGTCGGCCTGCACCACGTGACGGTAGAAGCGCACCGCCAATTCCGCCGCCTCGGAATTCATCCCGCCCACCACGCGATGGCACTTCTGGATGTTCTCGATCAATTTTCCCGGCATCACCCGCTCCGGGCAATTGACCAGATAAAAATCCTCGTTTACCTTCAGACCCGAAACCTTCTCCAGCAATGGTTTAACCACTCGCTCCATTGTACCAGGCGCGATGGTAGACTCGATGATCACCATCGTACCCGGCGATAAATTCTTGGCCAGATCGGCCAGCGAACCGCGCAACGCCTCGTAACCCGGCTGCTTCGTCTCCGGATCCACCGGCGTCTCCACAGCGATGAGCACGATCTGGGCCTCGCGGCAGGGCGCATAGTCCGTCGTGGCCCGCATCAGATCCGCAGCGATGACCTCGCGCAGCAGATCGGCCAGGCCAGGCTCCTCCCCCTCGATCGGGCACTCACCACGGTTGATCATGTCCACCTTGTCCTGGCTCCTGCGGATGCCTACCACCGGAAAACCGGCCTTTGCAAAAAGGCAAGCGACCGGCAAGCCCACGTACCCCAGGCCCAGGACGACGACCGGGGCCGTCTTGTTTTCGATTGCATCCAAAAGCTGTGTATTTTCCATTGCTCCAATCCTATAACCCGATCACACGCCCTTCTTGCCCCGACCGTACCAGCGCCTGCGCCAGTTCCAGGGCCACCAACCCATCCTCACCACACACCGTCATTCCTTGCTCTCCCTGCGCTACCACGACGAATGCCTCCAGCTCCGCCCGCAGTGGCTCGCGCCGGTGGAGTCGCAAGCGTACCATCCGTCCCTCGCCCACCCCGCGCAGCAGGCTCAGGTGGTTCCAATCCAGATCGCCGGCCTCCTCATTCTCGTAAAAGTACAGGTCCTGGGTGAGTAAATTCGCCAGGAACATCCCCCGCTGACCAGTGACGGTGATCTCGCGCACCTTTGTCGGCGTGAGCCAGTTGATGTTCAGCACGCCCACCACGCCGCCTTCAAAACGGATCAGGCCCGAGAACAGATCCTCGTGCGCAGTGTGAATCTCCTGCTCTGTCTCGGCGTACAGCCGTCGCACCTCCTTGCCCGTGAGGTGGCGCATAATGTCCAGGTCGTGCGGCGCCAGGTCGACGACCACGCCCACATCGCGTACTCGAGCCGGGAAGGGGCCTAATCGGCGAGCATGGATCTGAAAAATTTGGCCCAGTTCCCCCGCGTCCAGCCGCCGCTTCAGTTCGATCACCGCCGGATTATACCGCTCAATGTGCCCGACGGCAAGCACCCGGTCCAACTCGGCAGCCCGCTCGATCATGCGCCGCCCCTCTTCCAGCGTAGCTGCGATGGGCTTTTCCACCAGGACGTGGCAGCCCGCCTCCAGCGCGTCCAACACCACCCGGTAATGAACTTGCGTCGGGACGGCCACCGATACCACATCCGGCTGGATCTCTTCCAGCATGACCCGATAGTCCGTGTAGATGCGTCCTCCATGCAACCGGACCGAATCCTGGGCCAACTTCAGATTCAGATCCGCTACCGCAGCCAGTTCCACGTCTGGCATCTCGTTGTAGACGCGGGCGTGATTCCGTCCCATCGCCCCCACGCCGATGACGGCTGCTCGTGTCACAGTGCGTTCACCTCCTCCACGATCCGCTCCAGGTCATCCCGGTCAAGCCCCGGGTGGACCGGAAGCGAGAGCACCTCCGCCGCGGCCTTCTCGGCCTCTGGAAAGTGCAAATCGTATCCCAACGTCTGCACGTAATAGGTCTGTTTGTGAACAGGAACAGGGTAATAAATTGCAGTGCCAATGCCGCGCTCCCTCAAATGCTCCATCATCGCATCCCGCCGCCCATCCGGCACCCGGATCGTATACTGATGAAAGACGTGCTTGCAGCCCTCCGGTATCGTTGGCGTGATGACGCCGCGCAAATGCTTGCTCAAGAAACGAGCGTTAGCCATCCGCGCTTCATTGAAGCGATCCAGCTTTCGTATCTGCGCCAGCCCAATGGCCGCGTGAACGTCGGTCATCCGAAAGTTAAAGCCGAGTTCATCGTGATAATATCGCCGCCGCATGCCGTGGTGACGGAGCATCCGGCAAGCATCCGCGATCTGATCGTCGTCGGTGGTGATCATCCCGCCTTCCGCCGAGGTGATGTTCTTGGTCGGGTAAAGAGAAAAGGTGCCCGTGCCAAACGAACCGGCACGCTGGCCATGATACTCGGCGCCGTGCGCCTGACAGGCATCCTCGATCACGACCAACCCGTGCTGCTCGGCCAGCTCCATAATTGGATCCATATCCGCCAGCAGCCCGAACAGATGCACCGGCATGATGGCTTTCGTCCGGGGAGTGATCGCTGCCTCCAATAGATTGGGATCCATATTGAACGTCACCGGATCGATGTCCACGAAAACCGGCTGAGCCTCGACGAACAGGATCGAGTTGGCAGAGGAAATGAACGTGAACGGCGTCGTAATTACCTCATCCCCTGGCCCAATCCCGTGAGCCAACAACGCCGCGTGCAACGCCGTCGTCCCAGAGGAGGTGGCTATCGCGTGCCGGACGCCGCACATCTCGGCAAAGGCTTCCTCAAACGCCTTCACCTTCGGCCCCTGGGCCAGCATACCCGACTCCAACACCTCCAGGACGGCCCGTTTCTCCTCCTCCCCCATCTGCGGTCTCGCAATCGGAATCATTCCATTCCCTCCCAGTCTATTCTGTTGATCTGGATTATCGCTCCGCATCCGAGACATTGCAGAGCAATTGTCTCCCCCTCTCCTTGTCCGCTTGCGCGTGTCTCCTCTTCCCCTTGCAGCCGCTGTCCACAGGAACAGACAAATCCGTGCAACCGCGCCGGGTTCCCCCACACCAACCCATGATCGGGCACATCCCGCGACACGACTGCCCCCGAGCCGATCATTGCCCACGCGCCGATGGTCACGCCGCAGACAATGACGGCGTTCGCGCCAATAGATGCGCCTTTCTTGATCAGCGTTCGGGTCAACTCCCAATCGTCAGCGCCTTTGAGCGACCCATCGGCGTTGATGGCGCGGGGTCGCTTGTCGTTCGTAAAGACGCAATGCGGGCCGCAAAAGACCCCATTCTCGATAGTGACCCCGTGATAGATGGAGACATAGTTCTGAACCTTGACATTGTCGCCCAGGACGACGCCAGTATCCACGTACACTCCTTTGCTCAGGATACAGTTGCGACCGATGCGAGTACCCTCTCGCACCTGCGCCTGATGCCAGATCGAGGTCCCCTCGCCAATCTCCGCCTGCTCCGAAACCTCGGCTGTGGGATGAATTCTGACACCCTTATGCATCGCTACTCCGGCCACTCCACCACAAACTGCGTCCCCTCCGCCCACACCTCCGGCAGCGGTCCGGCAGGATCTCTATCAATACCCACGCCTTCTTCCAGGCAGGTCAACCCAAAGATCTCCATCGCCTCCCCCCTGCCGTCGGCCTTGACCGTCGAGTAGCCGCCATCGCGCACCTGGGCCAACGTCTCCCGCGCCGCCTCGCGCAACTCGCGATAGACCCGCAGCGAAACCTCCATATACTCCTTGGTCAAGCGGGCCTTCAGGGCCAGCCCTTGCGGCGTGACGAAATACTTTAACCGGCGACGTTCCATCTGTTTCGCCTTGACGTACCCCCTGCGCACCATACGCTTGAGATACCAGTTGACGGTGCCCACCGCCACGCCCAACTGGGCGGCCAGGCTGGCCTGAGTCGTATCGGGTTCGCGCTCCAAAGCCTCCAGGATGCGCAGTTGATGCTCTACTTTCGCCATCGGGACCTTCCAGGCTATCGGTCAGTTAAAATTCAACGATTGAATTTTACCACACCCCGAAACGGTGTCAAGTACACCTCCGCTTGCTGGTGTATTTGCCCACACATCGTACTCAACTGCTGCGGGACGCTCAACCGCGCCCTACAACACCCGGGCGATAACTTCGGCTGCCAGCCCGGCGAGGGGCGGCACGACGAAGGTAACCACGTAGCGAACGAGGGCCGCCCTGGGGTCGATCAGCGCGATCTCGACGGGCAGGCGCGACACCGACCACAGTGCCCAGGCGGAGACAAAGCCCACTACCGCGCCCATGCTCGCCCCACCCTGATAAAGCGCGGCCACGAGAGGAAAGGTGGCGTATGGCGCGCCCGGCACCAGTCCACCGACGACACAACCGATCAAGATGCCCTTAAAGCCCGCTTCGGCGCCCAACCAGTTCGTGATCGACTCTCTGGGGATGAGCACCTGCGCCAACCCGGCGATCACAAACCCCAGCAATAGCAGAGGCAAGTTGCGCCACAGGGTGTGGCCGCCAGCCAGCAACCCGGCCAGCGGCAGGTCTCGTCCGCGCCAAAAAGCGACAGCCAACAAGATCGCCGCGACAATGGCCAGAATCAGCGTCGTAATATCCATCGAGTTGTTTCCTTTGCGTTTGGAATCCATTGCAGCAGAGTATACCAGAATATCCTCAGAAAAGCCAATCACTACACCGCGCCTTTCCGCATGAACCGATCTTGTGTATAATGGGAAAAAGTCGCAGAGAACTCGATCATCGAAAAGGAGTGAACGATGACCATCATTGATATTCACAACCACGTCTACCCACCCAAGTACGTCGAGGCAGTTCAGGCCGGACCCAGCGCCTACAAAGTGACCTTCGACGCCGACGACAACCCGGTGCTCCATTCACCCGGCGATTACAATATCCTCGTCCCCGGCCACCGGCTGATGGACGTCCGAAAAGCCGTGCTGGAAAAAGCGGGAGTGGACAAGCAGATCGTCTCTTTCACCGCTCCCGGTACGTTGATCGAGACCCCAGAACGCTCCGTCGAATTGAGCCGCCTGGTGAACGAGAGCTTTGCCGACATCCAGGACAAGTATGGCGACCACTTCATCCCGCTGGCGACGCTCCCTTTGAACGATCCCAAAGCGTCCGTCGTCGAGTTGGAGTATGCCCTCTCTGAATTGGGGTTGAAGGGAGCGACTTTATTCAGCAACGCAAATGGCGTCGCGTTGAGCGACCGCCGTTTCTGGCCGCTCTATGAGAAAGCGAACAAGATGAACGTCGCGTTCTTTATCCATCCCACCTACCCCGTGGGCGTGGCAGCGATGATGGACTATATGCTCATGCCGTTGGTCGGCTTCGTCGCCGACACGACGTTGGCCGCGGCCAGCCTGGTGTTCAGTGGAGTGGCCGAGCGGTTCCCCAACATCCGGTGGGTGCTGGGACATCTGGGCGGAGCCGTGCCCTACCTGGCCGAGCGGTTCGACCGGGGATATGAAGCGTACGCAGAATGCCGAGAGCACATTGACAAGCCTCCCAGCGAATACCTGCAGGACTTTTATTACGATACCGTCAACTTTGACGTCAAAGCATTGCAATTCGCCATTGATTTTGCCGGAGCCAAGCAACTGATCGCCGGAAGCGATTACCCACATCAGATCGGAAGCCTGGAAAAGATGATCTCAAGTATCAATCAACTGGAGATCACAGCGGAGGAAAAAGCCGAGATATTGGGCGAGAATGCAATTCGCTTGCTCGGATTATAGAAATCAACAACGGAGGAACCGCATGAAAGCCGTTCAATTGATCGAAATAGGAAAACCCCTGGAGATGCGAGAGGTGCCTCTGCCCCACGTGGGCGAGAGAGATGTGCTCGTGCGCGTCAAGGCCACCGGGATTTGCCACTCGGACGTGCACTACCGGGCGGGTGTCTCGCCGGTCAGCTCGTTGCCCCAGACCTTGGGGCACGAGGTCGCCGGGGTCGTGGAAGAAATCGGGCCGCAAGTGACCAACGTGCAGTTCGGCGATCGGGTCTGTCTGCATTACCTGGTCACTTGCGGCGATTGTTATTATTGCAGCGTGGGCAGCGAGCAGTTCTGCGCCGAGGGCGCCATGATCGGCAAACACCGCGACGGCGGCTACGCCGAGTACATCGCCGTGCCCGCCCGCAGCGCCGTGCTCCTGCCCGACGAGATCCCCTTCGAGCAGGGAGCGGTGATGATGTGCTCCTCGGCCACCTCGTTCCACGCCCTGCGCAAAGCGAGGTTCCAACCGGGCGAGACGGCGGCGATCTTTGGGGTCGGGGGATTGGGCATGTCGGCCATCCAGCTCACCCGCGCTTTTGGCGCTCTGGAGGTCTATGCGGTGGACATCAACGAGAGCAAACTGGCGCTGGCCGAAACACACGGCGCGATCCCGGTGAACGCCGCGCAGGGCGATCCGGTGGCCGAGATTCACCGGCTGACCAGGGGGCGAGGCGTGGATGTGGCCCTCGAACTGATCGGACTTCCCCAGACGATGCAACAGGCAGTCCACTCCCTGGCGATACTCGGTCGCGCCGTGATGGTGGGGCTTACCGACAAGCCCCTCGAGATCGACGTCTACCGGCAACTCCTGGGCAAAGAGGCCGAGGTCATCGGCTCCAACGATCACCTGCTGCAGGAGCTGCCGCTGTTGATCGAGCTCGTCCGCCGGGGGAAGCTCGACCTCTCGGACGTGATCACCCGCACCGTACCATTGGACGCCGACGCGATCAACGAGGCAATGGCGGGGCTTGAGCAGTTTGGCGACGCTGTGCGCACGGTGATCACGCCTTGAGGTCTCACTGAGAAAAGAGGCTGCCTATGCCACTGGAAGACTACCCACACCCGTCCGTGACCGCAGACGTCGTCATCTTCACCCAGCGCGAGGAGAAGTTGCAGGTGTTGCTCATCCGGCGCGGACATCCGCCCTTCGAGGGAAAGTGGGCCATCCCTGGCGGCTTTGTCGAAGTGGGCGAGTCGCTGGAGGAAGCGGCGCGGCGGGAACTGGAGGAGGAGACCGGCGTCCGGGACGTCCACCTGGAGCAACTGCACACCTTTGGCGATCCGGGGCGGGACCCGCGCGGTCACGTCATCACGGTGGCCTACCTGGCACTGGTCCTCCCCACCACCCCCACCCGCGCCGGGGACGACGCCGCCGAGGCTCGCTGGTGGCCTGCCCACGACCCACCACCGCTAGCCTTTGATCACGCCGACATCCTGGCCTGCGCCCTGCAGCGAGCTACGCGACACTTGTGAAATCGTCCGAGATTCACAAATCCGGCGCGGGCAACAACTCGTCCAGCCGGCGGAGCACGTAGTCGGACTGAATCTCGGAAGCAGCCAGCAGTTCGGGCGTGGTGACGCCGGTGAGCACGACCGCGGTCGCCATTCCCGCCTCCTGACCCATCAAAATATCCGTCTCCAGCCGGTCCCCAACGATGATGCACTCCGCAGCGAGGAGTTGCAAGCGGTCGAGGATGGCGCGGGCGGTGATGGGCGAGGGTTTGCCGACGACGACCTCGACGCTCTTGCCGGTGCAGCCCTCGATCGCGCCGATGACGGCTGCCGCGTCGGGGAGTCCACCGCTCGGAGTAGGACAGTAGCGGTCGGCGTTGGTGGCGACGAAGCGCGCCCCGGCGCGGATAGCGTCGAAGGCGACCTGGAGCTTGCGATAGTCGAAGGTGCGGTCGAAGGAGGCGACGACGAACTCGACCTCGGCGGCCCGGTCGGTCAGGCGAAAGCCAGCAGCACGCAACTCCGCGAGCAGTGGCGGCTCTCCGACGACAAAGAGGGCCGCGCCTGGTGCCTCTCGCTCCAGCCAACGGATCAGCACCCAGGAGGAATTGATCACCTCGTCGGGCGCGGTGGGGATGCCTAGGCGGGTCAGTTTGGCGGCGTAATCGGCGCGGGTTTGGAGGGGCTTGTTGCTGAGAAAAACGACGCGGGAACCCATCGCTCGCAGCGTCTCGACCATGCGTCTGGCTCCCGGCAAAAGCGCATCCCCCAAATAAACGGTGCCGTCCAGATCAAAGACGTAGCCAGAGAAAATGCGCTTACCATTCACGGGCGATCCGGGGCAGGTAAAACGAGTATGGCCACAGCTCCAGCGCGACGTCTCGCACCGCAACGGTGTCGGTGATGACGAGCACGTTGGTTATGGTAGCGGAGCGATACCTGGGAGACAACGGACGAACGGTGATCGTATAACTGCCGGCTGGAAGGGTCGAGAAAAAAGTCCCACTGACGTTCGTCACGGTAGTAAAAACATCGTGATACGCCGGGCAGGAAGCGACGACTGTGGCATCGGGCAACGGATAACCCGTGTCCAGAGCGTGAATCGTGCCCGAAAGATGGCCCTCCGGCAGCAGTTGCCCCAGGTGAGCGATGGCAGCGATGGCGGCGCGAGTGGCGTCGGCATAATAGTCCAGATCGAGCGTGGAGAGCCTATCAGAGATTTTGTGATAGTGGGACGTAGAGTCATCCCAATCTTCGATGACCAAAATCGCCGGGTAGCCATACGTGAGGAAACTCCACTGATCGCTCCCATACTTCAAGGGATACTTGTCATCATCAATCCGGTGCGGGATAAGATCGAGGTTGTATATCCCCACCACGTCTGAGATGACGTCGGCCAGTTGTCGAGACTCGGAAGCACCCGGCTCGGTTCCACTGCGAGCATAGACGTCGAACAATGGCTCACCGGTGTTGTAGCCGATCATATCCAGGTTGATCACACCCTCAATGCTCTCCCCACGAGCCGCGCAATCAGTTACATAAGCGTCGCTGCCCCGCAATCCCTGCTCCTCGCCGGTAAAGAGGACGAAGCGAAGGGTGTGGGCAAAGTGATGGCTCTCCAACAGCCGGGCAGCCATCAGGACGGCGACGGAGCCGGAACCATTGTCGTCCGCGCCGGGAGCCAGGTCGCCTTCGGGCAGATCGTCCACGTGAGCGGTGATGATATAGATCGCGTTGGGATCCACTGCGCCCGGCTTTTCCGCCACCACGTTGCGCCAGTGATAGATTGTTTTCCAGGTATAGTTATGGTAAGCGACGCCCAAACCATCGGCGGCAAGTTGCTCATAGACGTAACGGGTCGCCATCGAGATCGCTTCCGTCTGGTAAGAGTTACGGGTAGCAATTGTGTAGAGAGAACCAGCCACAATGACAGGCCGCTCGCCGGTCAGCCCGGTCAGTTCATAAACCAGCGTCTGGGTGGTGATCTGAAAAATGACGTCAGAGATGGCCTGCTCGTGAGCAATAGACGCCCTCTGAGGCGAGTCGGGAGCGGCGACGGCAAGCCCGCCCAGGAGGAACAGCGCAACCAGGCAAGCCAGCAGCATGGACAAGATCACACAGAGCGAGCGAGAGGACACAATGGTATTCATTTAACCGCGACCCTCACCGTTCAATTCCCGCCCGCGCCATCACACCCTGCTGGTAGTAGTGCTTCACCTCCCGCATCTCTGTCACCAGGTCCGCCCGCTCGATCAATTCCTGCGGAGCGCGGCGACCGGTGAGGATCAGTTCCACGCGCTCCGGTCGCTGTTCGAGCAGCGCCAGCACCTCCTTCACGGTCAGCAAGCCGAACCAGATCGCCACGTTGAGCTCGTCCAGCACCACGATGTCGTACTGCCCGGAGAGCATCGCCTCCCGCGCCCGCTCCAGCCCTCGCCGAGCCTGGGCGACGTGCTCCGGGGTGACCTCCTCGCGGCGGATGCAGCGCACGTCCCCGTACTGCTCGATCGTGATGCCAGGGTGATCGCACAGGGCCTCCAGTTCTCCATAGTGCTGACCTTTCATAAACTGGCCGACGTAGGTGCGCAGTCCGTGGCCAGAGGCTCGCAGTGCCAGGCCAAGCGCAGCGGTCGTCTTGCCTTTGCCGTCCCCTGTGTAGACCTGCACGTAGCCTTTTGGAAGTTGTGTATCGCTCATTGATCATTCCTCACTTGCTGCACCATTCTATCCTGGACCAAATTGTAACACACTGCCGTAAGCAGGGCAAATGGCTTCCAAAGTTGACTCTTACTCCAATCAGTTATAGAATGCGCATCACCATGAATTCCCAAGACCGCCGCGACAAGCGGCAAACCCAACCCACATCACTCCAACGATTTCTCGGCAGCGGACTGGTCACCGGCGCAGGGATCTGGCTCAGCAAGTACGCGCCGCCGCTCCTCGGGTACGGTGTGGCGGATCTCATCTCCGGACTGATCAACGGACTCGAACCAGAAATCTACTGGGTCGTACATGCCAATCTACGCCAGGTGGTCGGCCCGCAGGTCGAGGAGAAGACGCTGCACCGAATGGTGCGCCAGGTTTTTCGCAACAACGCCCGCAACAACTATGACTTTTGGCATCTGGTAGGCCAGGGACCGGAAGCCATGCGCTCAGCCATTCACATCCCATCCGAAGCCTGGGACTATATCGAACAGGCGCAGCAGCGCGGCAAGGGGTTGATCGTCGTCGGAGTCCACACCGGCAACTTTAATCTGTTCCTCCTGACGTTGGCTGCCTACGGGATCGAGGTCCAGGTGTTGGGACTGGCAATCCCCCCGGGCGGCGGCTTTGCTCTGATGGATCAGATGCGCGTGCAGGCCGGTCTGCATCTGACACCCATCAACGTCCCGGCGTTGCGCCAAGCGATCCGGTGGTTGCGCAACGGAGGAATCGTGGTGACCGGCATCGATCGGCCCGTAGAGGACACAGCGGAGCGAGTCGAGTTCTTTGGTCGCCCGGCAGCACTGCCGACCGGTCACGTCCGGCTCGCGCTCAAGACCGACGCGGCTATCCTCGTCGGCAGCCCCTATCGAGACTTGCAGGGAGTCAACACAGTGCGCTTTGCACCGCCGCTGGAGATGGTGCGCACCGGCGACCCGGACGAAGAGTTCAGCATCAACCTGCGGCGTGTGACTGCTCAACTCGAGGAGTTCATCCGCGCCCGGCCCGAACAGTGGTCCATATTCCTACCGGTGTGGCCGGACTAGCAGTGGCGCGTATGCGATAGACAATGAATGTGCAGTGTGGTATACTACGGGCAAGTCGAGAAAAGGATAAAAGATATGTCCAAAGATATTGAGTTAACGATCGAAGAAATCGAACTTCGTTGGCCCGATAAGTGGGTCTTGGTTGGAGTTACCCGTGTGAAAGACCATCAGGTAGTAGCCGGCCGCGTACTCGGGCACGGCTCGGAGCGAGAAGTAGATCGCCTCGTCAGCCAGGAACTTGCTCTGCACCAACAAAGCCCCGAAACTAATACTTATCTATTCTGGACCGGCGAACCGATCCCAGAGGATATGGTCGTAGTGTTGTGAACAGGCAATCTGACCGGATTCGGTGTATACGCCATCTCGGTGGCGTATTGGTGGCCGCTACGCGGCTGAATCGCAAGATACGAGCACGCTTGTTGGTTGACACAGAAGCCGCCATTACCATTGTCGTTCCACGCACCGCCAACCGGCTCGGCTTATCTCTTCACAAACCTCACCGAATGCTGGCGATCGGCACCGCCCACACTACTCGCGCTCCACTAATCCCCACCTTCAAACTTGATTACCTGCAAATCGGAGGCATTGAGATAACAAATCTTGAAATAGGTGTGGTAGACTTTCCTCCTCGCTTACGTATTGATGGTGCTTTGGGCGTCAACTTCCTTGCCCAGTTTCGCACTACCTTTGAGTTTGATACGGCGACACTGATCTTGCGCCCGCCGCCATACTAGCCACCAGAAAGAGAGGTTTCGATGAAAAAAGTACTTAGCGTCAGCCTGGGATCGCCCACCCGCGATCACACCACCGAGGCCGAGTTCCTGGGAGAACGCTTCTGGATCAGCCGCCAGGGCACCAACGGCGACCTGGAAAAAGCGCTCCAACTCTACCGCGAAAACGACGGCAAAGTAGATGCCTTTGGCGTGGGAGGCACCGAGTTCTACCAGGTCGTCGCCGGTCGGCGTTACTATTGGCGCTACGCCCGCCGCATCCGCGAGGCGATCAAAATCTCAAAGGTGGGCGATGGCAACGGCCTCAAACACCTCCTGGCTCCCTATGCACTACAAGCCCTTGAAGAGCACGGCATCGCACTCAAAGGAAAGAAAGTGCTACAGACGACGGGTGTAGACCGTTACGGCCTGGCCAAGGCGATGGTAGAGGCGGGCTGCGACGTCACCTTTGGCGATCTGATATTTGCGCTTGGTCTTCCCATCCCTGTCCGTGGTCTGCGCGCCTTGCACATTCTGGCCGCGATTTTGCTACCCATCCTCACTCAGCTACCCTTTACGTTTTTCTACGCGCTGGGAGAAGAGCAGGAAGAAGAGCCTTCGACCAAACACGCTCGCTATTACCACGAGGCCGACATCATCACGGGCGACTTTGTCCAGATCCGCTCCCACATGCCCGACGACCTTTCGGGCAAGATCATCATCACCAACACGACCACGGCCCGGAACGTCGAGGAGCTCCGGGAGCGCAACCTGCACATCCTGGTGACGAGCACACCCCGTCTGGAGGGTCGCTCCTTCGGCACCAACGTGATGGAGGCCGTCTGCCGCTGCCTGGTCGACAAACCCGACGACCAGATCACCGACGCGGACATCGTCGACCTGATCGAACGTATCCCGCTCAAGCCGCAGATGCACGTGCTGAATTGACACGCCCCAAAAGGCTTGACATCTCTGCGCTCCTGTGGCATAATGCACGCCACGTTATCAAAGGCGATGATGGAGACGAGTAAGCGCGGGGTATCGGCCCAGAGAGCCTGGGACCGGTGAAAGCCAGGCCCGAGAACCGCGTCGAAAATCCCTCTGGAGCCGCTGACCGAAAGGCCGCCGGCCAAGTAAGCTCAGACGGGCTCGTCCACCGTTAACCGGGACGCGGCGATGTTGGTCGCTGACAGAGAGGCTCCGCCTGCGCGGGGCAAGAGGGGTGGTACCGCGGGAGTTGTAGGCTCTCGTCCCTTTGGGGATGGGAGCTTTTTCGTTTGGAGGAAGGAATGACGTTCGCTATTCGGCCTGGCGCCGAGAGAGATATGCCAGAGATGCTGCGGTTGTGGCGGGAGATGATGGACTTGCACGCCCAGGTCGAGCCGCGTTTTCGTCCTGCCCCTGCACCAGAGGGAGAACAAGCGTGGGAAAAGCACGTGCGGGACGACATCTGGGGCAAAGAGGACTGGTGCGTCTTTGTGGCCGAGGAGGAAGGCAAATTGATCGGCCAGATCATGGGCACGCTGCGCGATCCGTACCCGGTTTTCGAGCCTGGGCGGTACGGCTACGTGACGGACATTGTCGTGGATCCGGCGGCGAGGCGCAGCGGCGTGGGACGGGCACTCTTTGAGACGCTGACGGCGTGGTTCCGCAAGCGAGGCGTCTCTCACCTGGAGCTACAGGTAGCCCACAACAATCCCGTCTCCCAGGCCTTTTGGCGGGCCGTCGGTTGCACGGATTACATGCACACACTCTGGTACAATTTGGAGAAAGAATGATCGAATTACTCTATCAGACGGACAGCACCCTGCGCGAGTTCGAGGCAGTGGTGACCGAGGTACTTGAAGACGACAACCGAGTAGCATTGGATCGAACGGCGTTCTACCCCGGCGGCGGCGGACAACCCTACGACGTCGGGTGGCTGCTTGCGGACGACGACAAGTGGGAAGTCGTCAAAACGGGCTACAACGACGGTCACGTGGTGCACACACTAAGCAGCGAACCGCCGCCAGAGGGCACGCGCGTCAAGGGCGTCCTCGATTGGGAGCACCGCTACGCGCTGATGCGCACGCACACCGCCATGCACATCCTGTGCGGCGTGATCTGGCGCGACTATGGCGCGTCGGTGACCGGCGGCAATATGAAGCCGCTGCGAGGACGGATGGATTTCGAGTTCGAGCACATGCAGCGGGAGCTGGTGAACGAGATCGAGGAAAAGATCAACATCGAGGTCGCCGCCGCCCGCCCGGTGCACGTGCGCATCTTGCCTCGCGAGGAGGCTTTCCAGATCCCGGACCTGATCCGCACCAAAATCAACCTGCTGCCGGAGCGCATCACGCGGGTGCGGGTGGTCGAGATCGAGGGATTGGACATCCAGGCCGACGGCGGGACGCACGTGACGAACACCTCCGAGGTCGGCCCGCTAAAGATCGTGGATTACAAGAGCAAAGGGAAGATAAACAAACGATTGGTGGTCGGACTGGAGGAATAGCGCAGAGAACCATACGCCGTGTTGGTCTGAAGCCTCCCATGGCGACGCGGAAAAAGCTCATTAACAAACGATACCACTACGCAGACCTGACAGGTCTCTGGGAATCAAGACCTGTCAGGTCCACGGGCGATGCCTATAGTCTGTGGTGATGAATTGCCCCTACACCTCCACTACCCAATCCCATAGATCGGGCTGTTCCTGCAATTGAACCTCGTTCAGTGCTTGCCGGAGTTTTTCTGACCGAGGACCGGGTTTGCCGTCGCCGATGGTGTAATCCTCTCCATTGTAGTTGATAGTGGTGACCGGAGAGAGGACGGCGGCAGTGCCGGTGTAAAAAGCCTCTACGGCGTCACTCAACACCTCGTCAATAGAGAGCTTCCTCTCCACGGCGATCCAGCCAAAAAGCTCGCGGGCGATGGTGAGGAGGGAATCGCGGGTAAAGCCGGGAAGGATCGAGCCTAGCTCTGGAGTGACGAGAGCGCCGTTGCGGAGAATGGCAAAGAAATTCGCGCCGCTCAACTCTTCAATGTAGCGGTCCTCGCGAGCCTGGAGATAGAGCGCGTCGGTGTAGCCCATGTCGTGGGCCACCTCGTGAGCGAGCAAGGAAGCTGCATAATTGCCCGCCGCCTTTGCCGCACCGATGCCGTGGGGAGCGGCCCGGTGAACCGAGGGAAACACAATGAGCCGGTCGCCGCCCATATACTTTCCCACGGGGCAGACAAAGACAAAGAACAGGTATTCCGGGGCAGGCCTCACGCCGAGCACTGACCCCGAACCAACGAGAGTCGGACGGATGTAGAGGCTGCCTTTGCCATAACCGGGCACCCAGTGACTGTTGGTCTGCACGACCGTGGTGACCGCCTTCAAGAACTCGTTCACTGAAGGCGCCTGCATTACCAGGCGAGCGGCAGAGGCGCGCATGCGACGTGCATTGTCGGCGGGGCGGAAGAGGACGACCTTCCCTTCTCGCGTGCGGCGAGCCTTCATGCCCTCAAAAACCGCCTGAGCGTAGTGTAAAACATTCGCGCCAGGGGAAAGCTCCAGCACGGCCCCCTGGTGTTCGTAGAGTTGCCCTGGTTCCCAGCCATCGTCGACGCTCCAGCGGGCAAGCCAGAAGGCGTCCGTCTCACGATAGCCAAAACCCAGTTCGTTGTCCCAACCCGACTTTTGGGACGGGCGGGGAGATTGTTCGCTGAACGATTTTAACATCAGTTCTCCTTTCTATATGTATTTTGAGAGGAAATCGTATTGCGACGACACAGAGGAATTTTAGAGGAAAGAATCAAAAATGTCAAACGAATCAGAGCAGGACGAGTGAATCCGCACAATCCATTCAGGGAATATAAATTCATCGCAGCGTAGAGATCATGTTTTGTCAATCCATGCAAGCAGGAGGAGAATATGTTCAAACCAGTACCCAATCCCGTTGACTTTGTGGCTCAAGAGCTAGAGATTCTGGACTTTTGGAAAGAGACGGAGGCGTTCAAAAAATTAGTAGCTTTGCGCCAAGACGGCCCGCGCTGGTCCTTCATCGACGGCCCGATCACAGCCAACAACCCGATGGGCGTCCATCACGGTTGGGGGCGCGCCTACAAAGACCTGTATCACCGCTTCAAAGCGATGAACGGCTTTCGCACCCGCTACCAGAACGGCTTTGACTGCCAGGGCCTCTGGGTCGAGGTGGAGGTCGAAAAAGAGCAGGGCTTTCACTCCAAGCGAGACATCGAGGAATACGGCATCGCCCGCTTTGTGCGCAAGTGCAAGGAGCGAGTGCTCCGCTACGCCGCCGTCCAGACCGAACAATCCATCCGCCTGGGGTACTGGATGGACTGGAACGATACGGATATGCTGCGCGATCTGGCGGACCGGCTGGAAAAAGACCCGGGGGAGATCATCACCGTCGAAGGACCAGAGGGCTTGGTGACGGATACCGTCGAGCGCATCGTCGCCCGCCTGGGCTTGCCGGAACTGGGCGGCTCCTACTTTACCTTCTCCACCGAAAACAACTATATGATCTGGACGTTCCTCAAACGATGCTGGGAGAAAGGTTGGCTATACAAGGGCAAAGATGTGATGCCCTGGTGTCCTCGCTGCGCCACCGGCATGACCCAGCACGAGATCGTCACCGATGGCTACCGGGAACTGACCCACCCCGGCGTCACCCTGCGCTTCCCGCTGCGGGGACGTCCGGGGCGTAGTCCCGTAGGGGCCGACGCCCCTACGGGAGAGAGCCTCCTGATCTGGACCACCACCCCCTGGACGTTGACCAGCAACGTGGCGGCAGCCGTGGGGCCGGAATTGACCTACGTAAAGGTTCGCCAGGGGGATCACATTTTGTACCTCTCCAGAGGCGCTCTCTCCACCCTGGATGGCAAATTCGAGGTGCTGGAGGAGATGGAGGGGACGGCGTTGGAGGGTTGGACCTACGACGGCCCCTTTGACGAGCTGGAGGCCCAGCAGGCTGCCGGAAGCGTCGAGGCCCACCGGGTGATCCTGTGGGACGAGGTGGGAGAGGCGGAAGGCACCGGCATCGTCCACATCGCGCCGGGTTGCGGCGCCGAGGACTTTCAGTTGGGCCAGGAGCACGATCTTCCCTCCATCGCCCCGCTGAGTGAGGAGGGACTCTTCCTGGAAGGTCTCGGTCAATTCACCGGAACCCACGTCTCTGAAAGCCCCGATCGCGTCTTTGAGAGCCTGCGCCAGAAAGGGCTTTTGTACAAGGTCGAGGACTATACTCACCGCTACCCGGTCTGCTGGCGCTGCGGCACCGAGCTGGTCTTTCGGCTGGTGGACGAGTGGTTCATCTCGATGGATGAACTGCGGTACGATATGATGGACGTGACGCGGCAGATCCGCTGGATCCCGGCCTTTGGGCTGGAGCGCGAGCTGGATTGGCTGCGCAACATGCACGACTGGATGATCAGCAAGAAGCGATACTGGGGACTGGCGCTGCCGATCTGGGAATGCGCGGAATGCGGTCACTTTGAGGTCATCGGCGACAAGGAAGAATTGAAGGAACGGGCCATCGCGGGCTGGGACGAGTTCGAGGGGCACACCCCCCACAAGCCCTGGATCGACGCGGTGCGCATCACCTGCCCCAAGTGCGGCGCGGAAGTGAGCCGCCTCCCCGATGTGGGCGACCCCTGGCTCGACGCGGGGATCGTCAGCTTCAGCACGCTCCAATACCGGACGAACCCGGAATTTTGGAGAACGTGGTACCCGGCCGACTGGATCAGCGAGTCCTTCCCCGGCCAGTTCCGCAACTGGTTCTACAGCCTCCTGGCGATGGCGACGGTGCTGGAGAACTCGCCGCCCTTCCTGTGCTGCTTTGGCTACGCCACGCTGCTGGCCGAGGACGGGCGCGAGATGCACAAGTCGTGGGGGAACGCCATCGAGTTCAACGAGGCCGCCGACCAGATGGGCGTGGACGTGATGCGCTGGCTCTACAGCGCCCACAAGCCGGAAAATAACCTGCTCTTTGGCTACAACAGGGCGGACGAAGTGCGGCGGCAATTCTTGATCCCGCTCTGGAACGTCTACTCGTTCTTTGTGACGTATGCCAACCTGGATCAGTGGGAGCCTGGGCAATCGGTAAGCTCCACCAACCTGCTGGATCGGTGGATCTTGGCCCGCCTGAATCAGGTCGTCGCCCGCGTCACCGACTGCCTGGAGGAGTACGACGCCTACGGCGCCACGATGACGGTGGAGCCTTTCCTGGACGACTTGAGCAACTGGTACGTCCGTCGCAGCCGGCGACGTTTCTGGAAAAGCGAGCAGGACGAGGACAAGAATGAGGCCTACGCCACGCTCTACCAGGTCTTGACGACCCTCTGCCGGCTGCTCGCGCCGATCGTGCCCTTTGTCACCGAGGTGATGTACCAAAATTTGGTTCGCTCGGTGGATGCGGACGGGCTGGAGAGCGTCCACCACACCGCCTGGCCCCGTAGTGGCGGCGGTGGCCCCAACGGGACGCCGCCGCAGGCCGATCCGGCGGCAGCAGACGAGGAACTCCTGGCGCAGATGGCGCTGACCCGGCAGATCGTGACGATGGGCCACTCGGCCCGCAGCAGCCAGGGTATCAAACTGCGACAGCCATTGGCTCGCGCGCTGGTTCACCTGGAATCGGACGTCGCCGGAGAACTGGGCGAGGAATTGATCGCCCTGGTGCAGGACGAACTGAACGTCAAGCAGGTAACCTTTGTGGACGAGGCGACCGATCTGATCACCTATCGCCTTCTGCCGGACAACCAGGTGCTCGGCCCCCGCTTCAGGGAGCGATTCGGGGCGGTGCGGGCGGAGCTGGCGGCACTGGACCCGATGTCAGCGGTGCAACGGCTGCGAGCGGAACTCCCTCTCCGGCTCGACGTAGGCGGAGAAACCGTGGAATTGGCGCCGGAAGAAGTGCTGGTGCAAGAAGAACCACGAGAGGGGCTGGCGGTAGCCTCGGAGCGAGGCGTGACCGTGGCCATGGACGTCGTGCTCACCCCCGACTTGATCGCCGAGGGGTTGGCGCGTGAGGTGATCCGGCGCGTGCAAAACTTGCGCAAGGAGGCGGACTTTAACCTGGACGACCGCATCATCACCACCTACCAGGCCAGCGACGAATTGGCCCAGGCGATCGAGACGTGGCGAGAGCACATCGCCGCCGAGACCCTGAGCGTCGAATTCGTGGCCGGGCCGCCGAGCGAGGGAGCCGCGGTGGGTGAGGATCAGGTGGATGGGCACCCGCTAAAGCTAGGGATTCGCAAGGCATGAACTGGTTCGAGATTCATTCTTGCCAATTCAAGCCGAGTAGGGTAGAATATGCCCGCGTCCAGAAATGGCTGTGGGTGAATCGAGGGCGGAGAAAGGAAGGATGGGAATGCCCTTTTCGTATGAAAGAGTCAAACAGGAACTAGTAGAAGAACAGAAAAAACTGGAAAAACAGTTCCAGCAACTCGAAGGCGACAAGTACGAAGGCATAGGCCACGGCAATCACATGGCCGACGACGGTACAGAAGCCTTTGACCAGACCGTGGACGTAGCGCTCCGGCGCAAGATCGAACGTTCTCTGGAAAAAGTCAAGCGGGCGTTGACCAAGTTTGAAGACGGAACCTACGGTATCTGCGAGGACTGTGGCGGCAGGATCGACCGTGCGCGCCTGGAGGCGCTGCCCCAGGCCGTGTACTGTCTGGACTGTCAGGCGCAACACGAACACGGCAGAGCGAGGGTAGCTGCTCGTTGACTCAAGAAAAACGAGGGGTCCTGCTCTTGCCCATCGTGGCAGCGGCAGTTTTGCTCGTTGACCAGTTCACAAAGTACCTTGTGAGGGCAACGCTGCCAGAAGGCCGGTCGATGGACCTGGCACCGTGGCTTACGCCTATTTTTCGTATCACTCACGTGACAAACACAGGGGTAGCCTTCGGGCTGTTTCCCCAGGGAAGCTACTTTTTCATCGGCGTCGCCGTGGTAGTCATTGCAGCCATCATCGTGTACTACCGCCATCTACCCGATGGGCAGTGGTTGACGCGAGTTGCGTTAGGCCTTCAACTCGGCGGCGCGGCGGGTAATTTGATAGATCGGCTGCGCCATCAGGGACGCGTGGTGGATTTTATCGACCTCAACTTTTGGCCCTTGCAGCATTGGCCGGTCTCGAACATCGCAGACATCTCCATCGTCTCCGGCGTGATCTTGCTGGCCCTAACGATGCTGTGGGAAGAGCGACAGCTTGCACGAGAGGAACAGCAGAAATCGGCCGAGTACGGTTGATCGGCATCCCATCCACATCCGAACGATTAGAGCAAGGCTCGTCTTTGGAAGACGAGCCTTGCTCTTTTACCAAAAGCCGTCACTGCTCAGCCTGTGCCGGTCGAGTAGGCCTTCAGGCCATATCGAGACCAAGCAGGCGGCCTATGTGGAGCAAAATCAACTACAAATCAAAGACGACGCTCGTCGTCATACGCCTCGCCCACCACGGTAAAGTTTCGCTCCATCGGTGTCGCCAACGAAGGAGGCAAGTTGTTCCAGTTGTTGGGCCACTGTCGCCCGCCCTGTGGAGAGACCACGATCACGGGTGGATAGGCTCTCTGTTGGGACATGGGCGGCTGCACGGTTCGGCTGGAAGCGCTTGAATCCCGCGACTCGCTGCGCCGCTGGCTGACCGCCACGACGATCAGGCTGGTGGGGATCGCCGCCCCCACCCCGCACACCGCTCCGGCCAACACGCCCAGCGCCTCGTCGCTCAAACGGTTACCGACGATCAGTGCCAGCGTCACGGCAAAGGCCAGCGCCACTAACCCGGCGAATAGCTTTAGCTTTCTCCAACCATTTTCATGATTCTGCTGCATTCCTACACCCCTCCCCGGATCGCCTCGGCCAACTGTCGCACCGGACCGGGCAGAAGAGAGGTCCGGGGAGCAATCGGCACACGAGAACAATGCCCCGACTCTGTCGAAACGAAAACAGACGGCGACGCTCCCTGCGCCAGCCGGGCCACGACCTCGCGTATCTCGTCTGGCGTGACGTAGGCTGCCTGGAAACGAATCACGCGCCCCTCGGCTACGGCGACAAAGTCACCCCGTCCCAGCAATCGCTCCGCCCCTGTCCCGCTCCACCCGCTCGCCACCCGCGCGTCCGTCGTGCTGGTCACCTTCCCGACCAGCCGCACGGGAAAGTTCGCCTTGATCAGCGGCCCCAGGACAGCGGCGCTCGGCTTCTGCGTGGCCGCGACGACGTGGATGCCAGCCCCACGCCCACGTTGTAGCAGACGGGTCAGCGGCGTCTGCACCGCCTTGCCACCGACCATCAGGAGATCGGCCAACTCGTCAATGACTACCACGACAGGTTGGGAATTGCGAACGCCCCGTCTCTCCATCAGGCGCACCAGGCTTTGCAGCGCCTCAATCGTCTCCTCCACGCCCCGGATAACCGGGCGAGCCAGATGTGGCAGCGTCCCGTAGTGGCCGCGGTGTCGTATGGTAGCCTCCGACACCACACGGCCGCCACTATGGGGCAATCCCTCGAAGAGACTGAACGCACTGCCCTTGGGATCCATCAACACCATGGACAGACTTTGAGCGCGCTCTCCTCCAAAAAGAGAGGGAGCAGGATTGGCCATGGCCAGGCTGAGGATCGTCGTCTGCAAGAGCGCCGTCTTGCCCGAACCGGTCGTCCCGGCCACCAGGATGTGGGCCACATCTGGAGAGGGCAACCGGATGAGCAAGGGCGCGCCGTCCTCGGCCAACCCCAGAACCGCGGTCGCCGGTGGGATGTCCTCCAGGTCAAGTTGGCGGTAGAGAGGCAGAAGCCGTACCGGCTGCGGGTGCTCTCGCGGTACCTCGACGGCGACTGCCGCCCCGCGCCGAGATACCCGGCAATTGGGCGCGTCGAGGGCGGCTGCCAACTCCTCGCTCAACCCCCGGATCTTGGAAATTTTCGCTCCCACGGCCGGGAGCACCTGAAAGCGGATCCAGCGAGGCGTGACCGTGCCGCCGGTCACCCGCGCGGGCACCTTGTGCATCGTCAGCACCGCCTCAATACGTTCTGCCTGAAATTCCAGTTGCTTGCGCATCCTACCCACTCCTCCCCACCCAATGTGCCACTCATCGGAATAGAACGGTTGTTCTAATCTAAATTGTATCATATCAGAATATCCAGCGCTCGTCAAGCGATTTTATCCCAATTCCCAAACCCGGTTTGGAAATTGGTCAACGACAGTCCAAACGATCGAGTTGCTGAAATTTCCCGTAACTTTTTTCCCTCTTTGGTGTTCATGCAAAAAAGGGGTTATTTCATCGAAAGGAGAAAATTCAGTGGAACGTTATTATGGACGCATCACCGGGTGGGGCAAGTCGGTTCCGCAGCGTATCCTCACCAACCACGACCTGGAACAGATGGTAGAGACTTTGGACGAATGGATCGTCACGCGCACGGGCATCCGCGAACGACGCATCGCCGGGCCGGACGAGACGACGTCCTCGATGTCAGTGGAGGCCTGCCAGAAGGCAATGGAACGCGCGGGCGCCACTCCAGAAGAGATCGACCTCATTATCATTGCCACTTCGACTCCCGATTATTTCTGTCCGCCCGTCTCAAGTATGGTGCAAGATCGTCTCGGCGCGACCCGGGCGGGAGCCTTCACCCTGGTCGCCGGCTGCACCGGGTTCGTCTATGGACTGGTGACCGCCAGTCAGTTTATCCAATCAGGCATGTACCAAAAGGCGCTGGTCGTGGGAGTCGAAAAACTCTCTCCAGCCGTGGACTGGACGGATCGCGGTACCTGCGTGCTCTTTGGAGACGGCGGGGCCGCCGTCCTGGTCGAAGCGAGCGACCAACCCACCGGCATCCTGAGCTCCGAGCTGGGTTCCCAGGGCAAAGACTGGGACGCGCTCATCGCGCCCGGCTATGGCACCGCCAAACCCTTCTGCGAGGAAGTGCTACGGAACAAGGAGCACTTTCTGCGGATGGACGGGCGGCGCGTCTTCAAGTTCGCCACCAAAAAGATGACCGATTCCGTGATCAACGTCGTGCAGTCCAGTGGGTTGACGTGGGACGACATCGACCTGATCATCCCGCACCAGGCGAACGCTCGCATCATCGAACTGGCGACGCGTCGGCTGGGCGTGGAGCCGGAGAAGGTCATGGTCAATGTGGACCGCTACGGCAATACTTCGGCGGCCTCCATTCCGTTGGCGCTGTGCGACGCGGTGGAGGAGGGCCGCCTTCACTCCGGCGACCACATCGTGCTGGTCGGGTTCGGCGCGGGGTTGACCTGGGCGGCCGCAGCCCTGCACTGGCAGCCGGAAAAAGTGGACCAGGAGCCGATTCTCGTGGAGGACTGGCCGCTGCTGTCGAATCTATTTCAGCCGGTCACCAAGGTACGGAACGCCGTGTGGAGCACCCAGGTGAACACCCGCGCGCGGTTGCAGGACCTGGCATTGGCAGCGCGGGTGCCGATCAATCAATTCCAAAAGCGCCTCAGAAATCAATGACATTTGGTTTTCTCCTTTCGACTGGCGCTGCCTGGAGGCATCTCTTCAGGCAGCGCCATGTTTTTTTCAAGAGCATCTTTTCAACACCCATGCAATTGTCTAGCTTCTCCTAAAATGTACTGATTTATCTGTACAAAAACTTGACAAAACATAGACAACGCGATATAATGGATCAAACAGTTGGAGGTAAGAAAAATGTTCACAGCCATTCACCTGGCGGTTAAAGAAGTATGGCGAAATCAAGGACGCTTCCTGTTGTTCAGCTTAGTCGTGGCGCTGATCACGGTTCTCATTCTTTTCGTCGCAGCCTTGGGAGAGGGATTGGGGTCTGGAAACCGCGAGTACATTGAAAAGCTAAATGCCGACATGATCGTCTACCAGGATACGGCGCGTCTCTCCATCGCCGGCAGCCGCGTCGGCTGCGAAAAGCGGCGCTCGCTGCGCAATGTCGAGGGCGTGCGCGAGGTCGGGCCACTTGGCTTTGCCAGCGCCACCGTCGTGGCAATCGATGGAAGCGAACTCCTCGACATCTCCTTCATCGGCGTCGAACCGGGCATGCCCGGCGAGCCACCCGTGAAGAAAGGAGAGGGCCTGTTGCGCAGAAGCGCCGATGAAGCGATCGTCGACCGGACGGTGGCCCTGGTCGCGGACTTGCAGGTGGGGGACTCGTTCATCATTCGCTCGTCCCAGGGGAACGAGGACCAGTTCTACACCCTGGAAGTGGTCGGCATCAGCGACAGCCGGAAATACGGCATCCGTCCCTCGGTTTTCACGCCCATCCTGACCTGGGACCAGCTCAGGCCACAAGCCGTGATCGGCGGCGGCTCGGATACTCCAGACTGCAACGTCGTGGCCGTGCAATTGGAGGACCCAACGCAGATCGAGACGATGCGCCAGCGGTTGGAGACGGAGGTGGATCGAGTCGAGGCGGCGGATCGCCAGACCGCCTACGAGAACACCCCCGGATACACCGAACAACAGAGCACGCTCAACGCCCAGAACGGATTCGCCCTGTTGATCGGCGTACTGGTGATCGGCGGTTTTTTCCAGATCCAGACGCTGCAAAAAGTGCCCCAGATCGGGATGCTCAAAGCGATCGGCACGTCCAACGGAACCATCGCCCTGGCCGTGATGGTCCAGATTCTGGTCGTCACCCTGTCGGGCGTCGCGATGGGCAGCCTGGCGACCTTTGGGATCACGTTCGTCTTTCCGCCCAACATCCCTATCATATTCGAGCCGAGTTCGGGAGCGATGGCGTTGGTTTCGATCATTCTCATGAGCCTCATCGGCGGACTGGTCTCTATCCGCTACTCGCTGCGCGTGGAACCGTTGATCGCCCTGGGTTTGGGATAGGACACGAGGAGAGATTACAATGGCAGCTCTTGAAGCAACATCTGTCGTCAAACAATATCAGACCGGCGGCGGCGGCATGGTGAACGCCGTGGATGACGTTTCTCTCAACCTGCAACCGGGCGAGTTCGTCGCCCTGGTGGGACCGAGCGGATCAGGCAAGACGACGATGCTGGCCATATTGGCCGGCCTGCTGCGGCCCACATCGGGGTCTATTGCGATTGACGGACAGGAATTATCCACAATGAAAGAAAGGGAACGGGCGCGCTTTCGCCGCCGCAGGATCGGGTTCACCTTTCAAGCGAACAACCTGGTGCCCTACCTGACGGCCCTGGAGAACGTCGAATTGATGCTGCGGCTGAACAACGAGTTCGACGCGGCCCACCGGAAACGCGCCAGGGAACTCCTCGCACTGCTGGGGTTGGAGGAACGGCTGAACAGTTTGCCGAGACAGCTTTCTGGCGGGCAGCAACAGCGCGTCGCCATCGCCCGCTCTCTGATCAACCAGCCCGCCGTGGTGTTGGCCGACGAGCCAACGGCCAGTCTCGACACCGAGCGCGCCTACCAAGTGGTCGAGACGCTGGCCAACCTGGTGCACGAGCAGGGCAGCGCGGGCATCATGGTGACCCACGATCTGCGCATGGTGGAATTCGCTGACCGGGTGATCCAGATGCTGGATGGCCGCGTGGAGCGGATCGTCGGCCCCCAGGAAGACATGGCCTGCCTGGCCGATCCAGCCGAGTGCCGCATGATAACGCCAGACGTATTGGGCTACCAGGAGCCTGCCATTGACAACACCTGACTCGGAGGATTGGCAATGAGTCGTTTGAGACCTGAGAAACTGCACACACGGTTTGCCCCCGGCGCAAGATCGGATGGACCGGTCGTGCCGCGCCGTTACACGATGACCCATTCCGATGCGACTGGAGACCTATTCCTGACCATTGGAGCGGACTATGATCGCAAACAGATCGCCGGATGGCAAACGCGCTTGATGAGGGACGAGGTACTGGCCGAGTGGGTGAGAGAGAAAGAGGAAGAGCGTCCCGCCCTCCACGTCCACTGTCACGTGAGCGGCGGATTGACCTTCGGGTTGACTGGTTGGCGGGATGCGATCTTTCGGCGGGAGCTTCCATTGGTGCTGGAGGTCTTTCGCTTCGGCGACCGGGAGCTCTTTGAAGCGTATCCCACGCTCGATCACGCGCCCATCCTGGTCCACTTTCATGCCGCCCAATCTCAATACAACCGGGCAGAGCAGTGGGGTACGCCCGCCGACTATTGTTGCTCCAGGGGATGAGTTGTCCACTGGGAACAGAAGCTTTTATGCATGATACCCACCGTGAACCGATCTACAACCTGAAATCGGTCGTGCAAGAGACCGGCGTCAAGCCAGACACCCTGCGCGCGTGGGAACGGCGCTACGGGTTGCCGCAACCGGCGCGCACCCAGGGCGGGCATCGCCGCTTCTCGCGACGGGACATTGACATCATCAAGTGGCTGCTCGCCCGCCAGCAAGAGGGCCTGAGGATCAAGAGCGCGGTCGATCTATGGCGCAGCCTGGAGTCGGACGGCCAGGAACCGCTCCAACCTCAGACCACGAGAGCAGCATACTCCGCGCCGGAGACAGCGGAACAGACCATTGCAGATCTATGCCAGGGCTGGGTATCCGCCTGCTTGGCTTTCGACGAAAGGGAGGCCGAACAGATCCTCAACCAAGCGTTCGCCCTCTACCCGCCAGAAGTCGTCTGCCTGGATCTGCTCCGAGCGGGCATCGCACAGATCGGCCAGGGGTGGTACGCGGGCGACATTGCCGTGCAGCAGGAGCACTTTGCCTCGGCGCTGGCCGTGCGCCGGATCGAGGCGTTGCTCTGGGCCGCGCCCCCGCCCACGCGCCCAGGCCGGATACTGATCGCGTGTCCGCCGGAGGAGGAGCACGCTTTCGGGCTGCTCCTGCTCACATATCTGCTGCGGCGACGGGGATGGGAGGTGCTCTATCTGGGGGCGAACGTGCCCATCGAACAGCTAGAAGAGGTGGTGAGCACAGCCAGGCCGTCGCTGGCGGTTTCGACGGCGCTCCAGTTGCCCACGGCGGCCACCCTTTTGGAGATGGCCTCGTTTCTGCGGAGAGAGAACGTCCCCCTCGCCTTTGGAGGGAGAATGTTCAACCGCCTGCCGCCGCTGCGCGCTCGCATCCCCGGCCACTTCCTCGACCCAAGCCTGGAGTCGGCCGCCCAGGCAGTCGAAGCGTTGGCGACCGCGCCCCACCCCACCCCGACCGTCGAGCCTGTCCCAGAGACGTACCAACAGGCGCTGGCCCATTATCGGGAGCGCCAGTGGCTCATCAAGGCGGATCTGATCGAGCGGCAACCTGACTCCCCACAAACCTGGCCTTTCATCGCCAATCGAGAGCTGGCCCGCAACATCGCTGCCGCCCTGACGCTGGGGGACATTCACTTTGTAGACGATAGCATTGATTGGATAGCGGGAATGAGCAGGAACGGCCACGTGTCCACCGAGATCGTGGAGAGTTACCTGAACGCCTATCATCAGGCGGCCAAGACGCGCCTGGACGAGCGCGGAGCGCCCATCATCAACTGGCTGTCCAGGCGAATTGACATTAACCAATAGGAGGCGAGTGATGAGAAAAGATACAATTCGACAATGGGTCAATCTGCTGGCGTTCGGCGCGACGGTCGTCGCCAACGGGCTGGCGAACGCGCTGCCGCTCAACGGGCAGACGACGGGCGAGATCTCGGACCGGTTCCAGGTCTATTTTGTGCCGGCCGGGTACGTCTTTTCGATCTGGGGGTTGATCTATCTGGGCCTGGGCGCGTTTGCGGTCTATCAACTGCTGACCGCGCTACGCGCGCAACAAGAGAATCCGCGCCTGCGACGGATCGGCTACCTGTTCGCCCTCAGTTGCCTGGCGAACATCGCATGGATCTTTTTGTGGCACTATGAACTGTTCGCGCTCACCGTCGTCGCGATGGTGGTGCTCTTGCTGACGCTGATCGCCATCTATCTGCGCCTCGAGATCGGGCGCGCTCCGGTCCCCGCCGCCGAGGAGTGGCTGGTTCGCGTCCCGTTCCGCATCTACCTGGGCTGGATCACGGTAGCGACTATCGCCAACGTGACGTCGTTCCTCGATTACGCGGGCTGGAGCGGCTGGGGCATCCGCCCGGAGGTGTGGGCGGTGATTATGCTCGTGGCGGGAGCGGTTATCGCTTCGGCGGTGGGCCTCACCCGGGGCGACGGAGCCTACATGCTGGTGATCGTGTGGGCGTTTGTGGGCATCGCCGTCAAACACGCCGCCACGCCGCTGGTTGCGACGGCGGCCTGGGCGATGACGGGCGCGGTGGTGGTGATGCTGGTAGTGAGCGTAATTCTCAGGCGACGATCCGCAGCCACTTGACGAACCAGAGACAATGATGTAAAGTATGCCGATCAACACATGGCGGCCAGTTGCATGGTTCCCAACACAGGTTGACAATGCGCCTATTCAAACCGATACGCCGGGAGACGTTCTTTCGCGATTTTATCGTCATCCAGGCGGGTTTTGCCCTGTTTGGGCTCTCGATTGCGATCTTGATCCGCGCCAACCTGGGGACCGGCCCGTGGGTGATGTTGACCGTGGCGCTCTCACAAATCTCTGGGCTGACGCCGGGAACGATGAACATCATCGTCGGTTTCCTCGTGCTGACGGGGGCGCTGATCCTGCGGGAGCGCATCGGTTGGGGCACGATGGGCAACATCCTGTTCATCGGCCCCTGGCTCGACCTGGCGCTGGCCATCATCCCGCCGGTGACGGGCAACCTGATGCTACAGCTCGCGATGCTGCCGGCGTCGGCCCTACTCATGGGGTTGGCCTCTGCCATCTACATCGGGGTGGACGCGGGGGCGGGCCCACGTGACACCTTGATGCTGGCTGTAAAGAGAAAGAGCGGGTGGAGTCTGCGCTGGGCGCGTGGTAGTATCGAGGTAGTCGTGGTGTTGCTCGGCTGGCTGCTGGGCGGCCCGGCAGGGATTGGCACGATCATTTTTGCAATTCTGATCGGTCCGGCGGTGCAATGGGGCTTCAAGATATTCAACGTGCAGCCACACCGCCCGCTGGAATCGGAGCCTGTGAACGTCACCCCCTGACAGAATCTACAGGAGTTTGCGAACGATGAGACCGAAACACCTTTACGCCGTTCTGTGCATCGTCGACGTCATCCTCTCGTACATCCAGCCCCTGGGTGATTGAAAACAGCCTGGAGGATACCGATAAACTGAGAGGAATGAGCATGTGGGGAAAACTCTCTGATTGGATACACGCTGTCTCGGACGGCTGGGTAGCGCTTTCTACCCTGGTCATCTTTCTGCTGTTCACAGCCCTGGTGTTGCCCGGCCAGGCTTCGAAGGCGGAAACGAATACCGGGAACGCCGGCTCGCCGGACACGTCGTTCTACTACACGGCGGATGATCTCTACCAAATGGCCGAGGCTTATGGCGAGGAAGGACGAAGGGCTTACGTCGAGGCGCGGTTCACGTTTGACCTGATCTGGCCACTCGTGTACACTGCGTTCCTTTGCACCGGGATCAGTTGGGTGAATCGCAGAGCCTTCGAACCGTCCAGTCTATGGCAGCGCGCGAATCTGGCGCCGATATTGGGAGCGTTGTTTGACTATTTGGAGAACGTGTCGACCTCGCTGGTGATGACGAGGTATCCCGGCGAAACTCCTGTGGTGGATGTGCTGGCGGCGGTTTTTACGATGGCCAAGTGGATTTTTGTGAACGGCAGTTTCGTGCTGCTGCTCATCGGCGTGGTCGTTGGCGTAGGTCGATGGGCGAGCGTGAGAAAAGGACAGAACGTTTCGGAAGAAAGCACACATTAGATTGGAGGGTATCGCTCGATGAAAGCACTGGTCGTGTACGATTCGGTTTTTGGCAACACGGAGCAGATCGCCCAGGCGATTGGCAACGCCTTTGGCTCCCAGGCAGACGTCGCTACCGTCCAGGTAAGCAGCGTGAAGCCAGAACACCTAGCGGGATTGGAGCTTTTGGTCGTCGGTTCCCCCACCCGGGGGTTCAGACCGACAGAGGCGATTACAAATTTCCTCAAAAACACCTCTATCAATGGCATCAAGGTGGCTGCATTTGACACCAGGTTTTCGGAGGACGACGTAGAATCGTTTGCGCTACGTCTCTTGATCCGGCTCGGAGGCTATGCCGCCAAACGCATCGCAAACCGGCTCAAGAAAAGCGGAGGGGAACTGATCGCGCCCCCGGAAGGATTCTTTGTCAAGGACACAGAAGGCCCACTGAAAGAAGGGGAGCTCGAACGAGCCGCGGATTGGGCCAGGCAAATCCTGGACTCGAAGTAGAAAAGCTTGATCGTCAATTTCAACAAGAGTAGAAGCGACTCTGGCGCTGCGCGCCAGAGCGCCCGTTTGCCGTGCACAAGTCACACTATCTCTCCAAATTTGTGTCGAAAAGCTGCCCTTGACCAATGGCTGACCCTTCAACCTATTTGGGATGAAACTGGCCCAACACCAGCCGAGGAGTGACCAACGATGTCTACCAAAAAACGGTACGGCAAGGCCGATATTCACATCCACAGCACCGCCGAAGACGGACTGTCCACGCCGGCCGAGATCGTCGAGTACGCAGAATACCACACCAACCTGGACCTCATCGCCATCACCGATCACGATACCATCGACGGCGGGCTGGAAGCGGTGGAACTGGCGGCCCGGAGAAACTATCGCGTGCGAGTTTTGCCGGGCATCGAGATATCCACCCGCAGCGGACACATCCTGGCCCTGGGCGTCACGCGCCCCGTTCGGACGCTGCAATCACTGGAGGAGACCATCGCCGCCGTCCACGAACAGGGCGGTTTCGTCGTGGTCCCGCATCCTATGAGCTGGCTGACTTCCAGCGTGGACCGTCGGGCATTGGAGCGCATCCTGCAAGACGCCCGACCAGAGATCTGCATCGAAGGATTGGAGACGTTGAACCCCAGCCTGGCCGGGCGCGTGGTCTATAACCACGTGTGCCAACTGAATCGGGAACGCTACCACCTGCCAGAGACTGGCGGCAGCGACGCGCACTCCCTGTCGCTCATCGGCTCCGCTTATACGCGCTTCGAGGGCCACACCGTCGAGGATTTTTTCCGGTCACTGACCGCCCTCGTGTGCCCTTACGACCGCGCCGTGCTCGGCGGGTGACAGCACATTCTACGCATGACCCACGCCTGTCAGACGAGAGATTATGTTGGCCGATGTACGGGTGTATGTAAATTCTTGCAAAGCGCCTCTGGCTCAGTCAACGGAGCACGACAGGTAAAGTCTACACAGACGTAAGCGGTAGCCTGCCCATCGATCTGATTCCGGCCCTGCAAGAGCGGGACGACGGCCGGCTCCGTCTCAGATCCTCCCAGCGCGAGGATCTGGTGAGGACGATACCCCCCCTCGAAACAAACGTCGAGCAGCGCCTGGGTATCGGCTGCACCAGGGTCGCCCACAATGGCAATCTCGCGCGGGTGTGAAAGCATATAGTCGAGCGCGCTCAGCCATTGGGCAAATCCCAGCGGATACCGCGCCAACATCTCCTGCATCGGTTTCAGCATCGCCCGCGCCAACTCGAGATAGCGCGGCTCGACCGCCAGCCCCGCCAGCCGTTGGAGCGCCAGCGCGGCCATCCCGTTCCCCGAAGGCACGGCATTGTCCTGCAATTCTCTAGGCCGGACGATCAGTTCCTCGTGGTCGTCGCTGGTATCGTAAAAGCCGACGGGGGCCTGAAAGTGCTCGATCATCACGTCGGCCAACTCACGCGCCGCGACGTAGCAGCCAGGATCGAAAGTAGACTGGTACAACTCCAGCCATCCGTCAATCAGGTAGGCATAGTCCTCCAGGTAGCCATTGATCCTGGCCTCGCCCGCCTTCCACGTGTGATACAGTCGACCATCAGCAGTCATGAGTTCGTTCAACAGAAACTCGGCATTTCGCTCGGCAATCTCTCGATAATCATCGCGCCTCAGCGCTCGCGCGGCTTCGGCAAAGGCAGCCAGCATCAATCCGTTCCACGAGGTCAGTACCTTGTCATCGAGCCCAGGATGTACACGCCGTTCCCGTACCTCAAACAACTTGCGACGAGCCTCGGCCAGCGTCTCGCGCTCCTCCAGGCTGCCCTTCAATTCCAGGATATTCTTGCCCTCAAAGTTCCCCCGCTCTGTCACTCCGTAGGCTTCGATGAAACGGTCTGCCTCATCGCCCAGCACATCTCGAATTTCGCTGGGCGTCCAGACAAAGAACTTGCCTTCCTCGCCCTCGCTGTCGGCATCTTGGGTAGAGTAAAACCCACCTGCGGGGTCAGTCATCTCTCTGACAACATAGTCGAGGATTTCTTCCGTGATGGTGCGGAAAAACGACTCATCAGTCACCCGCCAGGCGTGCAGATAGACGCGTGCCAACTGCGCGTTGTCGTAGAGCATCTTTTCAAAGTGAGGAACCAGCCAGTGGTCGTCCACAGAGTAGCGGTGAAACCCACCACCGATCTGATCGTACATCCCCCCACGAGCCATCGCCTCCAGCGTCTGGGTGACCATCTCCAACGCCTGCGGGTCCTCTGTGGTATGATGATAGCGCAGCAGGAATTCGAGCGTCATCGGTTGGGGAAATTTCGGCGCCCCACCCCACCCGCCGTGGACGCGATCAAAACCCTGACGAATGCTTTGAAAAGCAGACTCGACCGTCTCGCGCGGCACACCTTTGCCTTTCACGCCCGCAGACGGCGCCATCTGCTGCTCAATCGCCGTCACCAACTTCTCGCCGCCCTCGACGAGTTCTCCCCGCCGGTTCTGCCAGGCGTCGACGATGCTCGACAAGACCTGGGCAAACGAAGGCATCCCATAGCGAGGCGTCGGCGGAAAGTAGGTGCCGCCAAAAAAGGGCTGCCCGTCGGGGGTGAGGAACACGGACATCGGCCAGCCGCCGCGACCGGTGAGCGCCTGCACCGCGCTCATATAGATGCGGTCCAGGTCGGGCCGCTCCTCCCGGTCCACTTTGACGTTGACGAAATGCTCGTTCAGGATCGCCGCCGTGCGCTCGTCCTCGAACGATTCGTGGGCCATCACGTGGCACCAGTGACAGGCGGAATAGCCGATGCTGAGGAAAATCGGCTTCTCCTCGGCCTGGGCTTTTTGCAACGCCTCCTCGCCCCAGGGATACCAATCCACCGGGTTATCGGCGTGTTGCAACAGATAAGGACTCGTCTCGTTCGCTAATCGGTTTGTCATTTATTTTTCTCTCTCCCAGGCTTCCTCCACAGCGCGACGACCCAGCTCAAAAGCATCTTGCAGCGCCGTGGGATGTCCCTGAATCTCTCCTTTTGCATCCACGTGGATGCAAAAGAGTTCCTCCCAGTAATCCGCCTCGTGCACGCTAAAGAAATCCTTGACCGTCCTGGCTGCCCCACCGAAATCCGGCTCGACATCGCCGCCCACGGAGATGAACACCCCGCGCCGCCTGGCGTGACCGGCCGGGGTAGGCGCCAGCGGTTTCTTGACCACAAACTTGCGCGCCCATTGACACTGGCTGCGGTCGATCAGCGCCTTGGCCTGCGCGGTCACGTTCCAGAAAAACAACGGCGAGGCCAAGGCGATCACGTCGGCGGCGACGAGTTTTTCGTACACGTCCTGAAAATCATCCTGGACGATGCAGAGGCCATCGTCCCAGCAGCCGTTGCAGGCGATGCAACCAGCGATGTCGAGCTGCGGGACGACGATTTTCTCCACCTCTGCACCGGCAGCCTCCGCCCCGGCCAGGAAACGATCCAGCAGGGTCTCGGTATTCCCTCTGCGCCGGGGACTGCCGGCGATGCCCAGCACCTTTATCGGCGCCGTTGTGTCTATCAACTCCATCACAACTGGATCAACCGCAGCGCCAGATCCGCCGTCTTTTCCGGCTTGACCTTGAGCTTGAACTCGGCCAATCGGCCTTCCTCGTCAATCGCAAAGTGGCTGCGGATGACGCCCTCGTAGGTCTTGCCGTACATCTTTTTCTCGCCCCAGGCCCCATATGCCTCGGCCACTTTGTGATCCGGATCCGAGAGCAGAATGAACGGCAGGTTATGCTTTTCGCGGAACTTGACTAGCTTGTCGGGCAAGTCCGGGCTGACGCCTATCGCCACGACGTTTTCTCCCTCAATGTCGGGATAGACGTCACGGATCGCGCACGCTTGCCGGGTGCAGCCGGGCGTATCCGCCTTTGGATAGAAATAGAGCGCCACTTTCTTGCCCCGGAAATCCGATAGACTCACCTCGCTGCCGTCGTCTGCCGTCAGTGTGAAATCGGGAGCCTTTTCGCCTGTCTCTAACATGTCTTCCTCCTCAAGATTCTTCATCCAGAAATTCAGTGACCTCGCCGCCGGGAATGCGCCGCCATTGCTTGCTGTTGACGTCAAAAACTCGCCGAGGTTTGATCTGCGCGTCGTTGGGATAGCCGCGCGTTTCCCAATAACCGGGGATCGCACGTTCCTCCAGCGTGATGGCGACCACGCTTTTGGCCGACTTGTAACCCCACAGGTACGGGCAAAAGATGCGCACGGGACCGCCATAGTCGGCGTCCAATGGCTCGCCGTCAAACTCGTAGGCCAGCAAGGTGCGCTCTTTCAGTGCCACGTCCAACGGAATGGACGTGGTATACTTTTCCCCGTGCGAGACGAAACGAACGTGCGAAGCCTCGGGCATCGGCCCGGCGAGAGCCAGCAGATCGCTGAGGCGCACGCTGCCCCACTCGCCTTTCACGCTCCAGCTCGACACCGAGGTCAACCGGGCATCGGCGACCGATTTGGGCAGCGCGAGGATCTCGTCGTAGGTCAGCGTGATCGGCTTTTCGACTAATCCGCCCAGCTCAACCTGCCAACCCTCCGCCCGCAGAGGACCGGGGTGTCTCTCGGCCCAAAAGATGGGCGTTTCCAATTCTCTCAATCTGCTCATATCCAGATCCTTGAACACCCTACATCAAAAACGGTCGCCATAACTATACCATTATGGCGACCGTCTGTCTGCGACAAAAGTCTCTCAGGTGCAACGCACTTGGGAAGTGCGTTGCACCTATCGCTCATTTTAACCGATCCAACAAAGCCAGCACATCCTCGTTTCTGGGAATGTCCGACATCTCGTCGCCAAAGTGGACGAACTGAATCACGCCTTCCTTGTCCACGATCAACATCGCCGGCATCCGCCCCAACTTCAGCAGCTTGACCTCCTGGCCGTAAAGATCTGCGACCGAGTGCTTGTAATCCGAAAAGCCCACAAAGGGAAACTGTTCCTTTTCCCACACTTGCTTGAACCGGCGCGGACCTTCGGGGCCAATGACGAGGATCTCGGCATCTCGCTCGACGAACTTGGCATACTCCTCGCGCAACTGCGCGAGATGAGCGCGGCAATAGGGTCACATGAAACCGCGCGTAAAGTTCAGGATCACGTGCTTCTCGCCTCGATAGTCCGACAGGCGAACCGTGCGCCCCTGAACGTCGGTCAGTTCAAAATCCGGTGCCTCCTGCCCCACGGCGATCTGGTCGGTCATACGAACCCCCTATCCGTCTTGTGCCAGGGCGGAACGCACCTCGATCCCACCCGTGAGCATCTTGTGGATCGGGCAATGCCGGGAGACCATGTACAGCCGATTCTGCTCTCCTGGCGTCAGTTTACCCGTCAACGCGATCTCTTCCTCGATCCGTTCCTGGTATTCCTGGATAGCCTCGCAGTGCTCGCAATCCTCCTCAAACACGCGGTCGTACTCCAGGCGCAGTTCCACCTCGTCGAGGGCGACGGCGTGGTGCTGGGCGTAGGTATGCAGGACGACGGCGGTGCAGGAACCGAGTCCCGCCAACAGCATGCCATAAGGCGTCAGTTGGCGGACATCGTCAACAACCTTGAACTCGTGGGCGTCGGCATCGTGGGGATCCAACGCCAGAATTTCGATCTCAAACCGGCTGTTCTGCCGGACAATGATTTTCTCTCCCATATATAGTTATCTCGGTCTCCCAATGACGGTCATATAGATCGCACTCTCCTCGACGCCGTCCACGCCCAGGAGCTCATTCGCCTCGTCATCGTACAGCGCGGCGATCTGGCAACTGCCCAGACCCAGGGCCACCGCCGCCAGCGCCACGTTCTGGGCGATATGACCGACGTCCAGGTAGATATAGCGGTAGGCTCGCTGTTTGTACTTCCACTTGGAGCGCGCCAGAACCGCCGTCCAGACAAAGACCACGTTCGCCCAGGCAGCGATATGTTGATCGAGCGCCGCCCGGGCGATCTCGACGCGGAAATCGCCCGTCCACAGTTGATCGAGTTCGTGTCTTTCGACGGCATAGTGGTAGACGCCTGGCCCAATCCCTTCCACGGCGTGGATCACCAGGTACGTTTCCACCGGGTAAAGCGCCCCGGCAGAAGGGGCCGTCCGAAAGCCAACGCCTCGACCGAATCGCGTTATCCCCTGCGCCGCCCAGAGCAACTGCGACAGATCCCCTTCTTGCAGCGGACCATCCTGGAACTGACGCACACTGCGCCGCTCCCTGAGCAGATCCCACAAGGACGCGCCGCCCTCGGTCAGCGGATCGCAGAGCGAAATCTTGGGCGCCGCAGGATACTGTTTGTAGGTAGCAGGCTTGTTGGCCCAATCGAGCCTGCCGCCCGGCAGGCGGTCACGGTGATATTTCGTCTCTTGCTGGAAAGCGTCTCCAACGTTCGTCTTCGCCACCACGTTCTTCCTCCGGGTTAGTCGAGTCGAGGAACGCGCGCTCAACGCGCTCATCAGGGGCTTACTCATCGGCCTGCACGTAGGGCCAGTAGCCATCCTGTTCCGGGCACATGCCACGCCGCAGAACGCCTGGGGGAAAGCGCCAGTTCATTTGTCCCCTCCCCTGAAAATAACTCTGTAGGTCGGATTTGTTATCCGACCCTGGCGATTAGCAAAATCGCCCTAAATTTTCGTCCTTCTGGGTAAACGGAGTTCATGGTGACTCCTCTGACGAAACAACTACCAGAAACGCTCAAAGCGATCCTGCTTCGCCTTGCAGATGGGACAGACGCCCGGGGGATGCTCGCGGGCACAGAGATAACCACAGACCCGACAGCGCCAGACAGGGTGCGTACTCTCGCCGGGCGCTCTGGGTTTTTCTGGCGCGGGGGCGGGCTGATCCTGGGGACGCTCGCCCTCCGGCGGACGACGCTCCGGGATCGAATGGACCTCTTGCTCGCCTCGCAGCACCTTTTCGGAGACGTAGAGGGCACAGTAACAGGCCCCCCAATCGATCAGGTCAGGATCCCGATAGTCGCAGGGGCAGATAATGTCCAGGTCCTTCTGCTTCTCCCCGGCCGCCAGCCGGCAGGGACAGGCCCGGTAACCATACCGGGCCTCATTGACCAGCAGCCCTTCCACCAGGTTCCGGGTGAATTCCCGGTCGGGGTTGAGATGATAGCCGGACGCCTCTGCCTCCCGATCGAGCCGCTCGTAAAGCGTGTCGACTTTCTCAGATGAAACGACATCTTCCTCGCTCATAGCCCCAGCACCTCCTTAAGCTGATCCTGCTTGTATCCTACCACGCACTTGGCATCGTCGACGACGATGGTAGGGAATGAGACAGAAGGGTTCCAACGGCGGACCTCTTCCACCACTTCTGCTCGCTCCTGCCCCTTGAGCAAGTCCACGTATACAAAGTCGAAGGCTACGCCCTCTTGCTCCAAAAAATTTCGGGTCCGCTTACACCACACGCAGGTAGACAGACCATAGAAAACCGTGCGATACTCATCATGAGCTCCTGGAACACTTCCCCGTGACTCGAGCATAAAATATCTCCTCGTACAGTCTATTAACTCAGCGCAGTTGGAACCGCGACCACCTCCGAGCAAAGCGCTGGCTCAGACATCCAGCTCTTTGTCGCGCGCTCGCAGTTTGGCGTCCCGTTCCTGCAACGTCTCGATCAGCCGGGCATTGTCAATGACAATCGCCGCCGAGGCGGCCAGCGCCTCGACCAAGAGCAGGTCATTGGCGTCAAACTCGCCGTGCAGCTTGTTCACCATCTCCAGCGCGCCCACAACGGCACCGCGAACCTGCAACGGCGCCGCCAGCAGTGAGACCGTGCGGAAGCCGGTCTGCTTGTCGACGCCGGGGTAAAAGCGAGGATCATCCGGCACATTCGCCACGACGGCGCTCCTTCCCTTTTGTGCCACCCAGCCGACGACGCCCTGCCCTGGACGCACGCGCATGTTGATCAACTCGGATTCACTCTGACCCCCGGCAATGGCCCGGCAGACCAGCCAACCTTCTTGTCCCTCATCCCACAACCAGACAGAAGCGCCCTCTGCACCGACAACCTCCGTCGCCGCCTGTAACAATCGCTCAGCGACCTGCTGCATATTCAGCTCGGCGGTGAATTCCTGTCCCACCCGGCTGAGTAGAGCCAGCTCGCGGTTACGTCGTTCCAGCACCTCCTCCGCTCGCTTGTGTTCAGCGATCTCCCAGAGCAATCCCAGGTCCGTCTCTATCGTGGCGCGGAACCGCCGCATCAGCTTTTGAAATGTACTGGAATAAGCATGCTCCTGGGTATCCAAAACACAAAGGACTCCAAAAACCGTCCCATCGGGCCACAACAGAGGAAACCCCAGGTACGAAACGATTCCCCAATCGAGATCAGGGCTTTGTTCCCACCGGGGGTCTTGGCGAGCGTCTGGAATCAAAAGGGGAGCCTGTTCCGTCACGATCGCCTCGCCATACGAACCGGCGCTCAAAGCGATTCTATCTCCCTTTTTATACGGATTCCCCTCCGTACTGCTGGCGACGAACACCTCGATCTCGGATGGATGAGCTTTCATCACCAGGCCAGCCGGAACTCGAATGATCTCTGCTGCCAGGTCAACGATTTTCTGCCATTCGGCCAACCTATCCTCTGGGATGTCCGACTGGTTCGAAGCGTTTGACCCTGTGAACGTTGTCTTGCCCGTGTTCTCCATATCGGCCTCCTTAATACAACAGGGATATTGCACCGCCCCACCCTCAGCCCATCCAAGATGCCGCCTACGGGCTATCATACATTCCCCTGGCCTAGTTGTCAAATCGGAAACCGATCTACAAAAGTACAGAGACTAAACACGGGGACAAGTTCTTATTGTCAGCAGACTTTCAAATGGCTACCGCTTCTGCCCGATCTGCGGATCGATGTTGTCAGGCCCGCCGCACTCGGGGGTGTAGCAAGTGGCATCCATAAAGGCACACTTTTCCTTACAACTAGGGCAGGTCTCTGGCGGAGCAGGAACCTGAAACGTATAGCCACAGTTCGAACATTTCCACCAATTCTTGATCTCTTCCATCGGTCACTCCTATTTCTAGTGATTTATCTCGCAGACCGTCCTCGCGTCGGTCACGGCCCGTAGGTTTCTGCCAAGTACTCGACTAAGGCAGCCTGCTCGTCCTCGCTCAACTGCGCTCCCTTGCCGACCATCCGGGAGACAGTCGTATCCCATTCCTCGCGCGTCTTTTGTGCCCCCTCCACCTGGGCCAAGCTGTGACAAGACGTGCAGCGATCCTGTAGGAGTTGCTCCTGTGAAGAACCGCCTCCGCTGCAAGCCGCCAATCCGACTACCGCAACCAGCACAACCATCCATCCCCTGACGACGCTATTTTTTTGCATTCTCTCCCCCCTCAGTTAAAAGAGCCGCCTCAGATAAAGAGCGTGACTTCCGAATCTCGCGCTTCCTGGATGTAGGCGCCCACAGCGCCATACTCGTCTATCAGGTCCTCGCGCAGCCCCTCGCGACTGATGCCCATGATCTCCATGGTCATCTCGCAGGCGATGACCTTGCCCCCCAGCTCTTTGAAATCCTGGAACAACGTCTCCAGCGAGGCGACGTTCGCCTGCTTCATCCGCCGCTTGATCATCCACTTCCCCAGGCCTAGCAGGTGCATCTTGGAGAGCGGCCCTTTCTCCAATGCACCTTTTTGCAACCGCTGTAATCCCCAGAAAGTAAAGTAGATAGAAGCCTCCATCCCCATCGCCAACGCGCCGTTGCCGATGATCAGCGCGCTGTACACCTTGTCCATATCGCCGCTGTGCAGGACGATCGTCGTTTTCTCAGTTTTGGCGTTTTGTTGCGCCATCGTACCCTCCATCCCTAGCGCCGGATGCAGATCGCCCAGTCGGTATCCGTTCCCTCGACGCTCAGCAGTTCCAGCCCCAATGCCTTGACTGCCATCGGTATCTCTTTCATCGAGGCCGGGTGTGTGCCGGTCACTTCGATCACGTCGCCCGGCGCGGCCTTGCGCAGCGCCTTGCGCGTCTCTACCAACGGCACAGGGCATGTCTCTCCCCGGCAGTCCACCCTGATCTCGGCCGGCACGGGGCAGGTCGCCTCTCTTGTATCTACCTTGATTTCGGGCATCGTTCCTCCTCATTCCACAAATTCTACAACCACCTGTTCCACATCCCAAAGATGCTCAGTTTTTTCCAGGATCTCGTCGCGGATGTTGGCGGCGAATTGATGATCCTCCGGCAGTTTGACCTCCACCCGCACCTTTCCATCGGTGACCTCGATCTCTTCGACCAACTTGGTCCGCACCAGGTCAAGCCCCACCACCGGGTTCATCACGCGCTTCAGCCGCTTGCGCACCACCTCGACCGTCGTCGGTTCACGCTCCTTGATCAGGCCGTGACGTTCCTCGTAATTCTCGATGGCCGCCCGCAACCCGTCCACCGCCAACACCGAGCAATGGGTCTTGACCGGCGGCAGGCCGCCCAACGCCTCTGACGCCTGCTTCCACGATATCGCCTTGGCTTCCTCCAGCGTCTTGCCCTTGGCCAACTCGGTGATGATCGAGCCGGTGGCGATGTTGGAGGCGCAACCGTAGGACTCGAACTTGATGTCGGTGATGCGTTTCTCCTCTTCGTCTACCTTGAGATAGACGGCCACCATGTCTCCGCAGGCAGGGCTGCCCTCGACCGACTTGGCGTCGGCGTCCTCGATCTCCCCCACGTTTCGCGGGTTGCGAAAGTGCTCCATCACGATCTCACTGTACGGTAATGACGTCATCGCTCTACTCCTTCTCGCTACTCGGCCTCAGCCGGCTGCTCAGCCGCTCGCCCTCCCAGCTCTCGGTCGAGCATCAGGAGCGCGTTGCTGTTGTCTCCGATCATTCGCAGCGTCTCCAGGATGTGACCGGCGGTGCTCTCCTCCTCGACCTGTTCCTCGATGAACCAGTGCAGCATCATCTGGCTCGCATAATCGTTCTCCTTGACCGCCAGGCCATAGAGGTTGTGAATCAGCGCCGTCACGTGCTGCTCGTGTTCGAGCGTCTTTTCAAAGATGTCGAGCGGCGACTCGAATTCCACCGGCGGCTGGTCGATGGCGTGCAGCACCACGCGCCCGCCGCGCTCGTTGACGTAATTGAAAAACTTTATCGCGTGCATGACCTCTTCCTGGGCCTGCAACTGCATCCAATGGGCCAGGCCCGGCAGGTTCGCGTCCTCGCTGTAGGCCGCCATCGAAAGATACAAATAGGCGGAATAAAGTTCGTCCTTGATCTGCTCGTTGATCGCATCCTGCATCGTTTTACTCAACATGAGATTTTTCTCCTTTTCTTCTCTCGTTAATTTTTACCCAGCGGACTGATCCGCCGCAGTTTGGTGACTACCTCGGCGACCGCCTCGGCGACCGCGTCCACGTCGCTATCCTGGTTAAAACGACCAAAGGTGAAACGGACGGAACCGTGCGCGCGCTCGTGGTTGCCGCCGATCCCCAGGATGACGTGACTCGCCTCCAGCGAGCGGCTGAAACAGGCCGAGCCGGTGCTGACGGCAAAGCCGCGCATATCCAGGTGCAACAGCAGCGATTCTCCCTCTACAAAGCGGAAAGAGATGTTCGCGTTCTGCGGCAGGCGATGGACCGGGTGACCGTTGACGCGGGTGTTGGGAATCTCCAGCAGCAACCCGGTCAATCGCTCGCGCATCCCCTGCAAGCGGGCCGTCTCCTCTGGCGTGACCAGCTCGACCGCACGGGCAAAACCAACCGCGCCAGGGATGTTCTCGGGGCCGGGCCGCAGGTCGAACTCCTGGAACCCACCGTCCATCCACTTGCGGATGGGGGTATCCTCGCGCACGTACAACCCGCCGATCCCTTTCGGCCCGTGGATGGTGTGGCCGGCGACCGTCGCCAGATCCACCGGAATCTCTCGCACGTCCAGCGGGACGCGCAGAAAGCTGTGAGTGGCGTCGGTGTGAAAGAGCGTCTCTTTCTCGCGGCAGATCTCGCCGATGGCCTTGATATCTTGCAGCGTGCCGATCTCCTGGTTGGCCGCCTGGATGGAGACCAGGATCGTCTCCGGTGTGATCGACTCGCGCAAGCGATCCAGATCCACCCGCCCGTTCTCGTCCACCCGCGTGTGAGTCACCTCGAACCCCTGTCGCCCCAGAGAGCGGGCGCTGTGCAGCACCGGGAAATCCTCGAGCGGGTTGATGACGATGTGACGACCCTTTTTCTCCCCCAGCGCCAACGCCACGCCCTTGAGCGCCAGGTTGCTCGACTCGGTGCCGCCGGAGGTAAATATAAACTCCTCGGCGCTTGCCCCCAACACGGCAGCGATCCGCGCCCGCGCATCGTCCAGCGCCTCTCGGGCGTCGATCCCCGGCGAGTAGCCGAACTGAGACGTGGCGACGGCGTAGACGTCAAAGAGATACGGCTTCATCGCCTCCAGTACCCGCTCGTCCAGTCGAGTGGCCGCCGCATTGTCCAAATAGATCAGATTTCGCTCCATTCTGCCTCCCCTCCCATCAGGTTGTGTCTACACCGACGATCTCGAAAGTACACGAGAGCGCCTCGGTGGGACAGACCTCCTCACACAGACACCAACAATTGCATTCGTCCGCGTGGGCGCGACGGCGGGCTTCCTCGCAGTTAAAGACCAACCCCTGCTCCTCCAATTTCACGGCATGACATGGACAGGCCTCCACACACAGCCCGCACAACGTACAAAGATTCTCGTCCACCTGAGGTACAGCCCGCGCCATATTCAATCTCCCTATCTAACACTATCGCCTCGATTATATCATCAAGGCGATCACCTGTCTGCGACAAAAGTCTCTTTTTATTTGTAGGGCAGACTTTTCAGTCTGCTACACGCCTGCTGCTTCTCGCTCCAGTCTCTCTCGATCCTTCACAATGATCCGCCCCTGCTCCTGGCGAATCAACCCGTCGGCGGCAAAGGTCCGCAGCGTGCGCCCCACCATCTCCCGCACAGTGCCGATGTGCGCGGCGATCTCTGCCTGGGTCCACTGAAAGGATGGAGGCTGCGGATGCTCGGCCTGCGTCAGCAAGAAACGCGCCAGGCGAACGCGCACCGTGTGCAGCGCCAGGTCCTCCACCATGTCGCTCAATTGCCGCACATCAGACGCCAACCGCTCCGTGACGGCCAACGCCGCCTCGTGGTACTCGCGCACGATCCACCGAAAGTGGTCGCAGGGAACAGCATAGAGCATGCCCTCCGTCACCCCCCCCACACTGACCATGGCAGGTTCGCCATCGAGCACAGAGACAAGATTGAATAGCCCGCCAGGTCCGAGATACGCCAACACCTGCTCGCGGCCCTCGCGAGAGAGTCGGTAGCTCCGCACGACGCCCCGGACGACAAAATAGACAGCCCGACAAGGCTCGCCTTCCAGCACGATCGTCTGGCCGGACGAGAAGGCGCGCTCGCGAACACGCGGCGCGATCCCCCGCAGGTCGTCATCGCCGAGCCTGGCAAAGAGCGGCAGTTGGGCCAATGCCCGTTCGTCAATAGTCATGAACGTCTGCGTACTGCTGGCTAGACTGCGCCGTAGATGGGGACGCGCGCGCCGTTGATCGAAGCAGCGGCGTCGGAGCAGAGGAACCGCATCGTCGCGCCGATCTGTTCCGGCTCCACCCACTTGCTCGGATCGACCTTGGACATCATCTTGCGATTGGCCGGCGTGTCTATGATGCTGGGCAGGATCACGTTGGCGGTGACGCCGCTCCCCTTGACCTCGGCGGCGACGACCTCGACCAGGGCGATCAGCCCCATCTTGGAGACGGCGTAGCCGACCTGCTTGGAGCGCGGCTCGACCGCCGTCTTGGAGCTGACGTGGACGATGCGCCCCCAGCCGGACTCGAGCATGTGGGACAACACGGCCCGCGAGAGGAGAAACGCCGAGCGCAGGTTGAGCGCCAACATGTGCTCCCACTCCTCGACGGTGGTCTTTTCCACCGGCTTGCCGCCGGCCCAGCCGCCGACGGTGTTCAGCAACACGTCCAGGCGGCCAAAGCGCGCGATGACGGCCGCCGCTAACTTCTCGACCTCATCGGGTTGGGTGACATCGGCGGTGGCGGCAAAGACGCGCTCCGCGGGCAGACCGATCTCATCAACCAGCCGTTCCAACGCCTGCTCCGACTGGCAGGTCAAGGCGAGACGAGCCTCCGTCTGGGCGAACTCGCGCGTCACGGCAGAACCCAGCGCCCCGGTCGCTCCACCGATCAGAACCACTCGGTCCTGCAAACTGTCAGACATCCTCTCCCCTTTGCACTAGTATTTCTATCGTTCTAGCAGGACCGTCGAATGTGAGAACCATCTGGTTGAGCACATCACGTCCTAGAATAAAGTCTATATCGGACGGCACGCCAGCTACCCGAGCCTTGGGAAGCACATAAGAACCGATCTGGAGTTGCACGATGTAGATGTTCACCGGCTGGCTTTCCCCCCACAACCAACGCAACCTGGCAGCAGCAATGCTGATAGCGCCAATCTGCTCCAGTAAATCAATCGGAACCAATGTACCATCAGCCCCAGAATCAACCAGAGCAACCTCGGGACCAACCACTTTGCCCGAGTGGGGAGACACCAACGTGACACCAACGACCGGCATAGGAGGATCATAGTTCTCGCTGTAGGAATATGTATCGAATTTCATCAGTCATACTCAAGACGCGGCGAACGCATGACCCAAATCTCATCAAGCACAGGAGTGACCCGCTTGATGAGAACGCCAACCAAAGGGAATCTCTCGCGGACACGCAGGTACAGCGCCAGTTCATCGCTGTCCGAGTCAATCACCTGCCCCTCGTGCATAGCAACGAATTGCTCAGCGTACTGCTCTAACAACTGGACGTGCTGGGCGCGAAAGTGACGTTCCTCGCGACGGATCTTTTTCTCGGCCTCTTGACGCAAGTAACGGCGGATCGCCTTATCAGCCAGTATCTCAACAGTAGTCCCCAAGCTATCGGCAGCCTGCCACAAGCCAGTCACTGTCTCCTCTGCGATGGACAACGTGGCCATTTCCACATCTCTTCTCCCATTTCGGTCTTTGCTACGCATCAACCCCCTTGACGAGCCGAGCAAACTCCGCCCCCAACTCCTCGCCGCGCCTCAGCTCCTCGTCCGTCGGGCTGCCGACGAACTCGAAGGAGTCCATCAGTTCCCATTTGAGCGGCTCGATGATCCGCTCAAAGTGACGCTGCGCCCCCCCGCTCCACCCATAGCTGCCAAAGCGGGCGACCTGCTTGTTGCGAATGCGCTTCGTGTTCGCCATATCCAGCACCTGGGCCATCGGAGGGAAGAGAGAGCCTTCGTACGTGGGAGCGCCCACCATCACCCCGCGCTGGGTCCAGAGGGCAGGCAGGATGTAGCTGACGTGGGTGTGCGTGACGTCAAAGATGCTCAGCGGCACGTCCTCGCGGGAGATGCCCTGCGCCACGGCGTTCATCATCGCCTCGGTGTTGCCGTACATCGAGCCGTATAGCAGCGTGACGCCGACCTCTGTGGGGCCGGTGGCGTACTCGGCCCACTGGGTGTACAACTCGACGATGCGCCCGGGATTCTCCCGCCAGACGAGTCCGTGAGACGGAGCAATGATAGAAACCGGCACGTCGGCCAGTTTCGCGATCGCCTTCAGCACCGGCCTGCTGAACCCGGCCACGATGTTGACATAGTAGCGCAAGGCCTCCCGCGTGTAAAACTCCTGGCTGCTGCAATCGTCGTCAAAGATGGCGCCGCGAAAGGCCCCGTAGCTGCCAAAAGCGTCGCAGGAAAAGAGGATACGCTCGCTGGTCTCATAAGTCATCATCGTCTCGGGCCAGTGGACGAAGGGCGTGTAGACAAAGTGGAGCGTGTGCTTTCCCAACGACAGCGTCTCTCCATCCTGGACGACCTGCACGCCCTCGGTGATGCCGTAGAACGATTCGAGCATCGCGCGGGTCTTTTCGGTGCCCAGGAGAGTGGTTTGTGGCGCCATCCGCCGCAGCGTGCGCAACACGCCGGAGTGGTCCGGTTCCATGTGATTGACGATGACATAGTCCAACTGGGAAATGTCCATCACCTGGTGGATCTGATCAAAGAACTCGTCCGTCTTGAGCGCCTTCGATAGATCCACGATGGCCTTTTTCTCGTCGTCAATCAGGTAGGCGTTGTACGAGACCCCCTCCTGGGTGATGGGCCACAGCCCCTCGAACAAGTCGGTGGTGCGGTCGTTGACGCCGATCCAGTAGATGTCGGGTTTGATCTCAATGGGCGGCATAATCGGAGCCTCCTAGAGCATCTCTGTCAACCGGCGCAGGTGCTTTTTCTCCTCGCGGATGACGGCGGAGACGGCATCTCGATCTTTTTCGCTCACCATATCGCGCAGGTCGTAGAAGAACAAGAGCGTGTCCTTCTCAAAGCCCATCGCGGCCCGCAGAGCCGTCTCTCGATCCTCGGCCTGCTTCGCCAGGGTCAATGCCTTTTCCGGCCCGGCGAACAGCGCGTTTTCCAGGGCGACGTGGAGGTAGGTCTCGTACTGGTCGTATTCGATCGCGGGCGATTCGAGCGCCGGCTCTACCCCTCCCAGCATCTTTTGGAACACCTGGTAGTGTCCTTGCTCCTGGACGGCCAGGTCCTCGAAAAGCGCCTTGACCGCAGAGTCGGCGCTTCGCTCGGCCGCCTGGTTGTAAAACAGTTCGCCATTCTCTTCGATCTCCATCGCCATCTCGAGCGCTTCAGCAGCAGTAAAAACAGCCATGAACATCCTCCTTGTCTAATCCATCATACATATACTTTACACTACCCACCCGCTACGTCGGTTCGACGATCGGCTGAGCAGTGATCGAATCGCCCCGCCCACCGCAATCCGTGCTCCGGCTGGCCTCAAAGGCACAGGCATCGGAGCAATAGACCTTGTCGCCGCGACGGATGGGTTCTCCCTCGATCTCTTCGTGACAGTTATCGCACTTCAGTACCTCGGTCATGACACTCACCTCCTTCAAACTTGTTCCCGAAACACCAACCGCTCTATCGACACTTTGGCTCTCTTGCGGAACAGGGACAACTGGCTTGATTCCTCAATTCACTCTTCGCGCTGGAGGTCAATGGTCAACCCCTCGCGCGCGACTACAGCCCCCAGAAAACGCGCCTGGGCCTGTCGCTCCACCTCTTCCAGGAAGGCGTCGTCGTGCTGGGTATTGTGATGTGTGAGGGCCAATTTTTTCACGTCGGCAGCCTGGGCTACCTCGACCGCCATCTGCCACGTGCTGTGCCCCCACCCCTGCCTGGGAGGTTTTCCATTCAGGTATTCCTCCTCCGTATACTCGGCATCGTGGATCAACAGATCGGCTCCACGGGCGAATTTGATCAACCGCCTATCGCCGCCGGCATATCCCTCTACGTCGGTGGCGATGACCAGTTTCCTGTCGCCCACCTCGATTCGATAGATAAAGACTCCTTGCGGGTGGGCATAGCTCCGCATACTCCTCACCTTGACTTCCCACAGAGGGCTGGTCTCGTATTCGTGGTAGGCGTTGCAGACCGTCGGCGGCGCATCCGGTTCGTCAAAAACGATCATCTCGGTCTCGGATATGTTGCGGATGATCCGCATGGACCGCAGTTCGTCCAGACGGACAGGGAACACCAACGGCAACATAGCGCGTCCCAGGACAGCGTCCAGGTCCTGATGGAGCAACATCGGCCCAAAGATGTAGAGGATGCTGCTTCCCAGATTCGACGGTGCGAAGAAAGGAAAGCCATACGTATGATCGTGGTGGGTATGCGTAAAGAGAATCGTGGCGATGATCGGCTTTCCTTCAACCCGGCTTTGAGCGATCAGGTGTTCGCCCAGACCGATGATGCCGGTGCCAGCGTCAATGATGATCAAGTGGCGGCCAGCCCGGACTTCTATACACGTGGTGTTGCCGCCGAACTTGTTCGTCGTCGGTCCTGGTTTGGGGTACCCGCCTCGAACACCCCAGAACGTGACCGAGAATGGTTGCTCTACCATGATCTATCGTCTCCCTTCCTCCCATCGTAACCAGCCCCGTTGATATTACACATGGTCAGTGACCAGATGAGGCGGAATAACTTTCAAAAACTGTTCGCGGTCTGTGGGAGCCAGAAATATCCAATCGACAAACCGGGTAAAACCCGTGCGATCCTTTGGGGCCAGGAGCACCCCATCGCGCACAGATCGGGTCGGTGTGAAAAGCTTCCAATTAACCGGAACGGCCGCAGCGTCTTGCACCCTAACCACCTGAGCCATTTCATCGAAATGCACAAAGAGCTTTTTGTCGCCGTGTCCCAACCCGATCCCCTGCTCGGTGACGATGTAGACCGTGGGCATTCCAAATAGCTTCCCATCCAGTTTAAGGATCGAGAAGCCTACCACGATCAGAAACCATTGTACACCCGATAATCCTATTGTGCCACCGAACAGATAAGCCAACACAAAACCAGCCAATAACAAAAAAAGCAAGTTGATTCCCCGGTAGGTGAGCGGCGATGTGGGACGATCGATGTACGGCTCCACACCCTTGGCCAGGCAATCCCGCCTGATGTTTGCCTCCCATATATGACGCTGCGCCTTGAGTACGATCAAGCTAAGCAACAGGCAGATCGCCAGGACACCCGAAATCAATGGAGACCAGACAAAAAACACCACCATACCAAACCAGGCATACTCCACCTTTCTCAAAGTACCAATAGGAAAACGCATGATCAGACGCTCAAATGCATTCATCGTCAGGTGTACTTTTGTACGGTTCGCCACAGCGGAGGGAAAGGTCAAGTCATCAAGAGAAGTGTACTATGAATCGCTCAATTCCGCAAACTCACTAGACATTGACATTCCGCGTCATCCCTATTTCAGCATCCACAAGCTGAACGACATCACTACCATCCCCACGACGACGCCGACGATGCTCAGATGCTCCTCCCCGTAGGCGCGGGATATGGGCAACAATTCATCGATCGAGATAAAGACCATCATTCCCGCCACTGCCGAAAGCAATCCACCCAACAGAGCCTCAGTCAGAAAAGGCAACAGGACAGCCGCCGCCAGCAACGCCCCCGCCGGCTCGGCCACGCCCGAGAGGAACGACCACCAGAACGCTTTGCTCCGGCTTCCCGTCGCCGCGTAGACGGGCGCCGAGACAGCCAGTCCCTCTGGGATATTGTGGATCGCGATGGCGATGGCGATGGCGATACCAAGTTGAGGGTCACTCAGCGTGGTGGCAAAAGAAGCCATTCCCTCGGGGAAATTGTGAATGCCCAGGCCAAGCGCGACGAACAACCCCGCTTTGAGCAACCGGCTCTTCATAGCTGTGTCGTCCTCTCCTACCTCGGTGCGGTGATGCTCGGCCATATAGTCGTGAGGGATCAAGGCGTCAATCAGGAACATGACCAGCATACCGCCAAAAAAGGCCAGGTTGGCCGTCGCGAACCCAAGGACCTCGATCCCGCCGGGCAACAGCTCGACAAACGATACGAGCATCATCACTCCGCCGGAGAACCCCAGCGTCAACGTCATCAGGCGCGAGCCGGGTTTTCGAACGAACAACGCCAGCACGCTGCCAATCGTCGTAGATAGCCCGGCCAGGGCCGAAAGCAACAACGCAAATCCAATGTTAGATGTCACGTCACCCCCCTCGTTGATGTAGGATGTGTTGATTTCAGATTTGGTGATTTAAGATTGGTACAGTCGGGTGCAGTACAGCTTTTCAAACCTCCATTGCCTCAACCGACAACCGCATCTTGGCGTCTTGAAACTGCATCGGGAACCCGGTCATCAACTTGGCTACGTGATCGCTCAGTTGAGCTTTCAAGAAAGATTGGGTCTCTTCGTCGTGGGAAAAGTGGGTGATGAGAAATTCAAAGACAGCGTTCGTCTCCGAGTTTTCCAACTCGTTCGCCACTTGATAGGCATCCTCCAGGTCCTGGACTTTTTCCAATGCATCCTCCACCGAAAACTTGAGCGCCGCGCGCGCATTCCTCAGGGCATAAGAGTCGGCGGACTCGGACAGTTCCAAGTCCAGTCTCTCTCGAAGACGCTCTAACCACGCGGCATGCTCGGCTTCTTCAGCAGCGTACTGCTTCCAAAAGTCCGCCACCTCTGGATAGTGAGAAAACTTGGCCGCTAACCCACTATACATCTCCTCGGCGGCTTTTTCCGCGCCAATCGCCAGCTCGAAAAGCTCGGCCACTGTTGCATCTTTTGACACCATATTTTCTTCTCCCATTTACTCATATACGGCGCAATCGCATGCCGTTCAGGATCACGGCCAGCGACGCGCCGACGTCCGCCGCGATCGCCATCCATAACGTCGCCAGCCCCGTCGCCGCCAGAGCAAAGACCGCCGCCTTGACCGCCAGCGCAAAGACAATGTTCGCCGTCACCGTCCGCCGCGTCTTACGGCTGAGTTGTAAAACGAAGGGCAACTGGGCCAGGTCGTCGCCCATCAATACGACGTCCGCCGTCTCCATCGCCTGGGCCGAACCCGCGCCGCCCATCGCGATGCCCACGTCCGCCCGCGCCAGCGCCGGGGCGTCGTTCACGCCATCGCCGACCATCGCCACGCTCTGATACACCTCCGCCAGCGCCGCGACGGCCGCTACCTTCTCCTCCGGCAACAATCCAGCGCGCACTTCGTCGATCTCGACCTGGCGACCGATGTTCTCTGCTACTTCTGGACTGTCGCCGGTCAGCATGACGGTGTGAATGCCCCTGGCCCTCAGATCGGCGAGCGTCTGGCGGCTGTGGGGACGCGGCGCATCCGCCGCGCCGAACATCATACACACCTCATCGTCGTGCCGGACCATAATGACCGTCTTGCCCTCGTCGGCCAATTCGTCGGCCTGCCGGCAAACGGATGGTTGGTGCGGAACAAACTCGTCAAAGTGAGCGTGGCTGGCGACGGTGACCCACGCGCCATTCACCCTGCCCTCCATCCCTCGCCCGCTCAACAGGGTGACATCCTGCGCGTTATGCACGGCCACTCCCCTCGCCTCCGCCTCTGCCAGCAAGGCCAGCGCCAGCGGGTGCGAGGATTGCGCCTCGACCGAGGCGGCGTGTTCCAGGCCGCAGTTCTCCGGGCACTCCCCGCAGGTGCAGACGTCCACAACGTCCGTGATGACGGGACGCCCTTTCGTCAGTGTGCCGGTCTTGTCGAAGGCAAAGGCCCTGACCCGGCTCAACGCCTCCATGTACCGCCCACCCTTGATCAGCCCCCCCCGCGAGGCGGCGTTCGTCATCGCGCTCACCAGGCTGACGGGCGTGCTGATCACCAGCGCGCAGGGGCAGGCGATCACCAACATCTGCAACGCCCGCATCAGCCAGCCGTGGTCTCCCCAGAACGGTTGCCCGAAAAGCAGCGGCGGCACGACGGCCACCAGCACCGCCAGCCCCGCCACCGTCGGCGTGTAGACGCGCGCGAACCGATCGATGAAGCGCTGCACCGGCGCCTGGCGCGACTGCGCCTCTCGCACCAGCGCCACCATGCGGCTCAATGTGTTATCCGCCGCCAACCGGGTCACCTCGACCTCCAGCGCGCCGGAGGTGTTGATCGTTCCGGCAAAGACCTCGTCGCCCGGTTTCTTTTCCACCGGCACGCTCTCGCCGGTGATCGGGGCCTGGTCTACCGCGCTTTCCCCGGCCTGCACCACGCCGTCCACGCTGACCCGATCCCCTGGACGGATCAGCACCCGGTCGCCAAGCCCCAGTCGCTCCACCGGCGTCTCCTGGACCTCGCCGGTGGGCAGGAGCTTGAGCGACACCGGCGGGGCCAGGTCGAGGAGGCTCTCCAGCGCGCCCCGCGCCTGGTCGGCGGCGTATCCCTCCAGCGCCTCTCCCAGCGAAAAGAGCACCACCACGATGGCCCCCTCGGCCCACTCGCCGATGAGCATCGCGCCCGTTACCGCGATCACCATCAGCGCGTTGATCCCCAGGCTGTGGGAGATCCACAACTCCTGGAAAGCATAGCGCGCCAGAGGGGCGCCGCCCACGACGATGGCGGCGGCAAAGAGAGCCATTCCAGTCGCCCTCCCCCAGTAGGCGGGGTAGTTGATGGCGGTCAGGACCATGCCCAAGAGCATCAGCAGGGCGGCGATGGCGGTCAGCCTCGTCTCGCGCTTGGAAAAGATAAAGCGGGCAAAATTCAGGAGCGCCCCACCCTCTTTCTGGCGGTGATCGGTGGACAGCGCATAGCCTGCCGCCCTCACCGCCTTGGCGATCTCTTCCGCCTGCAATTCAGGATCCGCCAGCGCAACGGCCAGCGTGCCGGTCAGGTGATCGATCTGGATGTCCCCCACTCCTTCCACCTGATCCACGGCCGCCCGGATTCTTTCCGCGCAATCGATGCAAGTCAATCCCTCTACTGTAAACGTCCTGGTCCGCATCCTCTCTTCCAATGTAATCAGTAGATCCGATCCTGGTTGTTAGCTGACCTTTCTTGCCGCCCTGCCAAACGTCCTCAAAGACGGTGTAGCTACGACCAGGCGAGGTCGAAGCGGTCGAGGTTCATCACCTTGTTCCACGCCGCGACAAAGTCGTGCACGAACTTTTCCTGCGAGTCCTCACAGCCATAGACTTCTGCCACGGCCCGGAGTTGTGAGTTCGAACCAAAGATGAGATCGACCCGGGCGCCAGTCCACTTGAGTTCGCCCGTCGCGCGATCGCGGCCCTCGAACACGTCCTCGTCTTCCGAGGTTGCCTTCCAGGTCGTGCTCATGTCGAGCAGATTCACGAAAAAGTCATTGGTGAGCGTCTCTGGCCGCTTGGTGAAAACGCCGTGCTGGGACTGTCCAAAGTTGGCATTCAAAACGCGCATGCCGCCGCTGAGAACCGTCATCTCAGGCGCGGTCAGCGTCAGCAGTTGCGCCCGATCGACCAGCATTTCCTCTGCCGATACGGCGTATTTGGTTTTGAGATAGTTGCGGAACCCATCCGCGGCCGGTTCGAGTACGGCGAACGACGCCACGTCGGTCTGCTCCTGCGACGCATCCGTGCGTCCCGGCGTGAAAGGAACGGCCACATCGTGACCGGCATTCTTCGCCGCTTGCTCGACGCCTGCGCATCCACCCAGGACAATCAAATCGGCGAGCGACACCTTCTTGCCGCCGGACTGCGCGCTGTTGAACGCCTCTTGGATGCCCTCAAGGGTTTCGAGTACCTTCGCCAGTTGCTCAGGCTGGTTGACTTCCCAATCCTTCTGCGGCGCCAGACGGATGCGCGCCCCGTTCGCCCCGCCGCGTTTGTCGGAGCCACGGAACGTGGACGCCGACGCCCAGGCGGTCGAGACCAGTTCCGAGATCGACAGGCCCGAGGCGAGGATCTCGTTCTTGAGGTCTGCAATGTCCTTCTCGTCGACCAGCTCATGATCGACGGCGGGCACCGGGTCTTGCCAGATGAGCTCTTCCTCTGGAATCTCTGGGCCGAGATAGCGCGAGCGAGGGCCCATATCGCGGTGGGTCAGCTTGAACCACGCCCGGGCAAAGGCATCCTCGAATTCCTCGGGGTTCTCCAGGTAGCGCCGCGCGATTGGCTTATAGATCGGGTCGAACTTTAGCGAGAGGTCCGCCGTGGTCATCATCGGTCGGTGCTTTTTCGAAGGGTCGTGCGCGTCGACGACCATGTCCTCTTCGTCCACGTCCTTGGCCAGCCACTGATGCGCGCCGGCCGGGCTCTTGACCAGCTCCCACTCGTATTTGAAGAGCACCTTCAGATAGCCCATGTCCCATGTGGTCGGGTTCGGCTTCCAGGCACCCTCGATACCGCTGCTGATCGTATCGCCGCCTTTGCCGCTGCCAAAGCTGCTTGTCCAGCCGAGGCCCTGCTCCTCGATGGGAGCGGCTTCGGGTTCCGGGCCCACCAACGCCGCATCGCCCGCGCCATGACACTTGCCGAAGGTGTGTCCACCGGCGATGAGCGCGACGGTCTCTTCGTCGTTCATCGCCATGCGGGCAAAGGTCTCGCGGACGTCAAGGCCGGAGGCGACCGGATCGGGGTTGCCGTCCGGGCCTTCCGGGTTGACATAGATCAGGCCCATCTGCACGGCCGCCAGGGGGTTTTCCAGCTCCCGGTCGCCAGAGTAACGACTCTTGGGCTTGTCGCTCGTAGCCAGCCATTCTTCCTCGGCACCCCAGTAAATGTCCTCTTCCGGCTCCCAGATGTCCTCGCGCCCACCCGCGAAACCGAAGGTCTTTAAGCCCATCGACTCGAGCGAGCAGTTGCCGGCGAGGATCATGAGATCGGCCCAGGAGATTTTCCTGCCGTATTTCTGCTTGATCGGCCAGAGCAGCCGGCGCGCTTTGTCGAGGTTCACGTTGTCCGGCCAACTATTGAGGGGCGCAAAGCGCTGGTTTCCGGACCCCCCGCCCCCGCGGCCGTCGCCCATGCGGTAGGTGCCTGCGCTGTGCCAGGCCATCCGAATGAAAAGCCCTCCGTAGTGGCCCCAATCCGCCGGCCACCAGTCCTGCGAGTCGGTCATCAGCGCATAGAGGTCCTTTTTCACAGCCTCCAGGTCCAGCTTCTTGAATTCCTCGGCATAGTTGAAATCCTCGCCCATCGGATTGCTCTTGGCAGAGTGCTGATGAAGTATCCTGAGGTTCAACTGGTCCGGCCACCAGTCCCGGATCGACGTACCACCGCCGGCAGTGGGTTGGCTCATTCTGCCCGTTACCGGGCGCTTGTTTTCGCTATTCATCTTTGTCCTCCTTATACGTAGTGGGCTAAAGGGCGCGAGGTATCCGGCGCCCTCGCGCCCCAAGTTCTTTCATCTACTATCCTACCCCGATCTCCTTGCTGCCCTCCCACAGACCGTGGATGTTGCAGAAGGAAAGCCCGCGCAGCACGCCTGGCTTGTCCACCTTGAGCGCCACGGTCGCCTTCGGCGAGGTAAACATCATCCCTTCGCCGTGCCCGCTGAACTCAAAGTGGCCCACCTGGTAGGGAAACTTGTCTCCTTCCGGCTGGAAGTAGAGCGAGATCCAACTGATGTGATGCTCGGCGGTGTTGGGGTGCGGGATCTCTTTCCCTATGCTGACCGTCACATCGAACACCTCGCCCGCTTTCACGTTGTCCGGGCCCTCGATCACCGGCGCGTGTTTTTCCTTTTTCCAATCGGCCGTCTGAATGGTGTCTGCAAGTTTCATCGGCTCGCTCCTCTCTCTTTCATCAACTGTATATCTTCGACGATTGCCTGAAGATCCTCTTCGTGCATCACCTCATCGGCGAGAATCCCAAGCACTATGTTGTACGTAATCGGATCAACATCCTTGGTGAATTCCACCAACTCCTGATAGACTTTGATGGCACACTGCTCGCCCTGGATGTTCTGATCCAGCAGCACTTCCGTGTACGGGTCTTTTGGCGTCTCGTACCCGCAGTTGGTCACCTTGTACCATTCTTCGGGCGTGAGGATCGGCGTGCCGCCCAGTTGGAGAATCCTCTCCACGAGCAGCTCAGCATGGCCCAGCTCTTCCACGGCATGCTCCAGCAGTTCGGCGCCCACGGTCCCTCTCATCGGGCCTACGGCTACCTTCGCGCCGATCCAGTACTGGTAGTACGCCAGCCACTCGTCCGCCAACGCCTTGTTCAGCATCTCGATCAGTTGATCTACTTTTTCACCTACGAGCGCTCTTCCTTTTGTACCCATTTTGATATTACCTCCTATTTGATATAGTTATTTTACGTTAACGCTGCGATAATCGTCCTGCAGAAAACGGGCAGATCATCGGGAACTCGCGAGGTGATCAGATTGCCGTCCTGCACCACTTCCTCGTCAACATACGTGGCCCCGGCGTTGATCACATCGTCCTTGATCGCCGAGACAGACGTAGCCCGCTTCCCTTTCATGATGCCCGCCGAGATGGGCACCCACGCGGCGTGACAGATGGTGGCCACGACGCCGCCTCGCTCAAACACGCTCCTCACCAGGTCGAGCATCGGCTGATGACGGCGCATCCGATCGGGCGCGTAACCCCCCGGCACGATGACGGCGTCCAGTTCGTCCGCCGAAACCTCGTCGGCGGTGACGTCCACCGTCACCGGGTAGCCTAGCTTGCTGTGATATTCCGCCACTCCGGGCATGCCCACGACGATCACCTCGGCGCCGGCCTCGCGCATGCGCAAGAGCGGATACCACAGTTCCAACTCCTGATAGGCATCCTCGGCCAAAATGGCGATGCGTTTACCCTTCAACTCCATACTCTCTTATCTCCTTTCTTTGATTATTCCATCAGGCGGAACCGCTCTCGCTCGGCATTGCACACGGGGCACCGGTCGGGGGTCTCCCGCTCGGCCGCCCGCTCCTCCTCCGCCTCCGCCTCGCTGATGAATCGTGGATAATAGACCTGGTTGACGGTGGTCTCGCTCTCGAAAGAAAACTGCAAATTCTCCTCCGTGCTCTTGACCACCGCCTCGCCGAGGAGGCGCAGATGACGCTCGACGTGCACCCCCGCAGGGGCGTCGGCCCCTACGGGGCGATGCCCCTCGGCGGCGGCGACGGCGCGGAACAGTTTGGCGACATGCGGATACTCCTCCTCATCCGCCTTGCGGGCAAAGGCCAACAGCCGGTGGTGCGCCTTGGCCTCTCCCACGAACGCATCGTACACGTTCTTGCGAGTCTTTTCGCCCATACTGTTTGCCTCAGCGATTGGGGAATCGGTCACGCCAACCTCAAGCTCTTTGGGCGCTACGGTTTCCAAACCTTCCAAACATTCCCTGCCAGGTCTGGGCCAGGCTTGAGCGTCGGGTCGCCAGGCTCCCAGCCAGACGGCATCACCTCGCCTGTGGCCCGGACGTGCTGATAAGCCTTGATCTGGCGGATCAGTTCATCCGGATTGCGACCCACCGGCGGGGTCAGCACTTCAAACGCCTGGATGACGCCATCGGGATCAATGAGAAAGCGCCCGCGGACGTTCACGCCGGCCGCTTCGTCGTACACGCCATAGACTGTGCCAACACGCCCACCCTGGTCGGAGAGCATCGGGAAGGGAATACCGCCTTCCACCATCTTGGATAGTTCGACCTCGTTCCAAATCTTGTGTGTGAACCGGCTGTCGGTGCTGACGGATAGAACCTCTACACCCAGCTCCTTGAAGTCGGGATACTTGGCGGCAACTGCCGCCAGCTCCGTCGGTCAGACGAAGGTGAAATCGCCGGGATAGAAGCAGATTACGACCCATTGACCTCGATAGCTTGATAGTTTGATGTTTTTAAAGCCCTCGCCTGCAACGTAGGCGGAGGCTTCGAAATCCGGTGCTTCTTTACCTATGCGCGCCATGGTCATTTCAGTTGTTCCCTCCTTTGATGGTAATGCGCTTGCAGCAGGAGCCTCCTGTGCAGCTATCGGCCCCTTTGCGGGTTCTACGCAAGAGTCCATTTCTTTAGCCATAGTGTATCCTCCTGTCATTCGAGATCGTATCTTCCCGTGAGCTTGCGGGACCAGCGCGGCCATTTGACCATTCCCTACGTCATTTGTGCATAAACTCCTCCTCGGATTTTTTGCAGGACGGATTGGCGATCCGACCTATACCAGTGACTTGAGATCAAAGTCGTCGTCCAATAGACGCTCGCCATAGGCCGAAACGTCCACCTCCTGCTCGATCAGTTGAGTGACAGGCCTCACACGCTGCTTGTCGTTGAGCAGGATCGCGCCGACGATGCGCCCGTCGCGCAGCACGAATTTGCGATAGTGCCCGGCAGGCAGATCCACGTGCCGCAGAGCGTTGTACTCATCACCCTCGACCACGCACTCTCCCAGCGAGGCCAACTCGGCCCCGGCGACTTTGAGCGTGGTGGTGGGAAGCGTGCCGTCGTAAACCGCGCTGCCGGGCGCGACCATGTTCGCCGCCGCGACCCGGGCCTGTTCAACAGCCGCCGGAATGATCCCATAGACCCGCCCCTCGAACTCGGCGGCGTCCCCCGCGGCAAAGACGTCCGGCGCGCTTGTCCGTAGATGATCGTCTACGAAGATGCCTCGGTTCACCTCCAACCCCGCCGCCTGGGCCAGCGTCAGCTCGCTGCGGATGCCGGTCGAGAACAACACCAGCTCGCCAGGCACAGTACGACCGTCCCTTCGACGCCGGACGTTCCGTCCGCGCTCAGGGCAGGCCTTGAGCCGGATGCCGTCGGCGCGTCCATCGCCCAGGATCGCCTCCGTCTCTCCGCCGGTGATCACCTGCAAGCCCTGCGCTTCGAGCAGCGATTGCAAGACCTCTGCGCCCTCGGCGTCGAGCTGGCGCGGCAGCAGATGGGGGAAGAACTCGACCACCGTCACGTCCAGGCCGGCGGTGCGCAGTGCCCGCGCCGTCTCCAGCCCCAACAAACCCCCGCCGACCACCACCGCCCCCCCTTTCCTCCCCCCCAATGGGGGGGACAGAGGGAGGGCATACGCCTTGATCGCCAGCGCATCCTCCAGCGTGCGCAACGTAAACACGCCCTCCTTGTCCACTCCCTCGCAAGGAGGAATAAAAGAACGACCGCCCGTTGCAAGCAACAGCCGATCGTATTCCACGCGCGAGCCATCGGCCAGAGCGAGGTGGTAGTTAGCCAGATCGAGCGCCGTGACGCGAACCCCAAGATGCCGGCGGATACCGCGCTCAACATACCAGGCCGCCGGTCGAAAGATGAGCGCGTCCTGGGCGATCTGCCCGGCGATAAACTCCCACAGCAAGGGGCGGCGATAGTAGGGATGAGGCTCCGCGCTCAGGACGTGCACCTCGGCGGACGGGTCGGCCCGCGCGATGGCCTGGGCCGCCGTGAAGCCGGCGACGCCGTTTCCGACGATGACGTGCTTCATCTCACTCTAGCTTTTCGAACTCTTCTTTCCCAGCGCCGCAATCGGGACACAACCAGTCGTCGGGCAAGTCCTCGAAAGATGTGCCAGGCTCGATCCCGCTATCGGGGTCCCCCTCTGCCGGATCATAGACGTAACCACATACGATACATTCCCACTTTTCCATCGAAATTTCCTCCTTCAAGTAATTTTGTGCCCTGCTTCAGTCCTCTTCACGAGGAGCGCAATCAGGGCAATAGCCAAAAAACGTCACACACCGGTTCACGACCTGGAACCCGTGCTCGTGACCAGAGGGAAGCTCCATTTCAGCAAAGTCAAAAGGGACATCGCTCACACTCCCACACGCCCGGCAGACGAGGTGAGCGTGATCCGCCGTGTTGAGGTCATAGTGCCGCTCTCCCAATCCCAGGTCCAGCTCCAACAGCAGGTCCATCTCGACCAACTCGTGCAGCGTGTTGTAGACGGTGGCGGGAGATATGTCGGGCATTTTGCGGTGTACCTGGGTAAAGATCTGCTCGGCGGTGGGATGGGCATGATCCTCCAGCAAAGCTCGAACGATGGCCCGACGCTGTGGAGTCACACGGCGGCCCCGAATCCTGAACTGTTTGCAAATATCGTTCTCAGAGATCATGGGCTTATTTGTAATCATTCTTAAATCGTATTTATTCTATCATAATTGTCACTCTTTGTCAAGCCCTCCTTCCCCACAACTTGATTCCGTGCGCCGGCGTGCGGCCTAGAGCGGCAGCCAGGTACCGCTCCCCTGCTCCCGCGCCCGGCGATAGATCATCGGCGCGGTCGCCATATCGTCGAGCGCCAGCCCGAGGTTGCAGGCCATCGTCCGCTCCTCGTCCGTCTCGCGCCCCGGCTTGCGCCCGGTGACGAGCTCGCCCAGGTCGGCATGGATGGGCGGAATGTCCTGGAAATAGCCGACCTCCCGGTAGTGCTCCAGTTGGGGCACGTCGTCGGTGCAGAATTTATCCGCCTCGCGCATCGCGTCGGGATGCCAGTATGAGTCAAAGTCGACGAGCGAGGCGAACGCCCCCTCCTCGAACCAGCCCGGCCGGATGGTGGCGTGCGGCGTGTGCAGGATCGGCCCCGCTGTGACCACCAGGTCGCTCCCCGCCACCGCCTGCTTCGGCTCCTGCACCGGCACGACCTCCAGCCCGAACCGCTCGCTCATCTCCTGCACGTAGCGGTGCTGGACCTCGGCGTCCACGTCGTAGGCGAGCACGCGCTTGAGCGGAAAGAGCACGTCGAGCGCCTCCAGGTTGCTCCGCCCCTGCACGCCGCAGCCGAGCACGCCGACGACCTCGGAATCGGGCCGGGCCAGGTACTTGGCGGCCACGGCGGTGGCCGCTCCGGTGCGCATCGCCGTGACCCAGACGCAATCCATCACCGCCAGCGGGATGCCCGTCTCGGCGTCGTTGAGGATGAGCAGGCCGGTGATGTAGGGCAGGCCGCGCTTTTGGTTCTCCGGGTAGCCGCTGACCCACTTCATCCCGGCGGATTCGAGCGCGGGGATGTAGGCGGGCATGGCGTGGATGAAGGCGTCGGGCCGGGTGTGGATGCCGGGCTTGGGCGGCATTTCCACCCGCCCCTCGCCCTTTTCGCGGAACATCTCTTCCAACGCAGCAATGATCTCGGCCATCGTCAGGCCAACGGATACCACGTCGGCCTGAGAAAGATAGAGCAACTGGTCAGACATTATGTCACCTCCAAGGGGATATCCGGCAGAACGACGAACGTTCCCACCGCGTGTCCGATCAAACGGTCTTGCCCGTCGTACAAATGCACCTCCACGATGTCCTGACGTCGGCCAGATTTGATCAACCGTCCGACAGCGCGCAGGGACGCACATTGCGCGGGTTCGAGGAAATGGATCGACAGCTCCGAGGTCGCCACCCAGCACAATTCATCCCGCACGACAGCGGAGGTGAACCAACCCGCCGAGTCAAGCACCGCAGCGTAGATGCCGCCGTGAACCCCGCCCATGGCGTGATCCAGATTGGGGCTATAGGCCAGG
>DAOTUB010000028.1:0-5595 GCA_034437455.1 Anaerolineae bacterium | reverse complement strand
GCGGCGACGTCGAGCATTGGATGTGGAGTTTTGGGGATGGAGGCACGGCGTTCACCGGGCCGGTGATCAGCCACACATATGTCACCAGCGGTATGTTCAATGTGAGCTTGACGGTCAGCAATACCTTTGGTAGCTTTATCGTCAGCAAGCCGGATTTCATCACCGTCGAGGAGGAAAGCGAGGAATTCTATTCCGTCTACCTGCCGCTGGTGGTGCGCCAATAGGCAAGTATTCAACTCACCTTGATCGGCTAGGGATCAGGAATCAGCGTCTCCCCATTCGCCCGAGCAAAGTGCGCGCGGTAAGCCTTTGTCTCTTTCAACAAGGCTTTCAGTCGGGCGGCTACCTGGGATAGATCGGCATTGATCGTCTGGTCGCCTGCCGCCAGACGAATTTCATCCTCTTTCTCGTTCAATACCACGAGATGCCCCTGGGCTGCCAGCCAGTCCAGCCCCAACCGCACGGCCGTTTCCCGTTGCGCGGTGGCCGCCGCCAGTGTGGAGAGCTTCACCTGTCCCTGATCGGCATTCAGCGCGCGCCTGGTCAGGCCGGCCAACCGTTTCAGAAACTCGTCCAAGCGATCCAGGCCGGGATCGATGCCAAAGAGATAGACCGTCTCCGGTGAGACTTTTTCCAGCGCGGCCTGCAACTCTGACGGGCCGGGAGGCGTGGTCCAGATAATCAGGGATTCCGACGCTCCCAATTCGTACCGATCTTGGCCTGCGATCTCTACCCTGGCCTCGGCCTCGCTCCACACCTGTACATCTCCTTGCTCCCTCAAGTGGGTCAACAACCTGCGAGGATTCGGCTCCCGCCTATAGTCCACGACGTTGACGGCTGGCGGTTCTGGCCAAAGCGCGACGACAGGCGCGTCAATTGGACGAGCGTCAAGCCACTCCACCTGCACGTCTCGCAAGCCCCGGTAGTCGCTGGCCCGCACGGTGTAGGCCAGGTCAAACTTTCCCTGCGGCAGCGGCGACCCGGCCCCCTGCCACCAGAGCACTTTCTGCACCGTGCCCTCCTCGTCCTCCACTACTAAACGGAGATGTTCGCCGGTACGGCCTATCGTGCTGTGACTCTTGAGCAAAAGCCCCAGGCTCGCCAGCGCCAGCGGCGGATTCCCCGGACCAAAGGGCGCTAGCCGCTCGATCTGCTCGACCAGATCGAGCGATAGGTCAGCCAACGAGAGATAGCCGTCTATCTGGAGCGTGGCCTTCGTCTCTGTCTCTTTGAGCATCTCTCGCACGGTGCGCGATAGGGCGCGGCGGAACTCGGGGATGCGCTCCGGGTCTATGCTCAAGCCGGCAGCCATGGGATGACCGCCGAAGCGTTCCAACATCTCCGCGTGGGCAGAGATCGCAGCGCGGATGTCGCAGCCCTCAATGGAGCGAGCCGATCCCCGCGCCAACTCACCTGGCGGGGCAGCGATGAGCAGGGCCGGGCGGCGGTATCGCTCGGCTAGGCGACCGGCCACGATGCCGACGATCCCGCCCGGCCAGGACGGGTGGCTCAACACCAACGCGGCGTGCTCTAGCAATGAGGGGTCGCGCTCGATCTGCGCCTCTGCCGCCTGAACCATTTGAGCGCACAGCAGCTTGCGGCGAGCGTTCAGGCCATCCAGTTCGGTCGCCAGGATACGGGCGCGTTCCAGATTATCGGTGGTCAGGAACTCGACGGCGACGGTGGCGTCGGCCAAGCGGCCCAGGGCGTTGAGCCGAGGGGCCAACTCGAAACCGATGTGCTCCTCTGTGAGCCACTCGGATTTGATCCCGGCGACCTCCATCAACACCCGCAGCCCCAACCGCTCGGTGCGCCGCAGCGCCTCCAGCCCGCGCTGGAGCAAGTAGCGCGTGTCGCCAGTCTGCACCGACACATCCGCCACGATGCCCAACGCCGCCAGGTCGAGATACTGCGCCGCGTCCTCCACCCGGCCCGCCCGGTCGTACAGCGCCTCTGCCAATTTGTAGGCGCATCCCACGCCCGGCAGTTCGCGCAGGGGATGGAAATCTGGCAGCATTTTGGGATTGACCACCGCGTGGGCTGCGGGTAGTTCGTGGGGCAGATCGTGGTGGTCAGTGACGATCACATCCACGCCCTGCGCCTGAGCGTAGGCGATAGGTTCGTGGGCAGTGACGCCGGTGTCGCACGTCAACACGAGATCGACCCCCTCCGCGATGAGCCGTTTTAACACGGGCAGGTTGACGCCGTGGGATTCTCGCTGGCGGTGCGGGACGTGATATTGGACCAGCGCGCCAAAATCTTCTAGTGCAGAGACCAGGATCGTCGTCGACGTCTGGCCGTCCACATCAAAGTCACCCCAGACGCAGATCGCCTCCCTTTGCCGAATGGCTCGCTCCAGCCGCTCCGCCGCTTGGGTCAGATTTGGGATATCGGCCGGCGGAGCCGGCCGGTAGCGACTGGGATCGAGAAAGGCCCCGGCCAGTTCGACATCAACAAACCCTCGTCGGGCCAGGGTCTCTGCCACCAGGGGATGGCCGCCAATGGCAGCCCGTAGCTCTGCGGTCGCTTTGACGTCTGGAGGCTCGACCCACTCTTTCGGCACAAGCATCAGCAATTCAACCTGGCCAATGCTCCCATCGGATCCCAGGGTGGCAACACCACAGGCTCGGTGTCCAACACGGCCAAGAGCTTGGGGGAAAGATATTTCTTGCTGACGATCACCTCGTAAAGAAATTCATCGAACCATCCATCGGCCATCGTCAGATAGCCCTTATCCCCGTGTTCAGTTCCCCAACTGTTTTCGACACGCCACTTGATCGGTTTGCCGGAATCATCGAGGTCCACACCAGTGAGCAACATCGCGTGGGTCATCTGGCTGTGACCATAATCCAAACGACCGGCCTTGTCCAGCTTGAATCGAGTCCCATAGACCAACTCGTAATTATACACGTTCGGGTCTAGCACACCCAAATCTCGCTCCAACATCTTGCCCACGTCACAACCGAACCACACCGCCTGGCCATCAACGATCGTATCAAGTGTGGCTTTTTTCAACGTCTCAATGTCAACGTTCAAATAGCGAATGATCTGTCCACCTACGACATTGCCGAGGTGCTGTACGGTATAGAGCTTGCCGTAGGGCTTGTCCTTGGTGGGAGCGTTGATGAGGCAAACCATGTCATCCAGGTCGATCTCCACATACTCCTCGAAAAACTCTGCTGGGGTGACGTCGCCGTGCCGGTGAAATTCCCCATCCTTGTCTCGCCACTCCCAAAAGAAGCTGGATGGCGGTGTCCCCAGGTGAATACTGAGCATTCTGTAGAACTCTTCCACCATTGCACTCTTTTTGAGGCGCATGGCCTGGACAGAAGCGCCCTGCTCGTGCATCTCTCGAAGCGTCTGGGCATACTCTCTGAGCTTGGCGACGAGCAGCATATTCATGGGCCGCGACTCGCTGCTACTGTTTGTCTCCGGCATCATCGACTTGGGCGTTACGCCGTATTTCTTGACCAGGTTCACAAACATGTCCCACTGTCCAGCATCGGGAAGGGGATCCGCAAGGAGCCACATCACGAGCCGGCTACCCAAAAGCTCATTCCGGGTTTCGATGATATTCTCGAGAAAGAAATTTGCCTTCTCCAGCTTGTCCCAGAACATGAGATATGCCTGTGACAGTTCAAATTTCTTCAGGTTCATCTTTTTCATAGCCGCCAGGCGAAAGCTATTGAGTCCAGCAAACAGCCAACACCGTCCGGTTTTCTCCTGATCGGTGGCCTCGGGTGTGTCTATCCATTGCGAGTACGTGTGGTTGATTTGATTTACCACCTCTCTGTTCAACGCCACAGCCCCGATGCCGTTCTTGGCAACCGCGTTCAACGCGAGCAGATTCTTTGGCTCTGCGTTAAAGACGTCGGCAAAATGCTCCATGTCCTCGTATGTGATTTGTTTCATGATATTTCCTCCGCTTTTTAGGATTACTTGTTACAGAATTAACCTTGATTAGAGCGTTAGGCGATGGCTGGCAGCACGAAGATAAAGGCGCTGCCCACACCGATCTCGCTGCGAACCCAGACCCGCCCCCGATGCTTTTCGATGATGGATTTGACGATGGACAGACCTAGTCCACTACCGATGATATTGTCCGTCTCGGGGCTTTTGACGCGATAGAATTTGTCAAAGACGTGCGCCAGATCCTCCTGTGGGATGCCGATGCCGTCGTCCTCCACCGTCATCACCAACTGACCCTCTTCCACGGCGACCGAGACGGAGATACGACCTTCTTCCGGCGTGTATTTTATGGCATTGCCAACCAGGTTGGATACTACCTGACCCAACCGCAACGGATTGCCTTGTACAGGCGGTAGATCAGGGGCAATCTGCATCTGAAGCGCCTGCTTCTTTAGCTCGGCCTGACCTTGCTGGCCGGCCACTATCTTCTCGACGATGGCCCCTAGATCGCATAGTTCCATATCCATACGCACCTCGGCCTCAATGCGTCCCAGATCCAACAGGTCAGAAACCAACCGAGCGATCATTTCAACGCCTCGCTGGATTTTGTCCAGAAAATAGATCTGCTGCTCGTTGAGCGGTCCTGCCGTGGGCATTAAATCGGCAAACCCCTTGATCGCGGTCAGCGGCGAACGAAGGTCGTGGGAGGCAGCGGAAACAAACTCGGACTTCATCCGATCCAGTTCTTTGAGGTACGTGATGTCCTGCATAACGGCCACCCGGCCCACCCCGGCGATAGGCGTGACGTGCGCGTTGAGGGTGCGATCATCGGGCAGGGAGATCTCGGTACGAGCAGGTTTTTCGCTGTTCTTTGCCCGACAGAAGACATCCAGCAAGATCTCGTCATCCACTACTTCTGCCAACGGGCGTCCTGTGACACTCCCTTCCATTTCAAAGGCCTGCCGAGTGGCCTCGTTGGCCAGGATCACCCGATCGTTTTCCTCGACCAGCAGCACGGCGTCCGCAGTGTTGGTCAGCACGGCTTCCAATCGCCGATTCAACTCCACCAACTCCTGAGTGAGGGCATCCCTTTCCCGTCGCAAGCGCATCTCGGTCAGTGCTCGATCGATGGCTGCCAGCATTTCCTCTACATCAAAGGGTTTGATGACATAGTCTTTCAAACCCAAACGGAAAGCGCGCACGACCAGATCCTCCGAGCCGTGGAGCGTCATCATGATAACGGGAATCTCACTACCTGCCTCGTGGAGGGCTTCCAGGAGTTCTATACCGGTCATTCCCGGCATGAGCAGGTCGATGATGAGCAGATCGGGCTTCTCCTGCAAGGCAATGCGCAACCCTGTCTCTCCATCCTGCGCCCTCAATGGTTCGTAACCGTTAGGTTTCAATACGTGATTGACGACCAGGTCCTGATAGACCAGACTGTCATCCACCACTAATACGCTTTCGCCTGCCATTTGACCTCCTCTGCCAGCTCTCGGCTGCACGGGCACAATCTTGCCGGTTGACTTGTGCCACTAATAAAGTATAATCCAGATCGCTTAGGAGTTGTCCATTTTTAACTTCGCACTTTTCGGATATAATTGCCCTGCAGTGAACGCGTTACCTGGAGGGACAATATGTCTGAAAAGAATGTTCATCAATGCCAATGTCCAATCTGCCGACAGC
>DAOTUB010000027.1:0-19993 GCA_034437455.1 Anaerolineae bacterium | reverse complement strand
GCTGTCGGCAGATTGGACATTGGCATTGATGAACATTCTTTTCAGACATATTGTCCCTCCAGGTAACGCGTTCACTGCAGGGCAATTATATCCGAAAAGTGCGAAGTTAAAAATGGACAACTCCTTAGTCTCACGGACGACGAAAAAGCCCGAGGGGTGATTACGGTCTCCAGCGGCAATCACGGGCGGGCGGTATCGTACATCGCCGGACGATTGGGCATCAAGGCGGTGATATGTATGTCGGCGCGAGTTCCCAGCAACAAAGTCGAGGCAATAAAAAATCTCGGCGCCGAAGCGGTGGTGTATGGCAATAGCTACGAAGAGGCCGAGATACACGCCTTGCAGTTACAGGAGGAGCAGGGATTGACCCTTATTGACCCTTTCGACGATCCTCTCGTCATCGCTGGACAGGGTACAATTGGTTTAGAGGTACTGGAGGATTTCCCTGAGGTGGATACAGTCCTCGTGCCCCTTTCAGCGGGGGGACTGATGTCGGGGATCGCGCTGGCGATGAAATCAGCCAATCCCGCGATTCGCACAATTGGCGTTTCGATGGATCGTGCGCCGGTGATGTACCACAGTTTGCAGGCTGGCAAACCGATAGAGATGGAAGAGCAAGATACCATCGCCGACGCCCTGGTGGGCAACATCGGCTTGAACAACAAGTACACCTTCCGCATGGTTCAGGAATACGTTGACGACGCCGTGCTGGTGTCTGAGGAGGAAATTGCCACGGCCATGCGCTTTGCTTTGGAAGCGCATCGTCTCATCGTAGAGGGTGGCGGAGCTGTGGGCATCGCAGCGCTTTTGCATCGGAAAGCGAGCCGTCTGGGAAGCAACGTCGTCGTCGTTGTCAGCGGGAGCAACGTAAGCCTTCCATTGCTACTCAAGATAGCTCAGAAACAGTGAGATTATGAGTGGGGGTCAACATTATGCCGATCTATGACATTTCCCTTCCCATCTCCGAATCACTCGTCGTCTGGCCTGGCGATCCGCCGGTCAAGATCACCCAATCTTTGCATCTGTCCCAGGGCGACCCGGCGACCGTCAGTCAACTCGAAATGAGCGCGCATACCGGCACACACGTGGATGCGCCCGCTCACTTTATCCTAGACGGCTCTGGCGTGGATGCTCTGGATCTGAACGTGCTGGTCGGCCCGGCGTTGGTCGTCGAGGCGCTGGAGATCGAGGCGCTCTCGGCGGACGTGCTTCGAGAGCTGCCGATTCCGCCTGGCACAGAGCGCGTGCTCTTTCACACCCGCAACTCGGACCGCTGGGCGCGCGGCGAGCGCGAGTTCTCGGAGGACTTTGTCGCCATCACGGAGGACGGCGCAGAATGGCTGGCGGCCCGTGGCGTCCGGCTCGTGGGCGTGGATTACCTGTCGGTGGCCCCCTTTGACGAGGAGGCCCCCACGCACCGGACATTATTGAACACTGGCGTCATCCCGGTTGAAAGCCTGAATCTGCACGGGATTCCGCCAGGCATGTACCAATTTGTATGCCTGCCGCTAAAGATCGTTGGCAGTGATGGCGCGCCAGCGCGCGCGATTTTGATCGACCAGCACGAGGAGTAGGCCGTATTCAATCGTTTCTCGACCAGTGTCCAGGTGAAGGAGGTGATGCCAGAGAAAATTTGAAGCAAGCAGCATCTTTGCGTAAGCGGTTCGTCGTCCCCGGCGGTCCGATCTGCGCCAAGCTGGACCGAGGGGACCCACTCTGAAAAGGAGGATTCAAGATGTCCGAGGAAATTAAACCTGGAGTGCAACCCGAAGAAGAAGAGTTCGCGCGAGGGGGGCTGGCGACGATCGCCGGCGCGCCCATCTCGTGGACGGCCCTCTTTGCAGCAGTCTGCGCCGTGTCCACGCTCATCCCCTTCTATTTCTACGTGACCGGTGGAGGCTACGTCTCGGCGGCGTCGGGCCTCTTTATGCCGCTGGCGGGGCAGGTGTTAGGCCCCTGGGCAGGCACGATTGCCGCCTTTATCGGCAGTTTGGTTGGTATGTTCATCGCCCCTGGCGCGTTCCCGCTGGGGCTGCTGGACACGATTCTCAGCGGGGCCATCTTTGGCCTCAGCGCGGGGTTGATGGCCAAGAAATGGCGTTGGTGGTTCCTGGGCTGGTGGATCATCAGCCTCGCCATGATCTTGTTCTACCCCTACCGGCTGTGGCCTGGCAAGGCGGGGGGATTTGTCGCTCCCGAGGAACTGGGCTATACGATCTCGTGGGCGTACGTGTGGCTGGCGTTCGTTGCGTGGCTGGTTCTTGGCCCCCTTGGCATGGACCTGTTGAGCAAGTGGGCCAGTAGAGGCTCATCGAGGGCGTTGCAAGCGTTCTCGTTGCTCCTGATGGCCTGGATCGCTCGCAGTTCGATCCAGCCCATGTTCGCACTGCCTTATGCTCACATTTTCCAGTGGCCGTCGGATTGGGTGACCGTTGATAACTGGGTCTCTATCCCCACCTACGTCCTGGATTGGGTCGGTACCTGTGGGCTGGCGCTGGTCGTATTCCCGGCGCTGTGGCGGGCGAGACTCCGTCAGGTGCCAGGCAGCCTGGTGGCCGAGCTATCTGCTGGCGCGCCTGAGGAAAAGGCGGTTGCGCCTGTATGGGTGCGAGTCGTGCAGATCGTCGGCGTGCTGCTGTTCCTCTGGGCGGCGGTCACGCTGATCTCTGGACTCTTGCTGGCCGAGATCGGCGTAGAAGGCCGGATGGCGCTCTTTGAGGATACGGGCATTCCCGGCTATGGGATCATGGCCTGGGTAGGAGGTGCGATTGGCATCTTACTTGTGGCCGTTGCTTCTTTCCTGGGCAAGCCGAGCGAGGGCTAGCGACGCGCCAGAGCCTATCGCAAACAAGCATACAGGAGCGGCCCGGTGGTCGCGGGATTGCCGTAGCCGGGCCGTTCCTCATCCCTTTTACTGCCAGAGGGACTGTACAAGGAGACAGCGGGATGTCGCAAAAAGCAATAGAAAATCCGATCTCGGTCAAGAACGTAACTTACACTTATCCTGAGCAGGATACGCCAGCGATCAAGGACGTGAACCTGGAGGTGGAAAAGGGCGAATACCTGGTCGTGATGGGGCCCAACGGAGCCGGAAAGACAACGCTCTGTGTCCTCTTGAACGGGGTGATCCCCAACGTACTGGGCGGCAAGATGCGGGGCTGGACGGAGGTGATGGGCCTGGACACGCGCCGCCACCACGTCTACGAGCTGGCGCAGTACGTCGGCATGGTGCTCCAGGACCCCGAGGCGCAGCTCTTTACGTCGAACGTGCGCTCGGAGGCAGCCTTTGCAGCCGAGAACCTGGGCGTCCCCCGAGAGGAGATGATCGAGCGGATCGAGTGGACGCTCGAGGTCGTGCGTCTGCAAGAGTTTGTCAAGCGAGCGCCCTCCCATCTCTCGGGCGGGCAGAAGCAACGGCTGGCGATTGCGGCCGGCCTGGTGATGCGTCCCGCGGTCCTGGTGCTGGACGAGCCAACCTCTCAATTGGACCCCATCGGCGCGCAAGAGGTCTTTTCGGTGCTCCGCGACCTCAACCGGGACCTGGGCATGACCATCGTGGTCAGCACGCACAAGAGCGAGCACGCGGCCAGATACGCCGATCGCATCGTCGTGTTGGATCAGGGGCAGATCATCGTTCAGGGTGCGCCGAAGGAAGTCTTTTCTCAGGTAGAACTGCTGGACCGGATCTATGTGCAGGTGCCTGCCGTGACGCGGGTAGAGTGGAACCTGGGGAAAACCCTGGGGCAGGATCGGGTCGAGAAAGGGGTTTTGCTGGAAGAGACCCAGGCCAGCCTGAGCAAATTATTGGACGAGCGCGGCATCGTCAAACAGAGCCTTGTCGCCAGCCAGCCGCCTCCTCCCATCCCTCCGTCGCCGGAGGAGCCATACATCACGTTCAAGGACGTCAGCTTCCAGTATCCGGGGACCGATCAGAAGGCCCTGGATGGCATATCCATCAGCGTGGAAAAGGGCGAGTTTGTGGGCATCGTCGGGCAGAACGGGGCCGGCAAGACGACATTCGTCAAACAGATCATCGGTCTGCTAAAGCCGACGAGCGGCCAAATCATCGTGGGTGGGAAGGACATTGCCAAAGAATCCGTCGAGGATATGGCGCGGACCGTGGGATTGGCCTTGCAGAATCCCGACGCGCAACTCTTTGCCATGAGTGTGGCCGAAGAAGTGGCGTTCGGTTCCACCAACCTCGGCCTCCCACAGGATGAGGTTGTGCAGCGGGTGGATCGCGCCCTGGCGGCTACCGGGCTGGAAGAGTTCCGTGAGGTATATCCTTTCAACCTCAGTTTTGGCGACCGGCGAAAGCTCTCCGTCGCGGCAGTGGTTTCGATGGAACCCGAGGTGCTCATCTTTGACGAACCGACGACGGGCCAGGATTTCAAGGGGCGGCGGGAGTTGGCCGACATTGCCAAAAGACTGAACGGGATGGGTTGCACCGTTCTGATGGTCACGCACGACATGGACCTGATCGCGGAATATACCCGCCGTTTGATCGTGATGGGTGACGCCAGAGTGCTTTTGGACGGCACGACGGCAGATGTCTTTCAGCAGGTGGAGACGTTGGCCGAGACGTTCATCACCCCGCCGCAGGTGACGCAACTGGTCCAGGCACTGGCAGCGTACGGTGTGTCTGGCAACATCCTCGTGGCCGACGAACTGGTCCAGATATTGAAAGGGAAGGTAGGCTCATGAATGCACTGATGTTTCTCAATCTGGATACACCGATCCACAGGCTGAACCCGCTAGCCAAGCTCTTTATCGTGGCTTGCCTGTGGATCGCTTCCTTCGCATCTTCCAATCTCATCGTCATGCTGATCGTGGTCGCCTATTGCCTGGTCCTTTGGCGGATCGCGCGCATCCCGCTTTCTGGGATGAAGCTCTTTCTTGGCACGGTCGCCTTTGTTGGCTTTCTGATGGTCGTGATCCAGGGGTTTCTCTATTTCAGCAACGAGACGGTTCTGTTCCACGTGTTTGGGTACCCGTTCATGGCCGAAGGCGCGATCTATGGATTTACGACGGGGATCAAGGTGTTGTCGGTGGCGACCGCTATTCCTATTCTGACAATGACGACGCCGGTTTCACCGCTCATGGCGGCGCTGGCCGCGCTGAGGCTGCCCTACAAATTCATCTTTGCCTTTGGCACGGCGATGCGATTAACGCCGCTGGTGCAGGAGGCGTTCGAGGAGATTCGCGATGCGCAACGGCTCCGGGGTCACAACATCCAGCGGATGAATGTGATCCAAAAGATCACCAAAGGCTACTTTCCCATTTTCGTACCCTTGCTGCTTTCGTTGCTGCGCAAGACGGGCGACATGGACGTGGCCATTGAATCGCGCGCCTTTGGCGCGCCGGTGAAGCGGACGTACCTGGATGACGTCAGGCTGAAAGGCCCCGACCTGCTGGCAATGGGCGTCGTCTTTGTCTGTTCGGCTGGCTTGCTGGCATTCTCCTTCTATATGGGATGGGGGGCTGGCCTGATCGGATGGGGCGGCCCGAGCGGCGGCAATTAGACGCAAAAGCCATTCTGCATCACTTGTTCCCATTCACCATACGCGCAATCTCGTCGCCGCTGATAACCTCGCGTTCTTGCAAGACTCGCGCGACCCCGTCCAGAGTTTCCCTGCGCTCGCGCAGCAAACTCAGCGCCCGTTCCTGCGCTCCTTCCACCAGGCGACGGGTCTCTTGGTCGACGAGCGTCGCTGTGTCCGGGCTGATCTCCTGGCGCAGTCCCATCTGTTGCTGCAAGTACCCCAGCCCGACGTTAGATGCGTAGCGCACCGGCCCCAGCACCTCCGTCATTCCGAACTCGGTGACCATGCGCTGCGCCAGTTCGGTCGCCCGACCCAGGTCGTTCGCCGCGCCGGTCGATGGCTCGCCAAAGACCAGTAGCTCCGCCGACCGACCGCCCAACATCACGGCCATCCGTTCCTCCAATTCCTCCTGGCCCAGCAAGTACTGGTCTTCCTCCGGCATCTGCATGGTGTAGCCCAGCGCGCCCTTGGCTGTGGGGATGATGCTCACCTTGTGTACCGGGTCGGTGTGCGGCAGCAATTGCGCCACCAGCGCGTGCCCGCCCTCGTGATAGGCGACCTTGCGCTTTACTTCTTTCTTGAGCGGCATCTTGCGCTGCAACCCGGCCACGACCCGCTCGATCGCCAGGTCAAAGTCGGCCATCGAGACCTCGTTGCTGTCGCGGCGCACGGCCAGCAGCGCTGCTTCGTTGACGATGTTCGCCAGGTCTGCGCCAGAAAAGCCGGACGTGATCTGCGCCAGCCGGTCGAGGTCAACGTCGGGACCTAACTGGACCTCCCGCGTGTGAATATCGAGGATCTGCCGCCGTCCCTCCTCGGTCGGCAGGCTCACCTGAATCTGGCGGTCAAAGCGACCGGGGCGGAGCAGTGCCTTGTCCAGGATCTCGGGGCGGTTTGTGGCGGCCATGATGACCACCCCCTGGTTCACCTCAAAGCCGTCCATCTCCGAGAGCAACTGGTTGAGCGTCTGCTCTCGCTCGTCGTTGGAGCCGATAGCCCCGACCGTCATCCGCGCCTGGCCGATGGCGTCGATCTCGTCGATAAAGACGATGCAGGGGACCTTTCTCTTCGCCTGCTCGAACAGATCGCGCACCCGCGCCGCTCCCACGCCGACGAACATCTCGACAAAATCGGAGCCGCTGATGGAGAAAAAGGGCACGTCCGCCTCGCCCGCCGTGGCACGAGCGAGCAACGTCTTGCCCGTGCCGGGCGGCCCGACCATCAACACGCCCTTGGGCAGCTTGGCTCCCAGGCGGGTGAAGCGTTCGGGTTTCTTGAGGAATTCGATGATCTCTTTCAGTTCGACCTCGACCTCGTCCGCGCCGCCCACGTCGTTGAATTTGATCCCCGTCATCTCGCCGGCGATCTCTTGCGCCTTGCTCTTGCCGATGGACATGATTCCGCGCCCGGCCTGGCCCATCTGCCGGTAACCAAAGTACCAGATCAACCCCAGCGGCAGCAGCGGAATGACCCAGCCCAGGAGGGTGAGCAAAAGGCTGCTATTTTCCGCCTCGGCCTTGAACGTCACCCCGGCGCTGGCCAACCGGTCGATCAGGTCAGGGTCTTTAACGGGCACCACGTTGTATGTCTGCCCTGGCTGTTCATCCTCCGCGTCCTCGCGATGGGTATAGACGATGCGGTCGCCTCCCAGCGTCACGGTCTCAATGTCGCCCGCCTCCAGTTCCTCGAGGAATTCGCTGTACGAGACCTCGGTCTGGCGGATGACCATCGGGCCAAAGATGAGCGATTGGAACAACCACATGCCGATCAGCGCGACGAGCACATACCCCGCCGAGAATCGAATCTGCTTTTTCTTTCTTTCATTCATAGCGCGCTCGATCTGTTTCTTTTCCTTTTCTTTTTCGCTATTCATATCATTTATCTCCCAGTACTGAAACAACCGTCATTCCGAGCGAAACGGAGCGCAGCGTAGTGGAGTCGAGGAATCTCTACGTTCAGTTGCGAGAGATTCCTTCGGACGCGCAGCGTCCGCCCTCCCTCCGGTCGCTCGGAATGACGGGGGTAACCAATTTCATTTATCGTGTTAGCGACGGCGACGACCTCGTCCGCCTCCTAGCAAGAAGACGTAGTAGAGCAAGGTCGAGATCGACTGGGCCAGCGCGGCGACGTAGGTCATCGCAGCGGCGTTGAGGACTCGCCGCGCTCCTTGCATCTCGGCCTGGCTCGTCAGGATGCCGCTCTGCTCCAAGAGGCGCAAGCCCCGGCGGCTGGCGTTAAACTCGACCGGCAGGGTGATCAGCGCGAACACCGTCGCCCCGGCAAAGGCGAACACCCCCAGCCAGGCCAGTTGAGCTATGTTCAGCCACAGACCGAGCAAAAACAGGATCGGCCCCAACCACGAGGTAAAGCTCACCAGCGGCACCAACCCAGAGCGCAGACGCATGGGCGCGTACGCCTGAGCGTCCTGCTCGGCGTGCCCGATCTCGTGGGCCACGATCGCCACCGAAGCGACCGAAGCCCGCGTCGCCACGTTCCGGGAAAGACGGAGCACCTTGTTGCGCGGGTCGTAGTGGTCAGAGAGATCTCCGGGCGCTCCTTCGATCTTTAGATAGAGGCCCGCCGTCCGCATGACGCGCTGAGCAGCCTCTGCGCCGGTCAGACCAGCCGAGTTGGGTGTCTGCAAGTACTTTCGATACATGCTCTGCACCCATGCCTGGGCGATCAGCGCCAGCAAAAGCGCGGGTAACGCAAACAGCCAATACGTCGGATCCCACATAGCAAACACGATTATCCTCCTACGAGTGTCTCTTTATCCATAAACGAACCGGTATTATTTCTTATCACAGTATACCGAAAATGTATTAGTTCTACGTTGATTTTTCGTTAGAGTTGTATTAACGTTCGCACGGGATGGCGGAATGAGGCAGGGGAAATGGCAGTCGGCGCACACGCCCGACTGCCGCTTGAGAGGAACCTGGTCGTTCAGGATGCTTGATTTACAGCGGTTTTGTCTTCTTCGCTCAACTCGAGCTTCTGAATGCCCAGTTTTTTCATCGCCACCAGAAATTCTTTCTCTGTCAGATCGGTGGCCGACTTGCCGGTTGCCGTTTCGATTCTCCGGGCGTCGTCCCGGTGCAATTTGTATGCAGCCGCGCCGCCGAACAGCAAGAGCACCGCCGCTCCCATCATCAGCCACCTGGCCCCAAGCCCCCGTCGCCACATAAATGGCCCTGCAAACGGTCTCATAAACGGTCTGCGCCATCTCCGGAACCCGCGCCGACGCATGTTAAATCCACGCCTCCCTATCATACCACGACGACCTCTCATCAGATTGCCTCCTATAGGTTCAAGTTCTACTATTGATACCAGTATACCCGGAATCCGTGTAGAAAGTGTGAAGGATCGGTGTAGGTTTTGTAGAGAAGCGTTGGGGGTTCGATGAGAATCTGAGCGATCAGCTTGGGCGACAGTTAGTCTCGGTGTTCTTCAATCGAGTGATTTGATATCCTCTGGTATTCCGGCTTTGGCGCCCGATACAGCCTGCCACAGGGCAACGGTGAGGCAGACGCGCAAAAACCGCTGGATCCCGCCCTGAGCCGAATTGAAGGACCGATCCACCAACCTACCACTGCTCGCGATGCACACGCGCCTCGTCATACTGGGTGCGCGGCTCCTTCTCCTCCGCCGGATGACCGATGGCAATCAAGTTGAGGGGAACGACTTTCTCTGGGATACCCAGCAACCGGCGCACGTCAGACACCCGTCCTTCCACGGGATAGACGCCCAGCCAGACTGCGCCGAGGCCCAGCGCAGTCACTGCCAGCAGCAGATTCTCGGTAGCGGCAGAACAGTCCTGTATCCAGACGCGCTCTGAAATAGACCGGTCGCCACACACGGCGATGCACAGCGGCGCCTCGAAAAGCATCTTGCCGTAAGGATGGGCCTCAGCCAGGCTATCCAACGTCTGCCGCTCGGTCACGACGACAAACTGCCACGGCTTGCGGTTCGACGAAGAAGGGGCAGCCATCGCCGCCTCCAGCAACTTCTTGACATCTGTCTCACTGACCGGCTCGCCCGTATACTTGCGGATACTGCGCCGGGCGAAAATCGTATGGATGAGTGGAGGTACTGTCGGATCGTTATTCAAAAGTGTAGACATTTTCTGATTCTCCTCTTTCAATAATGTGGCCGGGGTTTCTGCACCTCGCCATCCTGGCTGGCCTCGAGTTGGTTAAGCACATCCTCCCGCACATCTTGCGCGAGTCCCATAGCCTCCATTCCTCGCTGTACGAAATCAATATCGCAGCCGTGAACCTGCATATATCGTAGGATCGGCCAAGATCTGTCAGGACGGTCACGTAAAAGCTCGGTGATCAAGCGCAGCTCAAGCGCCACCGTGGGCACCGTGTGAGGCCCACAGGGAATCGGGACGAAGCGATCCCAGGGGCCGCGTCCGAAGGTCTCCATAATGTCCGCTTCCGATTCAATCTCCACAGTGCTGAACTCAACCTCGACTCCATGAACGTCATAGTTGCCATAGTATTGCTTGGTTTCTGGCAACCAAGCGGGAGCCGATAGGCACCTGAAAGACGATAGAGCTACGCCGAATGCGTCGACGTCCTCTCTTCGTCTGACCAGGATGTCCACGTCAGCGGTCGGCACCTCAACCCCGTGCAGTAGCGCGGCCCCAGTGCCCACTAGGCGATATTCAACGTGGGTACAGGCGGGCGTAGCCTGATCGAGCACTGTAACGAGTGTTTCTCGCAGGCGAGCTTGATCTAGTGACGGCTCTGGATGTGCCATGTGATTCCTCCTTTGCGCGGTTCAACCAATCTTTTAGCAAATCTCCTCGATGTCAAGGCCCACTTCCGCCAGGATCGTCGCAAGCGGCTTGGGCAGCAATTTCTGGGTGCCTGTCTCGCCAATGATCGTCGCGAGATTCCGCCAGGCAAGACGTCGAACGTCCTTCACATCAAGCCCTAGCTGTTGACCGACCAGGTGCTCCACCCACTCAACTCGACACGGAATAGCGGCGGGCGGATCGCGGTAGCCATGATCGCTTTCGACGAGCAGACGCTCAGGCGGCACCCGCGTGCGAAACTTGGAGTGTCGAGCGACGGCTGAATGGATGGAGAAGTAGCACCCCAGGGACACCGCCTCTTGGGTCTCCTTTGCGCTCCCGGTCCACCAGTGAAGAACAGGTACAGCTATCGGCCTTCGCCGCAACTCCTCAAGCACCAACCCGGTCGCGCGGTAGCTGTGAATACTGACCAGCCGAGGGAGTTCGGCCACGACCGCCAGTGCTTGCCTGAACGTCTCGAGTTGCAGCTCCAGCGGCACACGCGACCCTGTATCCAATCCGATCTCACCAACGATGGCAGTCCGTTCCGCCAGCTCGCCAAACTGCTCCACGTCGAACGATTCCTGCGGTTTGAGTTTGCGCGGGTGACATCCCACGCCCCATGTGATTTTGGGTTCATATCGGTCGATGACCAGGGCCGCCTCGTCGAGAGATAGCGTCATAGCCAGGACCGCGCCCGAAGCTGCCAGCTCATCCGAAGTTCGATCCGGGTCGAGGTGAGCGTGAGCGTCAAGGGATGGGGGTGTCTTCATTGAACCATCGACCTCCTTTTATGTAAGCCATCATTTCTGCTCTTGGGCCAGGAGAGCACGGAGGGAGCACCATTCTCCTTCTTCAGCCAGAGCTTCATCAGCCAGCATGTTGTCAATGTCATCTTGGAGATAAAGAGGCAATGCTTCCCAATCCACGTGGGAGGCTAACACGCGCAGAAATAGGTAATAGTCCTCTTTGGATGACACGGCGCCGACCCTAGCGATTCAACAGTCGCACAATGATGTTCAGCAGGATCGTCAGCAAAATACTGAGGATGACCGAACTCGCCAGTGGGATCAAGCAGGTAAAGCCCGGCCTCTCGATGTGGATGTCGCCTGGCAAGCGACCGAAAAAATCCACCCTGGAAAATAGCCACAACACCCCACCGAGCAAGGCCACCACAACGCCTGCGATCATCAACAATTTGCCCGCTGCCCCTAATCCATTCATCTCGTCCTCACAACAACCGTGGTTGTTCTGCCCGATCGTAGGGCAAATCCAGGTGTTCGTAGGCCCGCATCGTGGCGACTCGGCCCCGGGGCGTGCGGTCGAGAAAGCCCAAGCGCAGCAGGTACGGCTCGATCACGTCCATGATTGTGTCAGGCTCCTCGCTCACGGCAGCGGCGATGGTCTCCAGGCCCACGGGGCCGCCGCTGAATTTCTCGATGATGGTGTGCAGCACTTGCCGGTCCAGATCGTCCAACCCGCGCTCGTCCACTTCCAGCAAATCCAGGGCGTCGCGGGCCACCTGTGCCGTGATGCGCCCATCGGCGCGCACCTGGGCGAAATCGCGCACGCGCCGGAGCAGCCGGTTCACCACCCGGGGTGTGCCCCGACCACGCTGGGCGATCTCTGCCGTTCCCGCGTCGTCTACCTCCACATCCAGCACCCACGCGGTGCGGCGCACAATGGCCTCCAGCGCCTCTTGATCGTAAAAGTCCACGCGAAAGATGGCGCCGAAGCGAGTCCGCAGGGGAGCAGTCAACAGCGCCAGGCGGGTGGTGGCCCCCACGACGGTGAAACGGGGCAAGTTGAGCCGGATCGAGCGCGCGCTCGGCCCCTTGCCGATGACGAAATCGAGCGCGAAATCCTCCATCGCCGGATAGAGAATCTCCTCAACGGCCCGGCCCAGGCGATGTACCTCATCAATGAAGAGTACCTCTTTTTCGCGCAGGTTACTCAGGATGGCGGCCAGGTCACCGGCGCGCTCGATGGCCGGCCCAGAGGTCACGCGGATGGGCACTTCCATCTCGTTGGCGGTGATGTGCGCCAGCGTGGTGTTGTGATTGTAAAAACCATTTGCCACAAAGGAGTGAGTGCCGGGTACACAGAAATCATACACCCGCGCCTGGCCTGGTCGAATAACAGCCACTCGATCCCAGTATATTTTCGGGTCTCGCAGAGCATCCACGACCTGCATCTCAGGTAGAGTGTGCACTTTCGGACCAAGTAATTCCAAGTACTCTTGAATAATGCGTCGTGAGAAATTACGATCTCCACTACGGACGTGATCCAGTCGCTTGTAAAGGGCACGAGAGTGAGGGGCAGTTTTTTTGATGATGGCCCGCAGCGCCTGGTGGACCTGGGGTACAATTTCGCTACGGGATGTTCCTCTCGGTAGAGGATGCTTCCCGTTCCCAGATGCGCGTTGACGCTTGCAACTCAGTCCAAATCCTATGTGTTCGTGAAACAATTCCGCATCCTGACCACCAATGAATAAACTGTAGTGTGGCTTACCGTCCGCGTCCTTTTGACTGCGATGGGCAATGATACCAAAGTTGGCCAACAGCAACTGAACCTGGATAACGAGTTTGCACGAACTGGAACTGAATTCGACGTATCCTTCAGGCCAGACGTTGCCATCACTATCGAATAAACCGCGCAGACACATTGCTACGACGGGGGCTGGGCTGTGTAAAATCGCCGCCGGTATCTTCTTGTGTTCCGCAGTTACCGCTTGGAGTCCGATATGCAGGAAGAATCGCCCGATGTTTTGAGGCAATGGAACGAAAGGTGTTCGCCCATTATATCGTTTAATGGATGCTTTGTAATTAAAGAGATTATGACAGAGCGCTTGAACTGCGCCTAATAATTCATCGTCACAGTTATGAATACGGCAAGCGCCAAAGTTCTCTTGCCTGCTCTCAAAATGACCGTCTCCAATGATCAAGCCAACCAGGTAGGCTACTTGAGGAGTGATCGTTGTCGGGAATGAGTAGCCGTTCGAGATATAGATCTCTGAAGGGACTTGAATCTCAATCTGCTGTGTGAGCATACGACGCCCGTCGCTGAACGATAGACCGATGCGCTGTGCCGCGAGTGGCGAGGAAGGACTGTTGTCAGCACGGCAAGCATAGCGCAGTTCAGAGGCGCACGGAGGGCGTCCCAGGCGCTCGGACAGCGCCTGGTGGACGAAACGCACCTCTCTTTCCAGAATTGTGCGACGCTGCTCTCCGCCAGGTACAGTGATCTGGTATTGCACGGACTGGGGAGAACCCCATATTTGCATACCCCGTGCAATGGCCACCCAATCGTCGCAGGTGACTTGGTCAAGCCGTTTCCATTGAGGGCCATCGGGGGTAGCGACTACGATGGGGTGATTGGGAGTGCCTTCGATAGCAAAGCCAGAGCGTGTTTCCAGGTGAATGGTATCTTTGACTCCACCACTGTACACGTGAGAGGCGTGTTCGAGACCCTCTAATCCATAAAGACAGGTCTGATGGGGTACGTATTCACCTTCAGCGATATCTGATGGGATCAAGGCTGAGAACTCTGTCCAGCCTCCTTCGGTCAGAATATAACTGTCAGAAGTAATACACTTTCCCAGGCCCGGCGGGCCGTAGAGCAACACGTGATCGAGTGCCTCTTCGCGCTGCCTGGCTGCCTCGATCAGAATCGAGAGGTTCTCTCGCACGTGATCCTGATTGATCAACTCGTTCAATCGCTGTGGGCGTATCGTCTGATCCAGGACGATATCGTCTTCTTCGGGCTGGGGTGAGATAATACGCTTGTTCATTCCAAGGAGTATTATACAACAAGTGTCCAAGATGGGAAATGCGCCTTTGACAAACCCGGTGCTCAGAGGTACAATTTAATCGCAAATCCCAGATCCAAAATCCCAAATTCGCCAGGAGGTGAACTGTGACGTCGCAAGTACATATTTCAACCCATCCACTGGTGCAGCACAAAATGGTCCTGCTGCGCGATCAACGCACGGATCCCAAGAAATTCCGTGAACTGCTGCGAGAGATCGCTATTTTGATCGCTTACGAGGCCACAGCCGACCTGGCGACGGAAGAGGTAACCGTCGTCACGCCGATGGGGCAGGCGGCCGGCGACCGATTGAAAGAGCGCGTCGGGCTGGTCCCCATCCTGCGCGCCGGGCTGGGAATGGTGGAGGGGATCTGGAGCATGATGCCCAACGCCGAGGTGTGGCACATCGGTCTCCGCCGCGACGAGCGAACACTGGAACCCATGGAGTACTACAGCCGCCTGCCCGTCAGCCCGACCGTGGATCTCTGCCTGATCCTCGATCCGATGTTGGCGACGGGCGGCTCGGCGGTGGCGGCGGTGGATATGCTCAAGCGGTGGGGCGCCAGGCGCATCAAGTTCGTCGGCGTCATCGCAGCGGTCAAAGGTGTACAACGATTGACCACGGCCCACCCTGACGTGCCAATCTACCTCGCCGCCGTAGACAACGAGTTGAACGAGGCGGGCTTGATCGTACCGGGCCTGGGCAACGCGGGGAACCGACTCTTCGGCACCGGGTAATGGTTCGCCAGTACGGTCTTATCTTTATCACCTCACTCGGCCTGGCGGCCTTGCTCGCTCCCCTCGCCGGTCGCTTGGGTCGCTGGCTGGACATCGCGGACCGGCCCGGAGGCCGCCGAAGTCACGCGGGCACGGTATCTCGGCTGGGCGGCGCGGCGGTTTTTTTGGCGTTCGCTGCCGCCATCGGCCTGGCGGCGTGGCGCGGTGTTCTCACCGCTGGCTACCACGATAACGACCTCACCCGTCTGAACGGCCTTTTGATCGGCGGATTGGGCGCTTTTCTCTTTGGGTTGCTCGACGACAGGTTCGATCTGTCTCCGGCGCTCCAGCTTGCCTTCCAGCTCGCCCTCTCGCTGGTCGCTCTCGCCACGCTACTCTGGCTCGAACGCTTCACCCTGCCCTTCTTCGGCCTGGTGGCGCTGGATGCCTACCCCTGGGGAGCCTGGGTCTATGTCCCGCTGACCATCCTGTGGATCACCGGGATGATGAACACCGTCAACTGGCTGGACGGGTTGGACGGGCTGGCTGCTGGCGTGGGCGCCATTCTCTGCCTGGTGCTGGCGCTCCACATGCACCGCGTTGGACAATCCAGTGTGGCGCTGCTGCCGCTAGCGCTGTTGGGCGCGCTGTTGGGCTTTTTGCCGTTTAACTTTGCTCCGGCGCGCGTCTTTCTCGGCAGCATGGGGACGTTCTTCCTGGGCTACGCGCTGGGCGGTCTGGGACTCATCGCAGGCGGGCGGACGGCTACCTTGCTGATGGTTATGGTGCTGCCGGTCGTGGACGTGGCCTGGCAGATCTTTGACCGCCTGCGCCACCGCCGCTCCCCCACCCAGGCCGACCGGGGCCACCTCCACTTTCGCCTGCTCGACCTGGGGTTATCGCAGCGAACGATCGTGCTTCTCTACTGGGGCATCTGCACTCTGTTTGGATTGTTAGGGCTGGTCGCATCGCCGTGGCACAAGCTGTTGGCGCTGGTGGGTATCGGCGCGGTGGCGATAGTTGCGTTGGCCTTTCTCTCCCGCGAGTGAACGTCTACTTTACAGAAGGGTGTAATTCAAAAGTCTGGGGAGCTTTCGACGTAGCCGCGCTTTCCATAGCGCGCAGGCCCGCGAGGTATGGAAACCTCGGCTACATAGCCCCGTTTTATTGAAAAGATACAGTCTGGAGAAAAAAGAAACCTGTCCCCGAGAGTTCTGAATTATACCCCCCGCGCTGGCACGACGGCGATCTCGTTGCCCACGTTCAGGAAAACGAGCGCCGCCTCCGCCTCCACGCCCAGTTGTAAGCAGACAGCGCGCGTGTAGCGGCGCACCTGATCGTCGTAAGCCATTCGCCGGATGTGAGCGAGCAGGTCGGCGTCGGAGCGCAGCTCGTCGGTCTTGAACTCGGCGATCGTCCACTCCTCGCCGACGCGGTAGAGCAGGTCGATGATGCCGTTCTCCGGTCGCCCGTCCTCGACGATGCTGAAGGGTACCTCGTGCCACCGCTGCGCCGCGTCCAACTCGGCCCACAGGGGATGCGACCGGAAGCGCCGCAGCATGCGCCGGGTCTCCAGGATGGCGGTATGGACCTGTCCCTCGTCCACGACGCCCATCTCCAGCGCGAACGGGCGCAGAAAGGCGTCCAACCCCTCGTCCGAAAAACGCCAGTGACGCAGCGCGGCGTGGGTCAACGTACCTACCACCCACGCGGGGGCGTGCGCGCGTTTCGTCGGCGGCGCCACGCGCCAGACCCGGCGCGGCGGCTGGGCCTCGCGCTCGCTGAGTTTGGGATCGGTGCCGAGTGGGGGAGGGGCGACGAGCGGCGCGACCAGGTCTTGGGAAACGGGTGTGATGCGTGACCCGAAGGGGTGATGCGTGATCTGTGCCGTGGTGGGTTGTTCGTCGCGCCAGGGATAGAGCGTGCAGCCGATGTCTGGCGCCAGCGGCAGGGATTGCGGTTCGACGGGCATCCCGGCGATGGCCGCGTCGTCCAGGCTCGTCGCCTGGCCCAGGAGCTTGAGCCAGCCGGACAGGCTCAGTCTGCCGCCCTTGAGGATCTTGGTGTGCGCGCTGATCAGCAGCTTTTCCTTCGCGCGGGTGGCGGCCACGTAGAGCAGGCGGCGACCCTCGGCCTCATCGCGCTCGGCGTTGCGCAGCGTCGCCAGCCGGTGGGCGGCAGGGCGGCGGTTATCGTCGTCGTTCCGGTCTCGCAGTTTGAGCGTCACGCCCAGCCGCTCGTCCAGCCAGACGAGCGCCGTCCCCCCGTGGCCGGCGTGGGCGGCGTCGGCGATGACGACGACCGGGAATTCCAGTCCCTTTGCCTTGTGGACCGTCATCAGTTGCACCGCGCTCCCGGCCTCGGTGGGGGCCTCGCTCTCGCGAGCGCCGACGTCGCGCAGCGTGCGGACGTACTCCACGAACTCGCGCGCGCTCACCAGGCCGCTGGTGTGCGCGTCCGCCAGCAGCTTGTCCACGTTGCGCTGGGCGCGCGGCCCGGCGCGATAGTGGGTCCGATCCAGTAGCCGCTTGAGCAGCGCCGCGACCGGCGCGCGACCGGCCAGTTCGTGCAGTTCCGCGACCATGTCTCGTCCCCGCACGGCGCGCGATAGGTCGTCTGGCGGCACGATCTCGGGCAGCGCGGGATGGTTGAGGATGGCCCACACGGAGCACGGCTTGTGGCTCTCTCTCGGTACAATCGAGGTCGGCGGAAAGCGCAGCAGGTAGAGCGCCGCATCCGTCAGGCCGACGGAGGGAGAGCGCAGGAACCCTACCAGCGCCAGGTCGTCGGTGGGGTCGGCCACGGCGACGAGCGCGTTGAGCAGGGAGCGCACCTCGAACCGGTCGTAAAAGCCGCGCCCGGCCACGGTGACGAACGGGATGCCGGCCCGTTCCAGCGCGTCCTCGTAGACGGAGAACGCCGTCGAGGCGCGGAACAGCAGCGCCACGTCCTTCCACTCCACGTCTTCCCGGTCGCGCAGTTCGAGCAGGCGGGTCGCCAGCCCGTCGGCTGCGGCCTGCCGCCCGGTGCTGGCCGACTGTCCCAGCCCCAGGAGCAATTCGACGAACGGCGCGGCGACGTCTGAGCGCGGATCGGTCCAGTGTGCTTTCAGCGGCGCGAAGGGCACGGCGTAGGGACGGCCCGGTCGCGCAACCTCGTCGAGGATGGGCGCGAGCAACCGATTGGTCGTCTCCACCAGCGCCTCGTGGGGCCGGAAGGTCAGGTCGAGCGGGATGACCTGGCCTCCGGCGCGGGCGCGGCCCTGCCGTATGTCGTCCTGCACGCGGCGAAAGACGGTCACGTCGGCACCACGGAAGCGATAGATGGATTGCTTGGCGTCACCGACCACGAACAGAGAGTTCTGCGTATGGCGTTGTGATGATGCAAAGCCGGTGAGAGCGTAGACGATCTGGCGCTGGCGCTCGTTCGTGTCCTGGAACTCGTCTACGAGCACGGCGCTGACGTTGGCTTGCCAGGCGGCGCGGACGCCGGGGTCGTCCAGCAAGGCCAGCGCCCCGGCCTCCAGGTCGTCAAAATCGAGCGCGTTCTCTGCTCGCCGGGCCTGAGCGTAGACGTCGAGAGTGCGGCCGTAGGCGGCCCGGAGGAGTCCGATCATCCCGGCTGCCTGCTCGTCGAGGATCCACGAGGCGGGCTTTTTGGGATCGGCCAGAGGCTTGATCCGTTCGTCAAAGTAAGCTCGCAGGGCGCGCATGGCGTCTTTGGCGTCCTGCAACGTGTCGCCGGGCCAGTTGCCCTTGCGCCCGGCCAACGCCGTGGACGCGCGCAACGCCGCCAGTTCCGCCAGCGTCGCGTCAAAGTCGCACCGCTCGCACGCCTCGTCCGCGGCCTCGGCGCATGCCAGCACGGCCTGCCGGGCGCACTCCATCTTGTCCGTGGGGTCGTCGGCGCAGAGGCAAGATAGGGCGTCGAGGAGGTTTTGCCACTGAGGGGTATCCAGGCATCCGCTCAGCCAGTCCTGCAACGCGCCCGACCAGCCCTGGAGCGGATCGTCGGTCAGTCGTTCGAAAGCGGCGTCGGCGTCGAGACGTTTCTCCAGAAGCGTCGAGAGGATCGCGCGCAGCTCAAATTCCCTCAGCGCGCCGAACAGATGGGAGGCGGCCTCGTCGGCGGCGGCCCACGCCAGCGCCTCCTCGACCGCCCGCGCCCGCAGCACCGCCGCGCGTCCCTCTTCCAGGACGCCAAAGCCTGGCAGGGCGCCTTGCCGCGCCGCTTCGACCGGGTGCTCGCGCAGGATTTGCGCGCACAGGCTGTGGATGGTGCCGATGCGCGCCGCGTCCAGGTCGGCAAAAGCCGCTTCCCAGAAGGCGCGTCGGGGCGGCTCCTGGGCCAGCCAATCCGTGATCGTCTGGCGGATGCGGGTGCGCATCTCGCGGGCAGCCTTGATCGTAAAGGTGATGGCGACGATCTCGCGCAGCGGCACGCCGGATTCCAGCAGCCACAGGTAACGCCCCACCAGCGTGCGCGTCTTGCCCGATCCGGCCCCGGCGGTGACGACGAGGTCGCCGGACGCGGTGGCGGCTCGTGTCTGAAGGTCGTTAAGGTCGAGTAGGTCGAGGATGGGCATCAAATAAGGGCAGCGATAGTTTCTACCCCACAGGCACCAGCAGTTCTTGTTCCTGGCCGCGGAGAGTGATCTTGAGCAAGGACGATAGGAACTCGCTGGCATCAAGGATTTCCAACAGTAAAAGTTGCCCATTCGGGTCGAAATGGGCGATGAATGGTCCCGTATGCTCCGCGTGATCAATCGCGCCTTCGTAGGTTGTTTCAATCATCAGAATGTCTGTCTCTCGATCGTAACTAACTTTCATAACGCTCCCTCAGTCCTGGATAGAAGGTGATCACCACACAAGTTTCCCCGATTTCCTGGTAGATAACTCGCAGCACGTGTCGCGGCGTGATTCTCTTTTGGGCAATGAAACTACCTATTGGTTGCGGAATCACTCTGTCAGGATTCTGTATCGTTTCCTCAATCTGCTCTAGCAGGCTGTCGGAGAGAAAAACGCTGCCCCTAAATCTCAACGTTTTCGAGGCAAAAATGGGGCGCGAAGCCTCAATTTAGACCCCAAAATGCGCCTGAATGGGACATTTCCTGTAAAAACAAACC
>DAOTUB010000026.1:0-11011 GCA_034437455.1 Anaerolineae bacterium | reverse complement strand
GCTAATGGGGGACAATCTAACAACCGCTTGGCCAACGTAACCGATTGGAAATAGCGCGCTAACATAGTGTTTCAGGTCGATGATGACACTCGAATTTGGCATAAACTGGCAGATCAGACCCATAATTGGAATTGCTGTAACTAAACAAGTCAAGTAGAAAGTCACCGCTTCAGTGAAATCCGTGGAGTAGTTTTGATTATGCATCTTTTCTCGGACAGCGCGTATATGCTTGATGAAAGTCCCCAAGGCCAATAATTGTCTTGGAGTAAAGAGTTCTCGCCACTTCTTAAAACCATAGAGTGGGACACGAAAACCCAATGTTTCTTCACTAGGCAAAGATTCCTCAGGTAGACCAAATGGGATTTCGTCAAAAACACCGGTTAGCTTGTCTTTGAGCGTTGTCGCTATTTGATTTTCTTCCGCTGTCGGCAGACGATAATCTTTGCCGATCTCATCGTCAACTACCACAACGGTCATCACTACGCCCAATCTTCCAGCTTGACCTTCTAAGCGGATGTCGGCCATTGTCATAATCGCCCCACAGCACGGACAAGTCGCTCCGGCGCGGGACATTGTTCCCTTACCTGTGTCTTTGTTCTTAGGTGGATTCTTTTGAACTCCAAAGATCACATTTGTTCTATCTGTGTTAGGCTTTACTGTTAATACGGCTTTACGTTTGGATATTTTCGAAAGCCAACAAGTCTTGAGTAGAGGGATGGTAGCTCGGCAATTCTTGCAGGTCACCGTGCGCGCCCATAGATAGGCCACAGTGGTCTTGCCGTCCACTGTGGGGTAGTAGGGTGCCAGATCTTCCCGCGCACGTTCCAACACCCAATGGCCCCAGGCGCGCACATGCCAGGCCAGGTCGGCTTCCAGGTCCACCTCGGGCGCCATCCCCGGCAGGCGCATAGTGGCTGTTTCTTCGCCCAGGCCCAGCTTTTTCAACTCGGCCCGCAAGCTGGCTCCCGTTAGCCCGTGGGCCTTTTTCAAAAAGTTCTCCATAAAACCCCGGTCGTCCACGACAAAATCGGGCAGAGGGCGCGTTTGCCCGGCCAGCCGCTGGGGATACTCTAAGGTACACTTTAATAGGAACCAGGCCACCGGGTTGATGTCCACAGCCGTAGCTTCGCAGCCCAGGCGCATAGCCTCCAGGGGGATGGCCCCACCGCCGGCAAAGGGATCGAGTACTTTGGGCGCGCGGCCGCCATAAGCCTGACGAATCTGCTCACGGAACCAATCCAGGTCGGGATCGGACTCACGGCCCCAGTGCAAGATGCCACCCACCGTTTTCTCTTTGACCGTTTCCTCGACGGTGCCATCGGGCCGGGTGCGGGTCTTGACCGTCTCTTTGACGGTGCCGCCCAGCCGCTTGAGAATTTCGCGGCGCTCTTCGGGATCACCGGGGTCAGGCAGTAGGGTGGCGATCAGAGCAGCGCGGCAGGCGGCCAGGGGACGCCGGGCGGGCCAGATGTGCAGGGTGCTGATGTGGCCGTGGCGCACGTTTTTCTCGTGGACCGAGTCCAGCGAGGTTTGCTTGAGTGGAAACGCGACTTCGATTAGGCGGCGGTCAGAAACTTTGGACTCCATTTTCTTCTTCGGTCTCCAATCCTTGGACTATTTCAATAAGGGGTTTTACTACTCCAAATATTATCTCGTCCTCTCCAATCACTTTCTCTAAAATCTCCAGAGATTCTTGTTTCCCTTTGTGATGCAGTGGCCCCCAGCCATGTTTCCAAGTTCCATTCTGAATACGATTGACCAGGCGACCAATGATAGCCGTTCTTGATGCCTCGCCAATAGTTCTCATGCATCTTAACGCTTGATACAAGCATTCGGCTTTGAAACGTATTTCATTGTCATCGTTAACAAAGCACTCGGTTATTATTCCTTCAATGAAATCGTCAGGCCATGGATCTTCAGAATTAGAAATAGCTCTCAAAAAGCTCCTTGCCTCTCTAGCGCTACCTTCAGCTGCCTGGAGAACGTTATTTCCGAGCCTCTGTTGTACACCACTGGAAATCCAACCAATGCGTTCCGCGCCAACATTCTTCAAAACCTTGATAGCAGGATTTTGAACATACCAATTACGACTTTTAAGTTCCTCAATGATCCTGTCAGCATAATAAGATGGATGTATTCCAGAGGAAGCAAGATACTCTAAGGGTATCTCCCTAATAAACTCGGCAAGACGCTCGCGTTGCCGACCATTTAGCAAATCCTTCGAGGCCAAATCTTTGAGACGTTCTAGGTACCCGCTATCCAGGGCGCTCTCATCAAGAAGAAAACCTACAACCATATCCTGCGCAGAGTCCCCAATCCTATTAAATAATTCTTGATCCGATAAAACTTGAGAAAGCACGGCGGGATATTGAATCAAATCTTCCACCACACCCCAGTCATCAAAAATCTCTCGCGTTCGCCGCAGATATACAATAGAGAACCAAATACCCCGACGCAAGAATACAGCCATAGAAGGGTCTATAGCGATGCTTTGTAGTTTGTCCCACAACTTTCTCAGAAACCACAAGTGGAGGCTATCATCTGCCTTAGTCTGTATCAAATCAGCGTAGCGCTCTACAGCTTCGAACAAATCATCTAGGAACGCTCGCCGTTCTGTCAAAAGGTGCACTTGATCTTGGAGGTATCCATGACGCAACTTGGTCGGCTGGCTCAACACGACATCGACTACTGTGGATGCAGCCGCGACAAGCTCTTCAGCCGTTGGTTGTTCTTCATAGGGATGTCCATAGACGCAACGCATAGTGTAAACGTGCTCAAGTCGGGTGAATTCTGTCTCCGTAAGAAGCCCATACTTCTTTGCTTGTTCCAAGATGTATTTATCAACAGCCTGATGCGTAGACTCTCTTCTTTGAATCCCACCGACGACTCGTCCAGCATTTCCGTCACGTGGCGCCAACTCGATGAACTTGCGCTTGAGGGATTCCGCACAACTCAACCACACCATTACATAGGCCGCACGGAACGCTGATACCTGAGCGGCCTTTGCCGCTTCTCGAAAAAGGATTTGATCTTGTTCAGACAGGACTCGATCCAGATAGAGGTCCAGAGAAACAGGTTCTGATAACTCGGGCATTAGTTCTCCTCTGCCGCTTCAAAGATCTCTTGTTCATCTACAATCACATCACCCTTGACGCGGGCGACCAAGCTCTGGAATGGGTTCCGAACCCGCCAAAGTTGGGGTTGGGGTGTGGCGCAATTATAGACCACGTAAAGCCAGTAATGGTCCTGGTGATTGCAGGCTTTGATCCACTCGTTTTCCTTCAACTCTACATCCCCCACGCGGGCGCGGCCCTTGACCTCAATGGCCCGTTCTTCCCCATCAGGGCGGCGTGAGAGCAAGTCGAAGCCGGGATGAGGTTCAAGCCCGGCGGCCATTGCCAGCTTTGAGGTAGAGACGTCGGTGACAACGGCGCCACGGGCTTCTTCGTAGGCCCAGGCCTCACGTACAGCAACCATCTCGACTTCTTCGTCGTGCCGTTTATGGTCCTCGGGATCGTCGGAAGGGATAACCAGCGCGTGGACTAGAAAGGTCACAGGGTCGGGCGCGATCAATTCTGGCTCGCGCTTCAGAGCGATCAGCTTTGCCTCGCGCCGAGCTGCCAACGCCCGCTGGCGCTTTTTGACGCGGGTCAGCTCGGCTTTGGCTTGGACATTCCCCGCCCGTGCCTGGTCGCGCAAGCGTGAGCGGACCTTGGCCAATTCGGCCTCCTGGTAATCGTAGCCGCGCCGGATGAAATTAGTCCGCTGGGGCAAAGTGCGTTCCAGGGCCTGGCGCTGTTCGTCGACCAGCGCGCGCGCCACGTGCTCCAGGGCATAGGCCTGGGCTTGCTCGCGTAAATCCTGCACTCGCGCCACAAACGAGAGATACGGGCCATAGATGCTGGGACCACCCCGCAGCAGTAACAAATGTTCCACCGGCACTGATTCGAGGTGTCCGTCTTGGTCTTGCTTGAGCCCGATCAAGCGGGATTCTAACAGCTCGGGGTGTTTCAAGGCATCGATATCGGGTGCAGCGTGTCGCTTTATTTCTATACGCGCCAGGTGAAAGAGATAAGGCTGCTGCGCCGTGGGATCCACGAAAACACTGCCCTGCCGGGCCTGTTGGGCAAAGCGCGCGTAAAAGTGCTCGGCCAGGCTGTCAAAGATCGGCTCGCCGGGTCGCACAAAAACGGTGGGTGGGTCTTCTTTGACTTGATCCTGGTGCAGCGTGAGACGAGCGCGCTGTGACGCCTGGTAGCTTTCCAGGGCAGGCCACAGTGGATCCAACGCGCCAGCCTTGAGAGGGCGCAAGGAAAAGTAGCCGTCCAGATCCCCTTCGATGCCAATATCGAGCAACGAGGTAGCTTTTTCAATAAAGCGACGCACCTGCCCCGGCAATAGTTTTCGATAACGTTCCTGAGCCTGACGGTCCCGCAGACGTTGTAGTGCATCGCGCACGTCGTCATCGTCACCGTACAATTGTTTCTCGCGTGCCCGGAGTTCCTCGACCTGCTCTTTGGTGAGTTTCGCACTGATGTCTTGGCTTGCCACCTCGGCACCCTGGTCCGTCAGGGCCTGTTCCATATAGGCCTTGAGCGACATTCCCTCAAAAAGCTGGCCCACCACGTCAAAGACCTTGCCGTGGCCCAGTTCCTTGCGGATGGCTTCTAGCTTGTCGAGCAGCGTTTTGAGCACTTGACCCTCACGCGTCTTGCCCGCGACCAGATTGATAATGACGACCGGGTCGTGTTTTTGTTTATAGCGGTGAATGCGGCCCATGCGCTGTTCCAGCCGAGCGGGATTCCAGGGTACGTCATAGTTGACCATCAGCCAGCAGAACTGCAAGTTGATGCCCTCACCCGCGGCGTCGGTGGCCACCAGGTAGCGCGCACCACCTTCCGAGACCGGCTTTTTGAAGAGATCTACTTGTTTTTGGCGCTCTGGGTAACGTATGCCGCCGTGGATTTGGGCAATCTCGCCGGTGTAGCCCAATTGCTCCAGACGGCGCACCAAAAAGCTCAACGTATCCCGGTGCTCGGTAAAAATGATGAGCTTTTCGTCTCGATACTGGGGATCACGGAGCACTTGGAGGAGTTTGGCAAACTTGGCGTCTTCGTGGGTATCGTCCTCATAGACTTGTCGGGCCAGATCAACGAGTTTTTTAACCGCCTGACGTTCTAGTTGCAGGTCGAGTAATGAACGAAAGGCAATCGCGCCCAGCGTCTCGTCTTCGGCGACCTCGCTTTGCTCTCGCCCATCCAGGCTTTCTTCTTCGTCGGCCGTCGTCTCGTCCAATAGGTCATAGGCCTCGTCATCCAACTGCCGTTGACGGCCTGCCAGATCTTCCAGGGTCAGCTCATTAGATTCGATTGCCTCCAGCAATCCTTCAAGCTTGTTCAGGCGGTTCTCCAGCGAGCATAGCAGGGCATAGGTCGAGCTGGCCAGCCTCCGCTGGAAAACGCTCATCGCCAGTCGGACAGCCGAGCGGTTCAGGAACTCGGCCTTGTTGTACCAGGTTTTAATATAGGCGGTCGTCTCATCGTACAGACATTGCTCGCTGACCCCGTCCCCTTGAGACGAGGCCTGGCTTAGGTCATAGCTGAGGGTGTCTGAGACACGCTTGGGGTAGATGGGCTGACCCGCAAAGCTCACCATCTCTTCCTTGGTGCGCCGGATAAAGCACTGGCGACGTGCCTGGAGCGGATAAGCCTGGAAGGCATCAAAGGTAGAAAGGGCCTCAGGTTCCAGAAGCCGCCATAGGCAATAGTAGGGAAAGTCCTTGCCCATGTGGGGCGTGGCCGTGAGCAATAGGAGATGGTGTGCGCTCCATTCCAACTGCCAACGCAGCGGGAGGCTGGGGACACCGGCCAGCGCTTCGGCCAACTTGTAGCGATTGGTCTTGCGGAGGCGAAAGTTTGGCTCGCGGTCGGCGGAGAGTTTGTGGGCCTCGTCAAAGATGACCAGGTCGTAGGGCGACACGCCCGGCTCCTGTAGGCAGGAGAACATGCGGTCCCCGGCCAGGGTGTCCACACTCACGATCCGCAAATCACTTTCCGGCCCGATAAACGGGTTGCCGGATTTGGCATCACTTCCCACCGTCACGCGGAACGGGAGGCTGAAGAGCTTGTGCATCTCTCGCTCCCAGTTACCAACGAGCCCGGCCGGGGGCACGATGAGCACGCGGCGGATGAGACGGCGGGAGAGCATCTCACGGATATAGAGCCCGGCCATAATGGTCTTGCCTGCGCCAGCGTCATCGGCGAGCAGAAAGCGCAGCCGGGGTTGGGTAAGCATGCGTTCATAGACGGCCATCCGCTGGTGGGGCAAGGGGTCGATCTGGGAGATCTCGACGGCAAAGGTGGGATTGGTCTGGTGGCCGTAGGCCAGCCGTTGGCCTTGTAACACGAGCCGCACAATTTCGGGGTTGGTAGCGAAAGTGATATTGGGCAGAACATAGTCCGCTCGGGATTCTTTGACCATACTTTCAAAGTCGTCGGCCAGGGCGTGCACGCCCAACATTTCGGCGCGCGTGATCTGCGCCCATCGTTTCTGGGAAGGTTGGGACGCGCCGCTTTCCCACTGACTGACGGCAGCAGGGGTCACGCCGATTAGTTCGGCCAGGCCGGCCTGGTTCAGATCAAAGCGGGCACGCAGGGCCTTGATGCGGTTAGGATAGTCGGGTAGCATTTTGGGTTTCATCATTCAAAGATGCTAACCTGAAAGATTTTCGCATTCATCCAGTTCTTCTCTCATTCCTAGTCTTTCAAAAACTCCTTTGACGTCCTCCGCTAATTTTTCTGCTTCCTCGATTGCTCCTTGTTGCTTCGCTATCTTTGCCAACTCCAGAGTGCCTTGAGCTGCCTCTTGTATAAAACCTTCCTTTACTGCAAGCTCCTTGTACCTAATGATCCATTCCTTTGCCTGTTCAATCCGTCCATATCTGTATTCCACTATACCCCGTAAGTAAAAGTTCTTTCCTAGAACAGTGGTTTGTTCATTTCGCCCTTCAGCCAATTCATATCCAGTCTCAATATGTTTCAGTGCTGCACTCAGATTTGGCCTTGGTCGAGAAAGCTCTATCTCCGCAAAAGCGTTTTGAATCCTGGTTGCACCACGATAATCTCTCCGTTCTAGTACGACAGGTAAAGCTCTTTCGAGGATCTGATGGGCTTCTGAGAAACGTCTCTGGCGAAGAAGAACTTGCGCCAGGTACGTTTGCACGCTTATCCATTGCCAGTCATCTTTTGAGTACTGATTTGAAGCATAGGAAAGTCGTTCTTCTGCGTATGTGTATTGCCCTTGGTACAAATATAAGCGTCCCAACCAATGATTACAGCGAGCTTGCAGATCTTCTCTTTTGTTGACCTCAGCCCAACTCAGTACTTGTCGAGCTAACTTGATACCCTGAGTCCAATAGCCCTGTCTCCACAGAAAGGGATAGTAGTGCCTGAAAATATCTATTATTATCGGAAACTCGCCTGACTCGACCAAATAATCCAGCAGCGTGGCAATATTAGAATGTTCTTTTCTGATTAGATCCAATGAATCAGAACTGAGCTTGTAGTTACTGATAAAGAACAAGTAGTACTCTGCCTGTCTTTTCCGAAACTCCGACTCGATTTCTGCTTGGGATGAAAGATGCGCTAAAGCGAATTGCCTAGTCATAGGTAGAACGGAAAATCTTGAACCAGTTTTATCGATCAGTGATAATTTCTCCAACTGCACGAGTCCGTCATCTCGATCTAACTCCGGCAAGTCAGTTACAAAGCCCAGCGCCTCTCTGCTGGCATCAACGTCAAAGAGAGAGAGCGCCATCAGCAAATTGTAGGCTGGCTTCCCCCAAATACGCTCCACGGCTCCCTCAAAACAGTAACGGGTAATTTCCTCGCTTGGCTGACTCAGACGACGCAACACCGATTCCACCCTGTAGCCATAACCCATTTGGGCTACGCTCCACACAATGGCTAGCGGTACACCGCCGGTGCGACTGTATAGTCTTTCTGCTTCGGCTTGGTTTAACATTACGTCTTTCTTGGCGCATTCCTGTGAGATGAGGGTTAATCCATCTTTTTCAGGCATTCCTGTCAGACGTACAGGGTAGGCTATGTCGATACGGTGGCGAGTAGTGACGATAGCTTTAGTAGGAGCCGGCAGCTCACGCAGGAAGATATTTACTCGCTCATCATCCACAGTCTCTAGATTGTCCACTATAAGTAAGGTGTGCTGCTGGGTCAGGGCTTTGGTTACCAGATCATTTTGTTCCACAGGGCGAGCGCGGATGATATCTTCGCGCTCCAATGTTACGGAGATGGTCGTGTAGATATCGTCCAGTGTACGCGTGATTTGGCGGCGAGGCGCGATGCCTTCGGCGGTCAGCACGGATGATTTGGCCGAGGTCCAGATGATAGCGTCAAAGCGTTCCTCTTTTGGTAAACGATCATAGTCGCGTAGGTAGCGATGCGCAACTTCCAAGGCGAGAGCGCTTTTGCCAATGCCCCCGATGCCGTCAATGACGACGATATAATGTCGAGAGTGCGGATGAGGGCGCAGGAGACGGTGGACTTGGGCTAACTCTTTTTCGCGGCCAATAAAGGTGCCGTAATCGGATTGTGGCAGATTGTGATAGATTTTTTTGGGCTCTGACAAGGCCAACCGATCAGGTGCGGCCAGGAGTTTCTGTTGCTCACCGATAGCTTCCACGAGGGCCAACATGGCTTCTCGAACGTCACCCCGCATCCCGCGCAACTCGTGAACCATCTCGGCTGCCCGCTCAACACCGAAGCGCTGCATCTGTAGTTCGTAGATGGGGCGGAGTGGTTCCAGATGCCAAAGTGATTCGGCCACACAGCGCATGTAAAAGCTCACGGCGCGGTCTACGCGCTCGCGATTGACGCGCTGACGCAATACATCGACAAAGCTACGGGCCAGGGTCAATTGCTCCTCAACGAGATGGACGTCCGGATGCCGTACAATCTCTAAAAGGGCCTGGCGCACGCTGTCGGCCTTCCAAAAGTCGGGGTCCTGGGTGATGGCAGCGACGAGATCCTCATCTTGGACCGTGTATTCGCGCACAAAGCGGTCAGTTGCTTCCTTCAGACCTTGATCGACCGCCTGCTGGAAGGCAGCGTCGGAGCGCAGGCGCTTGAGAGCACGACCCAGGCCGCCACGTCCAGCCTTCTCGGCCTGGGCGGTGACGGAGGTCACGATGCTGTCAATGATTTGCTGCTTAAAGTGGTCGGGCAGCCAGCCAATAGGGTCAATCTGGATAAAGCTCATTTGCTTCGAGATCGCCTCGCGCGTTGAATGAACACTCGGAAAACGTAAACAGCCGCTGCCGGTGGACCTGCGGGGGCAGGGCTAGATCCGGCTGCGGCTGATAAGGGCTTGCTAGGGTTATCGGGTTGTGCTATGATAGACACGTCTGGCTCCTGTCGGCATCAGGAGTTAGGGCGTCGGGGGCACCTCAGGGGGTGCCCCTTTTGCCATGTTGGCGGCTTTTCAATGGGTGGTGCTCCTAGTATAGCCGCGACGGACAAACAAGTCAAGCAGAAGAGGGACGCGCTGTCGCTGGGGGTTGAGGGGAGGAAGACGGATGAGAACAAGCAGATTCGTGTCTTTCGTGCTTCCGCCTTGTCGCGATTATGCCAGGATTGGATCTAGACAGCAGTGTGTGCCCCGAACTTGTAAAGTGTTGCCCATTCGCGCTTTCTCTTTTACCAGCGTCATACTTGCTGGTCTAGACCCTTCAGGTTACGCTTTACATTCCGGACGTAATGCTTCTGCTTCGGTGACGAGGATTTCTCCAGAATACTCAGCGCACGCTCCAGAGCTACTCGCGCTGCTTCTGTCTCTTCCAGGTCGCGCAGCACCATACCCAAGTTGCTGAGATCTTGGCCCACTTTCAAGTGTTCAGAGCCAAAGACGCTTTCGTCAATGGATAGCACATGCTCATATGCGATTTTTGCCTTCTCCAGATTGCCCAGCTTGTGTAGCAAACTTCCCAAATTATTATAGAGTATGGCAACTTCAGGATGCTCCTCACCATAGACTTTGCGAAAGATAGTTAATGCGTGTTCATAGGTCTCTTGCGCTGCTTCCAAGTCACCAAGGCACTCTAGAGTCATCCCTACATTATGGACGATTGGTGCAACCTCAGGATGATTGGGACCCAAGACACGCTCTTTAATCACCAAAGCGCGCTTCAAGAATTCAAGCGATCTCTCCAATTCCCCCAAATTCTGTAACGTCACTGAAAAACTTATTAGTGCGTTGGCAAAGTTAGAATGATCGGGACCAAAGGCATGTTCATAAATGTCTAATGCGCGTTCATAGAACTCCTTGGCCTTGCTCGGTTGATCCAATCTGTGGAGCACATTTCCCAAATTATTTAAAACTGCTGCAGTTTTAGGATGATCGGTGCCAAAGGTGTTCTTGCAAATAGATAACGCGCTTTCAAGATCTGCCTGCGCTTCTTCTAGCTCGCCCATCTCATTCAACAACGCTCCCAGGTTATTATAGGCTAGAGAGACTGAAGAATGCTCCTCACCATAAGCTTCGCGAAAAATGGTCAGTGCGCGTTCATAGACCTCTCGCGCCGTTTCCAAATCCCCCAAATCCTGCAGTACCAATCCCAAACTTATTAGTGGGGTGGCGACGCTAGGATGATTGGGACCAAAGACATGTTCGTAAATGTCCAACGCCCGTTCAATGGCCCTTTGTGCAGCTTCCAACTTGCCCAACTTTCGGAGCACCATTCCCAGATTATTGGTATCTCTAGCGACGTTGGGATGGTCAGAGCCGAATAAGTTTTTATCGATCTCTAATGCCTTTTCATAGCGCGTCTGTGCTTTTTTGAAATCACCTAGATCACCTAGCACGTTCCCTAACGTAACTTTTGTGCAATTAGAGCCCGAAACGTTCAAAACGGGCCAAAAACAGAACTTTTACAACTGAACAGCCTCGAGGTAAACTCGTCGTGATCCCAAAAAAGGAAGGTCACGATGACTCAACA
>DAOTUB010000025.1:0-18215 GCA_034437455.1 Anaerolineae bacterium | reverse complement strand
CAGCAATTCTCATCGAGGTTCGTAGTGGCGACTTGAGTCGTTTCGATCGCCCAGCCAGCGACTAAAGTCGCCACTACGAACCCGACATTGCAATAATAGAGCCAAAATGGGAAACCCATACCCACTGGGAAAGCTACCCGCCGAGCATCTGGCCCGCCTACTGACTCACTATGCGCCCGATGACGAGCGCGTCGTCCTGGGGCCTGGGATCGGGCGAGACGCGGCGGTCATCTCCTTCGGCGACCGTTGCCTGGTCGCCAAGACCGATCCCATCACCTTCGCCAGCCACGAGATCGGCTGGTACGCCGTCCACATCAACGCCAACGACGTCGCCTGCACCGGCGCGAAGGCGCGCTGGTTCCTCGCCACCCTGCTCCTGCCCGAGGCGCGCACCGACGCAGCGCTGGTCGACGCCATCTTTGAGCAGATCGCCGCCACCTGCCAGCAATTGGACGTGGCGCTGGTGGGCGGGCACACCGAGATCACCCACGGCATCGACCGCCCCATCGTCATCGGCTGCATGCTGGGCGAAGTGGCCCCGGAACGGTTGGTGCGGCCCGATGGAGCGCGACCGGGCGACGCGCTGCTGCTCACCAAGGGCATCGCGGTGGAGGGAACGGCCATCATCGCGCGGGAGAAGAACGCGGGATTGGATGAAGCCTCTCTGCAACGTGGTCGAGATTTCCTGTACGATCCCGGGATCAGCGTCGTGCGGGACGCGGCCGTGGCGACGGCGGCAGGGGAGGTGCACGCGATGCACGATCCCACCGAGGGTGGGCTGGCCACCGGGCTGTGGGAGCTGGCCGAAGCGGCAGGGGTCGGGCTGGAGGTGGACGAGGACGCCATCCCGATCTTTTCCGAGACCCAGGCATTGTGCGCGCAGTTGGGGTTGGATCCCTTGGGACTGATCGCCTCCGGCGCGCTGCTGCTGGCGGTCGCGCCTGGAGACGCCGCCGCGATACGAACCGCGCTGGAGGAAGCCGGTCTGGCAGCGGCGCGCATCGGTCGCGTCGTCGAACGAGAACGGGGCGTCGTGCTGCGCAGCGGAACGGACGAGCGTCCCCTGCCCCACTTTGAGCGAGACGAGATCGCCCGGCTGTACAGCAGTTAGCGGCCTGCTGGCCAAGCCTCTTGACACACTCTCAAAATTCCTGTAAGATAAGGCGCAACATCGGTAGCCTGCAAAAGATGATAGCGCCTGGGGCGGGATTTCCCCCTTGTTTCGATTTATGGTATACTTGCTAGACTCCAACCTCACCCCATCCCTGTCAAGCAATCTAGTGCGCATGAGAGGAGATACCATTGGCTGAAAGTGCCCTCAAAACCGTTAATACCAAGACCTTGCCCAAGGGAACGCTCTTTGTAAGCCCCGATGGCGTCATCTACCAGGTCGTGATGGCCGGGAGCGCGGGGTTCCGCAAAGCGGAGCCGTGGCCCTGGCCGCCGCGCGGCCGGCTCAACAGCGACAAAAGCGCAGTAGCGCTGGTGCCGGGATCTCTTCTGGCGCGCAATTACCCGGTGGTGACCGAGGGCCAACCCCTTCCCGTGATCGATCGCTCCGATTTTCTCGACGAGGACGATCATGCCGGCCACTACGTTTTTCCCAACGAGGACCTGGCCAAACTGGCATCCCAGTTGGACGAGACACTGGCGCACCAATCGGGTCTGGGGGTACGAAAGGAACGATTGTGCTGGACCCTGAGCGACGGGCGGCGCAATTATCGCATCTACTACTATCAGGTCGACAGCAGGGGACAGGCGGTGAATCTCGAAGTTTCCCTGATGGAGGAAAACATCCAGTCTAAATCATGTGAGGAGGGACCGCACTATTGGCAATATCTCCCCGGCTGGAAGGAAAGTATGAGCGAGCCACTGGAAATCGCGAAACCCGCTCTGGAGCCCGCGATCGAGAAAGAGATGACCAAAGCGCTTGAGGCCGCGCCAGAGCCGGTCATCACACCGGCGACGGAGGAATTGGAAGAACAACCCCTCGTCGAGCCTGCGCCAGAGCCAACCGAACTACAGGAGACGGAAGAATTGGAAGAACAACCCGCTATCGAACCGGCGCCGGAGCCAACCCCACCTCCAGCAGAAAAACCAGAAACCCCACCCGTCATACCGACGACGAAGGAGCCGCAAGAACCAGCCGTCGCTGAAGCCACAGAACCAACACCTGCCTCTGCTCCCGAGCACAGGATGAAAATCCGTCCCAAAACCCCCGCCAGGCGCAAACTCGAACCGGCCCCAGATAGAGAAGCGGCCATGACCCTCTCGGTGGACATCGGATATGGGTACACCAAAGGCGTCGGGCTGGATGGCCTGCGTTTCTCGTTCCCCAGCGTGATCGGGACCGCCGAGGAAATTCGGTTCGCCACCGATCTGATCCGCGGCGAGGAAGAACAAGCCGTCAATTTTGGCGACTGGCGTTTCTACTACGGCAAACAGGCCATGCTCCAGAGCCGGGTGCAGTCCGCCATCTTTGACCGCAGCCGGGTGTACGACAATACCTACAAGATGCTCTTTATCGCCTCGCTGGTCGAGCTGGCCCGCCTGATGCCCGACGTCAAACGGGTCAAGGTGGTCACCGGACTGCCGGTGGGGTTCTTTGGCGACCGGTCCCAGGTCATCGAAGCATTCCAGGGCGTCTACCAGATCGTGGTCGAGCGCGTGATGAACGTCACGGTCGAGTCAGTCGTCGTCACGCCGCAGCCTTTTGGCTCCTTGTTCCGAGAGTTGTTGAATACACAAGGCAAGATCATCAACGGCGAGATAGAGAGAGGGCGCGTGGGGGTCATTGACGTCGGCACCTACACCACCGACTTTGTCGTCGCCGACGAATTGCGCTACGTGCAGCGATTGAGCGGCTCGATCCGCATCGGTTGGAGCAAGATCGTCAGCCAGGTGCAGCAGGCGCTGGGAGATATGCACGGACTGGAGCTGATGCCCCACGAGGTAGACCAAGCGCTCCAGGATGGGGAAATACGGCTGCGCGGCGAATCGCTGCCTCTGGAACCCTTTACCCGAACCGCCATCTCCGAGATCGAGACGGCCGTCATCGCTCGCGCCCGCGATCTGTGGGGCGCGGGCGCTCGTCTGGACACGATCCTCGTCAGCGGCGGGGGTGGACCACACCTGTTCGACATCATTCACGCCGTGTACCCCCACGCGCGCTTGCTCGACGACGCATTCTGGGCCAACGCCGAGGGATTCTATCGCTTTGGCCAGCGGCCGGCGACTTTCGAGACCGTGCCATAAGAGACGAGGCCGCTATGGGGAACAGCCAGAAGATGGTATACAGTGTCTATCTGGACTTTGACCCGAACGACGTCGATCACCGCCGGGTTGCCAACTGGTTGGCGAACCAATACGACCCGGCTGAAGCCGTGGTGCGGCTGGTCAAGGCCGCCAACGAAGGGGAGCAGCGATTGCTGCAATGGGAAGAATTGGCGGCCTTGCTGACGAACGAGTTAAGAGAAGTACGGACTCAATTTACGAACGGGCAATCAGGGGAAAGAAGGAAATCTGAGACGAAGGAAGATCCAGAATCGGCCCGGCGACTGGATTCGATGTTCGAATAAAACCTACAGGCATTCGCTCGGCCCAATGATCGCCAGCACCTCCCCCTGGCTGATCTCCACCCCTGGAGATTTGGGAAGCGCCTGTATCACCCCATCCTGCGGCGCGAGGAGTTCCAGGTTCATCTTCATCGATTCGAGCACCGCCACGACGTCCTTCTCCCGCACTCGTTCGCCCTCCGCCACACACATCTCGACCAGCAAGCCCGGCAGCGGAGCGCACACCTCCACCGGCAACGAACCCTGTCGCACCGAAGCGCCCGATCGAGTAACGTCTCCAGGTCGGCTGCGCTTCCGTTGCAGATACGCTTGATAAGAACGCCCCGCCACCAGCATCCGGCACTCGTCTTCCTCGGCGTGCTCGATGTGCGCCTCGTGGGAACGATGGTCCACTAGCAGCGAGTATTGGGGTAGACCGTTCACGCTCTGGAGGTCGACATTGTATGGCTGGCGGTTGATCCACACCCGTCCCTCGCGTCCCACTTCGATCTCAAACGTCTCGTCCTCGACGGTGATAAAGTATTTCATAATTTCCCCCTCTCAAACGTCACCGACCCCACCCTCTCATCAACTCCCAACGACCCAGCATTTTCCAACGGCTGACGCGAGGCTCACCCGCCGCCCGATCCCCCTCGTGCCGCCGGTGTTCGAGGAGCGCCGCCGTCAACGCCGCCGTCATCCGATCCTCACGTTCCGGTTCGGGCAACCGGAACTGCTCTTCCAGGAAACGGGTGTGAAACTGACCGATGAAAAAACGAGGGCTATTCAACAGAGCGCGGTACAACTCCAGGTTCGTCGTGACGCCGACGATGCGATACTCCTCCAGCGCCCGCCGCATGCGCACGATGGCCACGCCCCGCGTCTCGCCCCAGGCGATCAGCTTGGCCAGTAGCGAGTCATAGTGCGGCGTGATCGTGAGTCCCTCGCAGATGCCGCTATCCACGCGGATACCCGGGCCAGCCGGCGCGCGCCGGCTGGAAATGTGGCCCACGCAGGGAGCGAAATCCCGGGCCGGATCCTCCGCCAGGATGCGGCACTCGAGCGCCCAACCTCGAGGACGAATATCCTCCTGGGCGTAGCGCAGTTCCCGCCCGGCGGCGATGCGCAACTGCTCCTTGACCACATCCACGCCCGTGACCGCCTCGGTGACCGTGTGCTCCACTTGCAAGCGAGGATTGACTTCCAGGAAATAGAAATCACCCTGAGCGTTGCGTTGCTCCAAGCTTGTTGGCGAAGGAAGCAAGAATTCGACCGTGCCCGCGCTGACATATCCTACCGCCTCCCCGATGCTCACCGCAGCCTGGCAGATGCGCTGCCGCAGATCGTCGTTCAATGCCCGCGAGGGGGCCTCCTCGATCAACTTCTGATGCCGGCGCTGGATAGAGCACTCCCGCTCGCCCAGGTGGATGACGTGACCCTGGGTATCGCCCAGCAGTTGCACCTCGATGTGACGGGCGTCCTTCACCAGCCGCTCCAGGTAGATCGCATCGTCGTCGAAAGCGGCCTGAGCCTCCTGGCGGGCGCGCGGGATGATCGACTCCAGCTCCGCCCGCGAGTTAGCCACGCGGATGCCCATGCCGCCGCCGCCCGCCGCCGCCTTGACGATCACCGGATACCCCAGCTCATCGGCGGCCTCCAGCAATCCCTCGTCGTCCAGGGCCTGGGCGGAGCCTTCGATGACGGGGATGCCCAGGTCACGGGCCACGCGCCGGGCGGCGAGCTTGTCGCCCAGCAGCTCCATCGTCTCTGGACGCGGCCCGATAAAGATCAACCCGGCCTCGGCGCAATCCCGGGCAAAGGCAGGCGACTCGGCCAGAAAACCATAGCCAGGGTGAATGGCCCGCGCCTTTGCTTTCAGCGCCGTCTCAATGATGCGATCTCCGCGCAGGTAACTCTCCTGGGCCGGCGGCGGGCCGATGCAGTACGCCTCGTCGGCATAGCGCACGTGAGGCGCCTCCCGATCGGCCTCCGAAAAAACGGCCACCGTCTCCAGCCCCAGCTCCCAGCAAGTACGCAACACCCGCACCGCAATCTCGCCTCGATTCGCCACCAGGACCTTACCAGGCATCCTCATCCCCCATCATCCGTTCGTTGATCATTGACCCTTGCGAAGGTTCATCAACAACTTTCAAACCCAAAGCGCTCTTGTCAACCGTAAACGCTCATCTGCAAAACTCATTCGTAACCTTCGCAAGGATTGGAAATTGTTCATTGTCTCATTGTTCATTTACAGAGGCATATTGCCGTGCTTGCGCGGCGGGCGCTGAACCCGCTTGTCGCGCAACATCTCCAGCGCGCGGATGACGCGCGGGCGGGTCTCACGGGGAGCGATCACTCCATCCAGATAACCCCGCGCCGCTGCGACGTAAGGGTTGGCAAACTTGTCGCGATAGTCGCGCACCAACTCCTCCCGCAGGCTGTCCGAATCCTCCGCCGCTTTCAATTCCTTGCGAAAGACGACGTTGACGGCCCCCTCCGGCCCCATCACCGCGATCTCCGCCCCCGGCCAGGCCAGGCAGACGTCGCCGCGCAGGTGCTTGGAACTCATGACGATGTAGGCCCCGCCGTAGGCCTTGCGGGTGATGACCGAGATCTTGGGCACGCTCGCCTCGGCGTAGGCATAGATCATCTTGGCCCCGTGACGGATGATGCCGCCGTGCTCCTGCTCCACCCCCGGCAAAAAGCCCGGCGTGTCGGTCAACGTGAGGAGCGGGACGTTGAAACAATCACAGAAACGGATAAAGCGCGCGCCCTTGTCGGCGGCGTCGATGTCGAGCACACCCGCCAGGACCGGCGGCTGTTGGGCCACGATCCCCATCACGCGCCCGCCCATGCGGGCAAAGCCCACGATCAGGTTGGGGGCAAACCGGGCCTGCACCTCCAGAAAAGAATCCTCGTCCACGACACGCTGGATGATCTCCTGCATATCGTACCCCTGGGCTGGATCGTCAGGCACCAACGTGTCGAGCGCCACGTCCATCCGGTCGGACGAATCGGTCGGCGAGAGGTAGGGCGGGTCATCGGCGTTGTTGGAGGGCAGGTACGAGAGGAGCTGCCGCACCAAGCCGAGCGTCTCTTCCTCTCCAGGGACGGCGAAATGGGCCACGCCGCTGACCCGGTTGTGAATCTCGGCGCCGCCCAATTTCTGGGAATCAACCTCTTCGTGAGTCACCGCCTTGATGACGCCCGGGCCGGTGATGAACATGAGGCCCGTCCCCTCGGTCATGAACGTAAAGTCGGTGAGCGCGGGAGAATAGACCGCGCCCCCGGCGCACGGCCCCACGATGACGGATATCTGCGGGACGACGCCAGAGGCGAGGACGTTGCGGTAGAATATCTCGCCGTAGGCAGCCAGTGCGTCCACCCCTTCCTGGATGCGCGCCCCACCCGAATCGTTGATGCCGATGACGGGCGCGCCGTTCCTCAGCGCCAGGTCGAGCACCTTGCAGATCTTTTGGCCGTGAGCCTCGCCCACCGACCCACCTAGCACGGTAAAATCCTGGGCAAAGACGTACACCTGGCGGCCGTCGATCTCGCCCCAGCCGGTGACGACGCTGTCGCCCAGGGCGTGCTGCTCGTCCAGCCCAAAGTCGGTCGCCCTGTGCGTAACAAACTCGTCCAGCTCGTAGAACGTGCCGGAATCGAGCAGATAACCGAGTCGCTCGCGGGCGGTCAGCTTGCCCTTGGCGTGCTGGCGCTCGATGCGGTCGGAGCCACCCCCCAGATGAGCCTGGGCGCGCTTCTCTTCGAGACGTTCGATGTGAGAACTCACGTTACTCCTTCACCCCGAGGGAGAGCAGCCAGCGCAAGAAGCGGCGCACCAACGAGCGCAGCGTCGCGTAACGATAGCGCAGCTTTTGCCCAAAGGTCCAGATTCTCTTTCTGGGCGAAGGCTCGACGAGCGGCAGGGGCTTGCTCCAACGCAGAGCGGTCGCCGCCCAGGTCAGCCCCGCGCCGAACCCGACCAGGACCAGCAGATCGTCCTGCTGGATGCGCCCCTCCTCCACCGCCTCGCACAAGGCGATGGGGATGGAGGCGGCCGAGTTATTGCCGTACCATTCCACGTTGCTGATGATGGCCTCCGGCGGCAAGCCCAGCGATTTGGCCGAGGCGTCGGTGATCCGTTGATTCGCCTGGTGAGGGATGAGGAGGTCCAGGTCAGCGACGCTCAAGCCCGCCCGTTTCAGCACCTGGCGCGTGGCGTTGGGCATGGTGCGCACGGCGAAGCGAAAGACCTCTCGTCCTTTCATTCTCAAATAATGCAGCCCCTCGGCCACGGTGCGGTGAGAGGCCGGATGTCGACTGCCTCCCCCCGGCAAGCAGAGCAGTTCGCCTCCAGAACCATCCGAGCCGACGAGAGTAGACAGGACGCCGCCGTCGGCCCCATTCGCCTGGAGGATGACGGCGCCCGCCCCGTCGCTGAAAAGGATACAGGTGCCCCGGTCGTGCCAGTCCACGATGCGAGACAGGGTCTCGGCCCCAACGATCAAGACAGTCTCGTGAGCGCCAGCCGCGATGAGATTCGCGGCCACATTGAGGCCATAGACAAAGCCCGTGCAACCCGCCGCGAGATCAAAGGCCCCCGCGTGAGTGGCCCCCAATGCATCCTGTACCAAACAGGCCGTAGCCGGGAACATATAGTCGGGCGTGGCCGTGGCGACAATGATCAGGTCGAGTTGCGATGGATCGAGGTTGGCTACCTCCAGCGCCCGCCGCGCCGCCTGGATCGACATGCTGGCCGTCGTCTCGCCGTCGCTGGCGATGCGCCGCTCGGCGATCCCGGTGCGGGCGCGGATCCACTCCTCCGACGTATCCACCATCTGCGTCAGTTCATCGTTGGTCAAGACGCGCTCGGGTATATACCTTCCCCAGCCGACAAGATGAGCGTTCGTCGTCATTCTCCCTCCCAACGCCGAAAGATAAGACAGCCGTTGTGTCCGCCAAAGCCGAAGGAATTTGAAAGCGCCACGCGAGGATCCAACCGCCGCGCCTGGTTGGGCACGTAATCCAGGTCGCACTCGGGGTCGGGATATTCGTAGTTGATGGTGGGATGAATCCAACCGGTCTCCAGGCTCCTGACGCAGACGATGGCCTCGATCGCCCCCGCCGCGCCCATCGAGTGGCCCGTCATCGACTTGGTGGAATTGACCGCCAACTGGTCGGCGTGGAGGCCAAAGACGATGCGGATGGCCTGGGTCTCGATGCGGTCGTTGAGCGGCGTGCTGGTGCCATGGGCATTGATGTAATCCACATCCTCGGGAGCCAAGCCCGCGTCGTGGATCGCCGCCTGCATCGCCAACGCCGCACCCTGTCCCGTCTCGTCGGGGGCGGTGATGTGAAACGCATCGGCGGAAGCGCCATAGCCCAACAGTTCGGCGTGGATGCGAGCGCCGCGTTGCTGCGCGTGCTCCAACGTTTCCAACACCAGGATCCCCGCCCCCTCACCGATGACAAAGCCGTCTCGCTCGGCGTCAAAAGGGCGGCAAGCGTGCTGCGGGTCGTCGTTGCGCGTAGAATGCGCCCCCATGTTCCCGAAACCAGCTACCGCCAGGGGATGAGTGGCTACTTCGCTCCCGCCGCAGAGCATGATCTCGGCCTGCCCTCGCCGGATCACCATAGCTGCCTCGCCGATGGCGTGGGAGCCGGTGGCGCAGGCAGAAGATATGGAAAAATTCGGCCCTTGCAAACCCTGGTCTATGGCGACAGCGCCAGAGGCCGCGTTGGGCATCATCATCGGTATCATAAAGGGGCTGACGCGACGCCCGCCACGTTCCAGGAACATGTCATAATTGTCCAGCAAAGCCAATATGCCGCCGATGCCCGTGCCGACGATCACGCCGGCGCGCCGCTTTCCTTCGTCGTCGAGCGCCAGCCCGGCATCGGCGACGGCCTGGCGAGCGGCTTCGAGGGCAAAGAGCGTAAACTCACCGTTGCGGCGCGCCTCGCGGTGTCCAAAGATCGCCGCCGGGTCGAAATCTTTGACTTCGGCAGCGATCTGCACGTTCAGTTCCGAGGGATCGAAGCGGCTAATGCGTCCGATGCCACTGCGCCCGGCCAGGAGCGCCTCCCACGTCGTCGGCACGTCGTGCCCCACCGGGGTGAGCGCGCCGAGACCGGTCACAACCACACGCTGTTTCATAAACATACCTCCCTTGGGACGTTCGCCCCCTCAGGGGCCAGGTCCAGGATCTAGTTCTGATTCAATAAGGAATAACACCGTCGTGGGGCAAAGGTCACGCTGGCGATGGGTATTTATAGCAAATCCATCAAAACCGGCCTCAGAAGCGCCTTGATGAGCGACAATGAGACGATGCCGACCACGACGACCAGGACCGTCAAGTAATCCCAATCATTCAGCACAAACCCCAAAGCCAAACCCGCCGCAGGGGGATGCTCCGTGTCTGTGATGACCATCAAAAAGATGGCCAATCCCACAGACAGCGCGCCAAATAGCACATTCGAGCACGCTTGAACAACGGGCCATTGGGCAAGCAACAGCCAATCGCACAAATAATGGCACAGAATCCCCGCAACGGTCCCCATCAGATACCCTCCGACCAGGAACCTCGGCTTCGAAACCTGCGCCCCAGGCATCGTGAACGCGATAAACGAACTCGCGCCCAGCGCGGCGATGATGACCGTATCGGACAAAGCGTCGAGGATCATCAATACGATGAAAACCGCCCCGGTCGCGAGGGTACACTGTAGCACGTATCTTGCTTTGTGCGTCTTGAATTTCTCGTCGAGTATATTCAGACCTGCTATCAAGTACCGGCTCTTTGTGCTTTCCATGCGAGGACTCTCTCCACACTCCAGGTATTGATCACGTCGTTGGCCGTGGCCCAGCCTCGACGGGCCGTCGCTACCCCAAAAGGCAGCATAGCAAAGCCGTTCACATCGTGGGTGTCGGAGCTGATCGCCAGCTTGACGCCCAACTCGAGCGCCCGCCGCACGTGCACGTCGCAGAGATCGAGCCGCTTGGGATAGGCGTTGACCTCCAACGCGACGCCCGTTTCGGCGGCGGCGCGGAAAATCGCCTCCATATCGAGATCGGCCCCCTCCCGCTCGCCGATTAGCCGCCCCGCCGGGTGGGCGATGACGTCCACGTGGGGATTGCGGATCGCCGAAAGCATCCGCTCTGTGACCTGCTCCCGATCCTGGCGCAGCCCGGTGTGCACCGCCGCCACCACCAGGTCGAGCTCGGCCAGCACCTCGTCGGGAAAGTCGAGGGAGCCATCCGCCCGCACCTCCACCTCGATCCCGGCCAACAGCCCAAAAGTATCGCCCATCTCGCGGTTGACCTCCTCGATCTCGGCCCGTTGGCGATTCAAGTCCCCAGCCGTGAGGCCGCGGACGATGCCCAGACCATGCGAGTGATCGGTCACCAAGGCGTACTCCAGCCCGTACGCCCGCGCTGCCCGCGCCATCTCCAGCAAGCTCTGATGTCCATCGGACCAGGTGGTGTGAAATTGCAGATCACCTTTCAAGTCTCCCACTTCGATCAGGTCGGACAGACGGCCCGCCAACGCCGCCTCGATCTCGCCCCGATCCTCGCGCAGCTCCGGCGGAATGAACGGCAGCCCCAGCGCGGCGTAGACCTCCTCCTCGGTCGCGCAGACGATCTCCGCGCCGTCCTCCCGTTTGAGCGCATACTCGCTCAGGGAAAGACCCCGCTCGAGCGCCAATCCCCGCAGGCGGATGTTGTGAGCCTGGCTGCCGGTGAAATATTGCAGCGCCGTCCCCCAGCGAGCCGGCTCCAGCACGCGCAGGTCCACCTGGAGGCCATCGTGGGTGCGGATGGACGTTTTCGTGGGGCCGCTCAGCAGCACCTCGTCCACCTGGGGCAGCTCGCGGAAGTAGACCATCACCGGATCGGGATCGGCGGACGCTACGAGGAGGTCCAGATCGCCCACGGTCTCTCGCATGCGGCGCAGGCTGCCGGCGGGAGCGGCCTGCACCACGCCCGGTATCTGGCGCAGCGGCTCCAGCATCTGGTAAGCCAGATGCCAGGCCACGCCCAGCAGGGTGCGGCCGGTGCGCCGCTTGAACGCCTCGATGCCCGCCAGCACCTTTTCCTCGCTCTTGGCTCCCATGCCGGGGATGGTTCGGAGGCGACCCGCCCTCGCTGCTTCCTCCAATGCTTCGATGCTGACGATGCCCAGCTCCTTCCAGAACAAGGCCGCCCGCTTGGGGCCGACGTCGGGGATCTGGAGCATCGCTGTCACGCCCTCTGGCACCTGGGCCTGGAGTTTCTCGTAGGCGCTCAAGCGGCCTGTGCGCATCAGTTCGTCGATCTTCGCCGCCAGTGTCTTGCCGACGCCGGGGATAGATTCCAACTCGCCCGCCTGCCAGAGATCCTCCAATGGTTGGCCTAACGCGGCGACGTTCTCGGCGGCGCGCCGGTAGGCCATGATGCGGTGGTAGCCTTCTCCCTGGATGGCCAGGATGTCGGCCATCGCCGCGAATATTTCGGACACTTGACGGTTTTTCATCGCTCCCCTCCAAACACTCTACCTGATTATACTCGATCTTTGCCGCTTGACAATGGCTCATTGGTGCGATAAGATAGCATCAAATGCAAGGAGGCGCTGTAATGGTGGGAAGACAAGCAACACTGACCGAAGCCGAACGCCGGCTACACAGCCTTTCGCCTGAGCGGCTGCAAGTGGCTAACGATTTTTTAGCCTATCTGCAAGAACGCGAGGAGAACGAAGCAACCGCCGAATTGTTGAACATCTCCGGTTTCAAAGCAGCTTTCCGACACGCCGTTGAGCAAGCCGATAATGGTGACACAGTCCGTTTCGAGGACATACGCCGCAATGTATGAGATCGGGCTGACTCACGACGCGCAGAAATTTTACCAGACGGCCGACATCTCTTTGACCAGAAAGCTGAACCGCTGCTTTGATCAATTGCAACGCGATCCTTATAGACATCCCAACATCAAGCGGCTGAAAGGCTCATTGGCCGGGTATTGGCGTTATCGGATGGGTGATTGGCGCGTGGTATACCGTGTGGATGAAGACAAACAGGCCATCACTGTGATTCTGATTGCTCATCGTAGCAAAACATACAGGTAAGCGATATGCTGCAAGCTGTGACATTCGACTTTTGGAAAACCCTATATCAAGACATATCCGCCCAGGATGAACGACTACGCCTGCTGGAAGAGGCGCTGACCTGTCACTCCCAGCCGCGCCCCTGGACAGATCTCGAAGCAGCCTATCGGCACGCCCTTTCCGTGCTGGACCATATCTGGAGGGAGGAGCACAGCTTTATCACCGTCGAGCACTGGCTGCGCGAGATGCTGGTCTTTCTCGAAGCCGAGCTACCCGATGACGCGCTACTCGGTCTGCGCCAACCCCTCGAGGAGATTTACCTGAGCAGCGGCGACCCCCGCCCCGTCGCCGGTGTGCCCGAGGTCATCCCACGCCTGGCCCAACACTACCGCTTGGGCATCATCTCGGACGTGGGGCTGACACCTGGATGGGTGCTGCGCAAGGTACTCGAACGGGACGGCCTGCTGCCCTATTTTCGCGTCCAGACCTTTTCCGACGAAGTCGAGGCGGCCAAGCCCCTGTCCAAGCCATTTCTGCACACCTTGAGCATCCTAAAGACCCGGCCTGATCAGGCCGCCCACATCGGCGACCTGCCCGAGACAGATATGGCCGGAGCGCGCGGCGTGGGAATGAAGGCCATCCTCTTCCTAGGCGTGAGCAATCGCCAGGATGGCAAATCGCTGGCCGACGCCTCCTTTGAGGAATACAGTGAACTGGAAGCGCTGCTGGATAGATTGAACGAGACAGATTCTTAAAGCGAGAGGTATTATGGAAGAAAGACCTATAGCCGTACACGAATACGTCGGCAACCCCCACGTGCACACGCCCTACTCAGACGGGCAGGCTCTCCACGCCGAGGTCGCGCGCGCCGCGGCCCAGGCGGAGATCGATTTCGTCATCGTCACCGACCACAACGTCTGGGTAGACGGCTTTGAGGGCTATCACGACGATGTGCTGCTCCTGGTGGGCGAGGAGATCCACGATGTGCGCCTCCAGCCCCAGGCGAATCACCTCCTGGTCTACAATGCCGAGGCCGAGCTATCGCCTCTGGCCTCGGACATGCAAGCATTGATCGACGAGGCCAGCCAATGGGGCGGTTTTTGCTACCTGGCCCACCCCTATGAGCGCGAAAGCAAGGTCGGCCCGGATATGGCCGCGCTCTCGTGGACCGATTGGGAGATCACGGGGTATAAAGGGCTGGAAATCTGGAACTATATGTCCGAGTTCAAGGGACTCGCGCGCAGTAAACTGGCGGCGCTCTACTATGCTTACTTTCCGTCGCGGGGCATCAAAGGACCGTTCAAGGACGCGCTGCGCAAGTGGGACGAACTGCTTGCCCAGGGACATCAGGTCGCCGCCATCGGCGGATCCGACGCGCACGGCAAAACCTACTCGCTCGGCCCGTTCAAGCGCGTGCTCTTTCCCTACGAATACCTCTTTCGCTGCGTCAACACGCACATCCTCACCAAGCATCCGTTCAACGGCAACCTGGCGCACGACAAGGCACTGGTCTACGACGCACTGCGGTCCGGGCGCACCTGGGCGGGCTACGACCTGCCAGCCTCGACGACGGGTTTTCGCTTCCAGGCCCGCAGCGGCTTTAACAGCGCGCTGGTGGGAGAAGAACTGGCGCGCGCGGGCGCGACCATCTTTGAGATCCAGACGCCCCAGAACGCCGACATCCGCCTGCTGCTCAACGGAGAGATCATCGCCCGCACCCAGGGCAAACGGCTCAAGTTCACCTCGGCTCTGGCGGGGGTCTATCGCGTCGAAGCGTACCGCAACTACCGGATGGGCCGCCGGGGCTGGATATTCAGCAGTCCGATTTACGTCAGTTGAGTACAAACCCCAAAACCTGATGTGTCTCGCAGATCCGTCAGGTTTCTCTTTTGCCCAATTTGAGGTATAATCCACACATTGTACCACCCGGGCGGGAGGAAGGCCATCGAGGAACGCCAATGCTGGTACAAAAGAGGCACTCCTCACGACGCCAACATTCAGGCAGCCCACGGCTAACGACCCGAAGGGAGTGCGAGCACCCTTTGGGTTTTTGACGCGATTTCCCAAATTCGCAACCGCCGCCGCGCCCGCCCAGAGCTTGACGAGAAAGAACAGATGTGCTATATTTGAGGTGAGATTTGTGCACGTTTACACACTCTCAGGAGAGAACTCATGTCCACAGCCTACGATACCAATGACATTCAAGTACTGGACTATCCAGAGAATATCCAGCGCAGGCCGGGGATGTACGTCGGCGGCACCGGCCTCGACGCGCTGCACCACCTGGCCCACGAGCTGATCGACAACGCCGTGGACGAAGCCCTGGCCGGAGCATGCACCCACATCGGCGTAGACATTGACTCTGACGGCTCGCTCACCGTGACCGACGACGGGCGCGGCATCCCGGTGGGGATGCACGCCGAAAAGAAGCGCCCCACCCTGGAGCTGGTCTTTACCGAGCTGCACGCCGGGGGCAAGTTCAAAGAGGGCAGCTATTCCACGAGCGGCGGGCTGCACGGCGTCGGCATCAAGGCCACGAACGCCCTGTCGGAGTGGTTGGAGGTACAGGTGCGCCGGAACGGCGTGATCTACTCCCAGCGCCACGAGATGGGCCTGCCCGTGACCCCGGTTCAGATCATCGCTCCGGCGACGGGCAAGGTCGTGGCCGAGGTGGGGCAGAAGGACGAGGCGAAGGCGATCAAGGCGAACGCCGACAAAAAGCTGAATACCGGCTCGATCATCACCTTCAAGCCCAACCCGCGCTTTATGGACGTCACCGATTTCGATTTTGACGCCATGGCGCGGCGCTTGCAGGTGATCGCCTTTCTCCTGCCGGGAGTCACCATCGAGTTCACCGATAACCGCAAGAAGAAAAAACGACAGAAAACATTCTGCTACGACGGCGGCCTGGTCGAGTACGTCAAGTGGCTCAACGATGGACGCAAAGCGGTCCACCGCACCCCCATCGAGTTCAGCGGGAAGCAGAACGGGGTCGCCGTGGACGTCGTGCTCCAATGGCACACCAACGTGGACGAGAGCGAGATGATGAGCTTTGTCAACACCATCCCCACCCCCGATGGAGGGAAGCACGTGGCGGGGTTCAAGAGCGCCGTCACCAAGGCGATCAACCAGTTCGCCTCCGAGAAGAAACTGGTCAAGGGGAAGAGCGCCGCCAACATCCGGGGCAGCGACACGCTATCCGGGCTGACGGCAGTGATCAAGCTCTCGATGCACGACCCTCACTTTACCAGCCAGACCAAGACCTGCCTGGCGAACGACAACGTGCAGGGCATCGTTCACAGCATCGTCTACGAGGGGTTGCTGGAGCGACTGCGCAAAAAAGTGTCGCTGGGCAGAACCATCGTCAAGCAGGCACAGGCGGCGGCCCAGGCGCGGGTGGCGGCCAGCAAAGCCCGCAAACTCGTCATCCGGCGCAGCGTGTTGGACGCGGCCGATTCGGGCCTGCCGGGCAAGCTGGCCGACGTGACCAAGGGCACGCCGACCGAGCAAACCGTGCTCTACATCGTCGAGGGGGACAGCGCGGGCGGATCGTGCAAGATGGCGCGCGACCGACGCCACCACGCCATCCTGCCCCTGCGCGGCAAGCCGCTCAATGTAGAAGGGAAGAGACTGACCCGCCTGCTGAGCAACAACGAGATCAAGGCGATCATCGCGGCGGTCGGCGGCGGGGTCGGAGCGGACTTTAACGTGGACGACATGCGCTACGGCGGGGTCGGCATCCTCGTCGACGCGGACGTGGACGGCGATCACATCCGCACCCTGCTCTACACCTTGTTCTGGCGCTACATGCGCCCGATGATCGAGGCCGGCCGGCTCTACGTGGCCGTGGCCCCGCTCTATCTGCTGCGCAAAGGGAAGCAAACGTGCTACGTCTATTCCAACCGGGAGCGGGACGCCATCCTGGAAAAATGGGGGCAGAACGGCGTGACGATCCAGCGTTACAAGGGACTGGGCGAGATGAACCCCGGCCAGTTGCGCGAGACCGTCTTTCATGTCGGCGAGGCCGGACCCTTTAACGATAACCTGCGCCGGGTGACGGTCAAGGACGTGCACCACGCCAACCAGATCTTTGGCATATTGATGGGGAGATCGGCGCAGAACCGCCGCACCTGGCTGCTGGAACGCTGGCGCGAGGAAGAGAACAGTGAAAATGGAGACGAGGACGAAGGCAACGATGAGGAATCATAGAATATGCTGACAAAGACGGTCTCTCTGACCACAGACCTGGAACAGGCTTACTTTCAATACGCCGTCGAGACGATCACCGACCGGGCTTTGCCCCGCGTCGAGGACGGACTCAAGCCGGTGCAGCGGCGCATCCTGTACGCGATGCACGATATGGGGCTGCGCCACGACCGGCCACACAAGAAATCAGCCCGCGTGGTCGGCGAGACCTTGGGCAAGTACCACCCGCACGGCGATCAGTCGGTCTATCTGGCGATGGTGCGCATGGGGCAGGATTTCTCGATGCGCCACACGTTGATAGACGGACAGGGTAACTATGGCAGCATCGATGGCGACAGCCCGGCTGCGATGCGTTACACCGAGGCCCGCCTGGACGAGATCGCCGGCTTTGTGCTCCAGGACATTGACCAGGATACGGTCGATTTCGTGGATAATTTTGACGGCAGCCTGCAGGAGCCGGTCATCCTGCCGGCGGCGCTGCCCAATCTACTGGTGAACGGGGCGACGGGCATCGCTGTCGCGATGGCCACCAACATCCCGCCCCACAACCTGGGCGAGGTCTGCGACGCTGTCGTCCACGTGGCCCAGAATTGGCGACGGCGAAAGAGTATCAGCGTGGACGAACTGATGGAGATCATCCCCGGCCCCGATTTTCCCACCGGGGGAGTCATCTATCGCTACCGTGACGATTCCAACAGCGAGGATCGGCTAGACACCATCCGCGCCGCTTATGAAAAGGGAAGAGGCCGCATCGTCACCCAGGCGCGGGTGGACATGGAGGACATCGGCGGGGGCAAGGTCAACATCGTCGTCACCGAGCTGCCTTACGCCGTACAAAAGTCGACCGTGCTGGAGCGCATCGCCCGCGAGGTCAGAGATGGCAAGATCAACGGGATCACCGATCTGCGCGACGAGTCGGACCACGAGGGCATGCGGGCCGTCATCGAGGTCAGCCGGATGGCCGACGCCCGCGAGGTGCTGGAGGACGTCCTGAGCCACAGCCAGTTGCGCGAGACGTTCGGCGTCAACGCGCTGGCGCTGGTCTCGGAACAGATCAATGGCGACGTGATCGTGCGCCCGCAACGGCTTGGCTTGCGGGAGATGCTGGTCTATTTCATCGAGCACCGGCTGAACGTCATCGTCCGGCGCAGCAAATACGAACTGGCGAAACGAGAGGCCCGACTACACATCGTCGAGGGGTTGCTCAAGGCGCTGGACGTGATCGACGAGGTGATCGCCACCATCCGCAGCAGCCGAACCGCCGAGACGGCGGAGAATAACCTGAGACGAAAGTTCAAATTCACCCAGCTCCAGGCGCAGGCGATCCTGTCGATGCAACTGCGGCGGCTGGCCGCGCTGGAGCGCCGCAAGCTGG
>DAOTUB010000024.1:0-10174 GCA_034437455.1 Anaerolineae bacterium | reverse complement strand
CTCCTTGTCGGTAGCCTCCTCGCCGTGCGCCACTCCCAGCAGCGCGCCCAGCTCGTCGCTCTTGGAGGCCGCCTCGTCGAGCAGGCCCATCTCGAAGTTGATCGCCTCCAGCGGCTCGGGGTTCTCCTTGCCGTGAACCGCCAGGTCCGAGAGATCCTGCACCATGTCGGCGTCGCCCGAGCCCTCGGCGATCGCCTGGACGCGGCCCTTGACGTCCGGCATCTTGCGGTAGGCGAACAACATGCTGTGCACCAGCCGCGCCTGGAGATCGTACGCCTCGGGCGCCAGCAGGGCGAACTTCTTCTGCGCCTCCTCGCGGGTGAAGCGCCGCGAGTTCCACATGCTCTGCGCGTAGCGCGCCGCGCCGGTGCGCGTGGGCAGCGTCTCGACCAGCGCCGGGTCCAGCCCGTGGGCGGTAAGCTTGTCCAGGTCCTTGGAGGCCCAGGCGTGCAGGTCCTCGGCCTCCTGGAGAAAGATCCCGATAGGCATGTTGGGGTACTTGGCGTTCTTGTCGTCGATGGCCTCGATGGCCGATTCGTGTTGTTCGTAGTCCGACTTGTTGGACATTGCGTGTCCCTCCTCTCTGTTATGGGTTTCCGTTGGGGGCGGACGGTAACCGAGGGCGTCGCGCTTGTCAAAGAAAAATTGTCGGCCAAGGAAGATGCGCTGTTTTGCCTTGAGTTAGGGGCACTTGGCCCGCGAGGGAAAGAGCGGTGGGAGGTTCGGGGATGAAAGTGCTGCTGGTGTCAACATCCTTCCAGCCCGCCTGGGACTGGGGCGGGCCGGTCAGGTCGATGTGGAACCTGGCGCGGGGCCTGGCCGCTCTGGGGGTCGATGTGACGGCGCTGGCCACCAATGCCAAACAGAAGGGCATTGTTGATGTACCAGCTCAGCGGGTGGAAGAGGGAGTGAAGATCATCACCGCACCGGTGTTGGGGCGAGGCAGATGGGTTTCCGCCAACAGGCACGGGCTCTCGCCGGCTTTGTGGAAGATGGCCGTCGCGCAAAGCAGGAATGCCGACCTTGTTCATATCAATGGTTTCTGGGGTCCGACTTCCAGCATTGCGGCGGCGGTATGTAGGATGCTGGGTACACCTTATGTCGTCAGCACACGGGCCAATCTGGAGGGCAGGTCTTTAAGCGCCAAGAAAATGAAGAAGCAACTCGCCATGCTCTTGTCGGCAAAGCGGGTGCTTCGCGGCGCCAGCGCTTTGCACTTCAGCACCGAGATGGAGAGAGACCTTTCACCTGAGTGGGCCAGGGCAGTGAACGCGATCGTCGTGGCGAACCCAATCGATATGCCCAGTAGGAAGAGCGGTAAAAGCTTCAGAAAGAGCCTGGGCGTTTCTGACGAGACTGTTGTCTTGGGAATCGTCGGGAGGCTGCACCAGCGCAAGGGCTTCGACGTGCTGCTGCCCGCGTTGTCGAGGGTGAAGAACAGACGGGATATTCTACTCGTGGCGGTCGGTCCCGACGAGGCCGGATATCAAAAGAAACTGGAAGATACAATCAACAAGGAAAACATGGCCGACAAAGTGGTTTTCACGTCGGAACTCGTTGGAGAGGAACTGCTTGCAGCGTATGCGGGAATGGATCTGCTCGTAGTGCCTTCTCACGGAGAGAGCTTTGGCAACGTGGTTGTAGAGGCCATGGCCCAGGGAACACCGGCCCTCGTCTCTGACCAAGTTGGCCTGAAATACTGGGTCGCGTCGAGACAGGCAGGTATGGTCCTTCCTCTGGATACTGATGCCTGGGCTGCGGCCCTGGATAGTCTCGACAAAAGCGAGCTTGAAAAACGGTGGAAACCAGAACGGCTTGTCGAAATCGCCGCCGAAAGCTTCTCTATAGAATCCGTTTCGCAGAAGATGATGTCCGAGTACGAAGGAATTCTTGCAAGCTAGGTTATCTTTCATTGAAGTCCAGTCGTGAACAAAGGGCTGCTGCAATGATATACATCGCATCGGTGGTCGGCGAAGAACGCGTTAATACTTGATGCCCCGCATCCTGATCACCACCCAGGTCTACCCTCCGGAGATCCACCCGACCTCCGTGATGGTACGACAGCTCGCAGAGCATCTCGCCTCCAGCGGCTGGGAGGTGACGGTCTGCGCCGGGTTGCCGCATCACCCGCAGGGGAAGATCCACCCGGGCTACTCCTGGGTCCCTTGGCGGCGCGAGGAGCACGGCGGTGTCGAGGTGGTTCGCGCCGGGCACCTCGTTCACGAGAGCCGATCCGTGCCGGTTCGCGCCGCGGTCCTGGCATCCCAGGCGGCGGGAGTTGCGCTGGCCGGGCTCCTGTCCCGCCGCTGCGACCTGGTCCTCGTCTACGGGCCGCCGCTGGTGGGGCCCAACCTGGGCGCGCTGGTGGCGTCTCGCCACCGGGCCAGGCTGGTCAACGTCATCTACGACATCTACCCCGACGTCGCGGTCGAGACCGGCAAGGTTACGAACCGCTCCTGTTCGTGGGCGAAGGAGAGGAGCGGTCGGTTCTCGAGCGGCGCGTCCAGGAGGCGGGGCTGGAGAACGTGCGCTTCTTGCCGTTCCAGCCGCGCGAGAGGCTGGCCGAGGTGCAGGCCACGGCAGACGTGGGGCTGGTAACCCTGGCTCCCGGCCGCGGCCGGACCAGCGTGCCGAGCAAGGTCGTGGGCTACATGGCCGCGGGCAGGCCGGTGCTGGCCAGCGTGGATCGCGATTCTGACACCGCCTCGGAGATAGAGAGGGGGGACTGCGGAACAGTCGTGCCTCCTGCTGATCCGGAAGAAATGGCCGCCGCCGTGGTAAAGGCAGCCGCCGACTCGGATTGGCGCCGGGCGGCCGGCGAGCGTGCTCGCTCGAGATTCGATGAGCGCTACTCGCGCGATGAAGTGCTCGAGCTGTACGGAGATACTCTAGAGGATCTACTGAAACGTTGACTGCTATTTTGATCGTCGGCGCCGGCCGCTTGCAGCTTCCAGCCTACAGAGAGGCTCGCGAGATGGGGCTCGAAATCGTGGCGATAGACCGCGATCCCAATGCCCCGGGGATGAAGCTCGCGGACACGGCCCATACCGTTGACACTCGAGACTCCCAAAGCGCGATCGATGTGGCTCGCAAAGAAGGGGTCGACGGCGTCTTGACGCTCTGCACTGATTTTCCGGTTCGCACGGTGGCGGCGGTGGCGAGCTCCCTGGGTCTACCGGGGCCTACTCCCGAAGTCGCGCTGAGAGCGACGCACAAGGGTCGCATGCGCGAGGCTTTTGCAAGGGCCGAAGCTCCCAGCCCCGGATTCGCCGTGGTTCGGAGCGAAAAGGAGGCGCGTTCGGCGCTGGAGCGCGTTGGATTGCCCGCAATAGTCAAACCGTCGAGCTCTTCCGGCAGCCGCGGGGTCTTCAAGCTCGAGAGAGCGGAAGACCTATCGAAGGCTTTCGACCACGCGCAGCAGATAGAAGGCGAGGGTGCCGAGATTCTGGTCGAGGAGTTCGTCGACGGACCGGAGGTGAGCGTCGAGGCGGTTTCCTTTTGTGGCGAGCACCACGTTGTCGCCGTAACGGACAAGCTGACCAGCGGAGACCCGCACTGGGTGGAGCTGGGCCACACGCAGCCTTCTTGTCTTTCGCCGATCACTCTCGAGAGAATCGGGAAGTGCGCCGCGATAGGTCTCGACGCTCTGGGCATAGAAAGCGCGCCGTCTCACGTGGAGATAAAGGTGGGTCCGAGCGGACCTGTTCTGATCGAAATAGGAGCCCGCCTCGGAGGCGACTTCATCTCCACTGTGCTGACCGAGCTCTCGACCGGCGTCAGCATGACGCGCGCGGCCATCGATCTGGCGCTGGGAAGGGAACCGAGCCTGGCGGCGCGCTGGAAAAGGGCCGCGGCGATCAGGTACCTGGTCCCCGAGTCGGGGGTCGTCAGTTCGATTGGCGGAATAGAAAAGGCCCGCGCGCTTCAGGGGGTCGAGGAGGTGGAGGTCTACTTGGAGGTTGGTAAAAAGGTGGGCGGTGTGCACGCAAGCGGGGATCGTGCCGGACATCTCGTCGCTTCGGCAGAAAGCAGGGAAGAGGCGGTCGCTGTCGCCGAGAGAGGCTTGGCGCTGATTGGAGTTGATACCACCGGTCTCGGTCTCGAGGCAGAAGGAGAATAGCCAAGATGGTCGCCTCTTATTTTTCGAAAAAGCTGATCTACCTGGATAGAACGACTCCATGGGTTCCTCGATGAGGCAGCTTCAGGACAAGTTCAAGAGGCTATTAGACATCGCTGTGTCGGGAGCCGGGCTTACGGCAACAGCACCAGTTCTTTTCGGCATCGCGGCCGCAATCAAGTTGGACTCGCCCGGGCCGGTGCTGTTTCGGCAGCGGCGGCTCGGGCGCGGCGGGCGAGTTTTCGAGATTTTGAAGTTCCGTACAATGTGCAACGATGCCGACGTTGTGATAGGCGAGGACAACACGGTCGTAAATCCCACCGGCGACGACAGGGTCACGCGCGTCGGAAAAATCCTGCGCGCGACGAGCCTCGATGAGCTTCCCCAACTCGTGAACGTGCTCGTGGGCGAGATGAGTCTCGTGGGGCCACGGCCGGATTTGCCAGAAGCGATCAAAATGTACCAGTGTGAGGAAAGCCGGAAACTGGATGTACGTCCCGGGATCACGGGCCTCTCCCAAGTTTCGGGCAGGAACCTGCTCGACGCGAATGATAAATGGCGCATCGACGCTTCCTACGCGCGGGATGCAGGTCTGAGCCTCGATATGCGAATCCTCGCACAAACATTTATCAAGGTCGTTATGAGAGAAGGAATCTACAGAACCGAGAGGTCAAAAAATGAGTGAGTTCAAAGTCTCACCCTTCGAAAAGAAGCACCTGCTGGCTGTTCTCGAATGGGTGAATGACCCCGAGATCCAGGATGCGATCGGAACGATTCGGCCGATCACTCTCTCGCAGCACGAGCGCTGGTACGAATCGTTGCAGACCGATGACAGCAGGCTCTATCTGGTGATCGAGGAAACGAAGACCGGTGAGCACGTCGGCATGATCGGTTTAAACAGTATCGATCTGCGCTACCGAAATGCAGAGCTGTGGATTTATCTGGGTACCAACGCCCCTCGTCGAGCGGGGCTAGGTACGTCCGCCGTCCGCCAGGTTTTCGACCTCGCGTTCAACAATATAGGTTTGCATCGCCTCTACGTGCACGTGTTCGACTACAACGAGACAGCGCTTCGTTTCTTCGAGAAATGCGGTTTCGTGCGCGAAGGGTTGCTTCGTCAGGCAGTTTTAAAGCGCGGTGCGTTTCACGACAAGCACGTGCTGGGGATTCTCGCTCACGAGTACTTGGAAGGTCAGCAATGAAAAACATCCCCTTCGCCAAGCCCGACATCACCGAGCGCGAGGTCGCCGAGGTCGCCGAGACGCTGCGCTCCGGCTGGGTCACGACCGGGCCGCGCAGCAAGGAATTCGAAAGGCGCTTCGCCGAGCGCGTCGGCGCGCGGCACGCGGTGGCGGTGAACTCCTGCACCGCGGCGATGCACCTGGCGCTCGAGGCGCTGGGCGTGGGGCCGGGCGACGAGGTGATCGCGCCCACGATGACCTTCGCCGCAACCGGCGAGGTCGTTCGCTACATGGGAGCGAAACCCGTCCTGGTGGACGTCCTTGACGGCGATCACAACATCGACCCCGCCGCGCTCGAAGCGGCCATCACGGACAAGACCAAGGCGATCATCCCCGTCCACTTCGGCGGACAGGCCGCCGAGATGGACGCCATCTGCGCCATCGCGAAAAAGCACGGGCTGAAGGTGGTGGAGGACGCGGCCCACGCCTTTCCGGCGCGATACGGCGAGCGGCGGATCGGATCGATCGGAGACGTGACCTGCTTCAGCTTCTACGCCACCAAGCCGATCACCACCGGCGAGGGCGGAATGGCGGTCACCGGCGACGAGCGGATCGCCGAGCGCATGCGCGTCATGTCGCTGCACGGCATCTCCAAGGACGCCTGGAAGCGCTACACCTCGGAGGGCTCCTGGTACTACGAGATCGTGGCCCCGGGCTACAAGTACAACATGGGCGACCTCGCCGCGGCCATGGGCCTCGTCCAGCTCGAGCGCGCTCACGAGATGCTCGAGAAGCGCCGCGAGATCGCCCGGGCCTATACGGAGGCCTTCGGCGGCCTCGACTCGGTGGAGCTGCTCGACGTTCGCGACTTCGACGCGCACGCCTGGCACCTGTTCGTGCTCAAGCTCGTCGAGGGCGAGGCCGCCCTGGGTCGCGACGAGCTGATAGAGGAGCTGAAGAAGAGGGGCGTCGGCACCTCGGTGCACTTCATCCCCCTCCACATGCACCCCTATTATCGCGAGACCTGGGGCCACGCGCCCGAGGACCTGCCGGTCGCCCTGGATCTCTACCGGCGATCGATCTCCCTGCCCATCTACTCGGCGATGAGCGACGAGCACGCCGCAGCCGTGATCGATGCTGTGCGCGAGCTGGTCGCTTCCCACCGCCGCTGAGCTCAACCCCCTACATTTTGAGTATCGTTCACCACATCGCGGAAGACGCGCTGGAATTTTTCTATTGCTCCGCTAAGAGAATGCTGCTTCTCAGCGGTTCTCTTGGCCCGCGTTCCCATCGCCGCCAGTTCTTGCTCGGGCATCCTGCTGGCCTTCAGGATTGCTCCGGCCAGATCCTCTGCCGATCCAGGGGACACCACGAACCCCAGCCTCTCTTTTTTCACAAGCGCACCTATATCGGACTGCTCCTGGACCGCGCAGATCGTTGGTCTGCCTACTGCCATGTAAGTGACGAACTTGGATGGCACCGAGCTGAGACCCATCCCCGACGCCGTGATAAGCAACATGACGTCGGCCGACGACTGCATCTCCGCTACTTCCTCCCTTGGTTGGAAGGGGAGTAATGTAATGTTGTCCAATCCTCGCGTCTCTGCGTCTTGCTTCATCCCTTCCTTCAACACGCCTTCCCCAACACAGCAGAGGTGAACACGCTCGCCTCTAAGCTCCTCGGCGACATCTACCAGTATGTTGGCACCGCTTGCGTGCCCTAGTGTTCCTGCGAACATGCATAGGAAACGATCTTCTGGCAGGCCAACTCTGCGGCGCCAGGTGTTTTTCCCCTCGAACGGGTGTATCTGCTCCAGATCCAACCAATCCTTTATTACAACTACTCGTTCATCGGGAAGACTTCGAGTCTGGGATATTTCGTCTCGCATCCGCTCCGAAATCACAACGTTGCGGCTGCATGCGTGGCATACAAAGGTGTCAAGCTGATGGAGGACTCTTGAGACAAGGGATTTTTCGCCTATTACGCCGGCCGAGACAGCAGCCTCTGGATAGATATCCTTGATGTAGTTGACCATCGGTACGCCACGGGACCTTGCCACCGCGACAAGTGGCAAGTACGACAGAATCGGCCAGGTTTCGAGTAGCATCACGTCGGGCCTTTCCCCGCGTATCAGTTCTAGAGCGGACGACATCCCGAAGCTGACGTTCTCAAGCACACGGTCGCGGTTTTTTCTTTTGGGACCCACCAGCCAAGTTCCAACTCGCGACAGCCGTCCGCCAGGCTGCTGCTCTACTTGACGGAGATTTAGTCTATATCCAGGGTATATCTCCCCGCCGGGGCGGTTGGGGAAAGGGCAGACCACGTCTACCCTGTGCCCGGCTTCGCGGAGACCGCGCACCAACTCCTCTCCCATGACTGCCGAAGGCTCTGATTCTGGTGGATATACTGCTATCACGAAAACGATGTGCATTCTGTTCTCCGTCTCTATTGGAAGTACCTTTTCGTGTTTGGGTGTACATCTTCATTGCCAAGAAGCTCAGCCGGAGTCATCCAGACCAGCTCCGCGTGCTGAGAGTCGTTTGGGCGGATCTCTTCGCTGGTGGAGCCTGCTCTGTAAGCTATCACTACGTAGTGAGTGGAGATCCCCTCGATTCCCAACGAGTTTTTTTCGTAGAAGTGCTCGTACGCACCGTGCAGCACGGCGTCGGTGAATCGAAGCAACTCGTTCAGCTCGTTTTTGGAAATTCGCTCGAAGGCGTCGGCTATTGTTTCGTTTTTTCTGATCCTACCGCCTGGAACGAAGTAGAAGCCCTTGGCGGGCTCGTTGTTTCTGCGCCCCACCAGGAACTCTCCCCTGCCGTTTTCTATGACAAGATCAATCGATACGAGGGGGGCGTTGTCCAGCACACTCGCAAACTGTTCTCTGCTAAGCATGCAGGAAATTCGTCGCAATCAGCCGTATTTCTTCATGTATTCGTCGTGGATCCAACGGTAGGTGAGCTCCATGCCGTCGCGCAGTCTGATCGACGGCTCCCATCCCAACTCGCGCTTGATCATGGTGTTGTCGCTGTTGCGCCCGTTTACGCCCTTGGGTGCGTCGAGCTTGTATTGGCGCTCCAGCTCCACTCCCGCGATATCTTCGACGATGCTGACTAGATTGTTGATCGTCGTCAGCTCGTTGGAGCCGAGGTTTATTGGCTCTATTACATCACTTTCAATTATTCTTTTGATGCCTTCTAGGCAGTCGTCGATATACATGAACGACCGCGTTTGCTTGCCGTCACCCCAGATTTCTATTTCTAGATTTCCCGTATGCTTGGCGTGAATCACCTTCCGGCAAATGGCTGCCGGAGCCTTCTCTCGCCCCCCCTCCCAAGTGCCGTGAGGCCCGTAGACGTTATGGAAACGGGCTACGCGGGCGCGGAGGCCGAAGTCCTCTCGGAAGTGGCGGCACATCCTTTCGGAGAACAGCTTCTCCCAGCCGTAGCCGTCCTCGGGCATGGCGGGGTAGGCGTCCTCCTCCTTTAGCGGCACCACGTCCTCGCTCTTCTGCTTGTCCGCATTGTAAACGCAGGCAGATGAGGAGTAGAAGAAGCTGGAGAGTTCATTTTCCTTGGCGGCCATCAACATGTGTGTGTTGATCAGAACCGAGAGCATGCACAGGGCCTTATTGTTCTCGATAAAGCCCATCCCCCCCATGTCGGCGGCGAGTTGGTAGCAGGTGTTCATTCCCTCGCAGGCGTTCATGCAGGCGTCCCTTTCGCGCAGATCCGCGACAACATTTTCCGCCTCGTCGTGGACTTGGTACCAGTCTCCCGTATCCTTGATATCCACGCAGCGAACCGAGTGCCCCTGCTCGAGAAGAGTCCCTGCCAAGTGTCCGCCGATGAAACCTCCGGCTCCTCCGATCACAATATTTTGTTTGGTCATTTTTTCCGCCAATTCGTTAGGTCGCAAATTGCGAGTTCCTTACTCCGAAAAGCACACCGAGCCCGAATTGTCAAGCGATAGTGTCCGACTCCGCTTGCTTGAGACCGCGCCGATCATGCCGTGTTGGTTGCGCGGTGCGGCCCAGGAGTTCATCGACAGTTCCAATCCGCCAGGAGCGTTCCACACGTATGTACTGATTGGAGGGTGACGCAATGACACAGCAGAACATCCCCTTCGCCAAGCCCGACATCACCGAGGGCGAGGCCGCCCTGGTTCGCGACGAGCTGATAGAGGAGCTGAAGAAGAGGGGCGTCGGCACCTCGGTGCACTTCATCCCCCTCCACATGCACCCCTATTATCGCGAGACCTACGGCTACGCTCCGGGCGACTTCCCCGTCGCCCACGACCTCTACGGTCGATCCCTTTCCCTTCCCATCCATCCCAAGATGACCGATTCCGACGTTTCCAAAGTGATCGAAAGCCTGCTCGGACTGCTGTAGCCGGCAGCGGGGGGGGGCGCTGTCATGGGACCCATGGGACTCATCGGACCGATGGGTGTGCACCTTCGATGCTCGGCTTCGGGCTGATAACCTATTCGTCGGCCTTCGAGGTCTCCTCGAACCCGCTCACGATCACACCGTCGTCGCTGACCGGCCGGTAGCGGCGCCACTCGAACTGGTTGACCGCGTTCGCCAGGTTGGTGCCCACCAGGTCGGGCATGTTGGAGTCGCCCAGGGGCTTGAGGGGCGGCCCCTTCTCGCGGGGGGCGCTCGCGTCGATGCCCAGCGCCGATGCGACCTCGATGAAGTCCTCGGTATCGAACCGGCCGAGCCTGCGCTCGAAAACGGCCTTCAGCTCGTCGGCCAGCGCGGCGATCTCGTCGGCGTGTTTCATGAGGGCCAATCTACTCCAGATGCCGCCAAACCGCCAGCCCTCGACATGCCCGCCCCCGCCCGCGTTCCGAGAAAGCCACCCCATGACCCCC
>DAOTUB010000023.1:0-16733 GCA_034437455.1 Anaerolineae bacterium | reverse complement strand
AACCGGACGGCCAGGGCTTTCAGCCGGGTAATAAACGTGTCCACTACGTTGCTTTTTGTTTTCATGCTTCTATTATACCAGCACATGCGTTTGGTCAAAGCCTTGAGTCATAATTGGAATTGCTGGAATAATAGCCAGATAGCGATGTTGAACCAGGCGATGTTGTGACTGAGCAGCGAGACGCCCCCGGGATAAAACAAATCGTTCGTGTGAAGGGTGAACTTGCCACTGGCTATAGTCCGATCTACCCAATCGAAGGTCCAAAGATGCACGTAGGCGTCGCTATCCATGCCGGGGATATGAGATCCCAGCCTGGCGATCAACGGCCACGTGAAGAGAATAGCGAGCACAACGTAAAAGGCGACGGGTAATCCCCTTCGGAGTATAGGCGTTGGATGCTGGGAATTGATCTGAACCGGAAAGAGAACCATGAAAACTTTTCCTGACATTCCATCTAACTACAGCGCCTTTACCGGCGGGGCTGGGTTACAATGAGACGGGAATTGTTGGTTGGGCGAGCGGCTGGATCAGCGCAGGCAGTGGTGTTAGCGATGGGAAGACCCGTTTGGATAGATGGATTGTAAACTGAAATTCTGTCATAAGCACCAGCCTACATGTACCAATCTATCAACAGAATGGTTCAATCATGGGTTGGAATAGTCTGGGGCTTGAGAATCGAAAACAGAGAGAACGAATGACATCAAGGGGGACGCGACGCGATCATACACACAAAGGGCGTAGGGATGGCCCACGCCCATTTTATAAAAGAGTAGTTTGAGGGTATTTTCTCAATAAATCGGGCGGATGCAGGACAATCCGACGCTAACCGCCGCCTGGTCGGATTTGCTATCCGACCTACATTTGCCACTCTCCCCAGAATATTGAGAAGGGTGTGTTTCAAATGGGTTGAGTAGCCGCGCTTTCTATAGCGCGCGGTATGGAAACCGCGACTACCTCCAACCGAAATGAAATACACCCTATTGAGAAGATACGTTTGAGGGATAAACCAAGTCGTTAAACGCGTTTTTCCCGCAGACGAGTCGCCTTACCTCGGCGCTCTCGCAGGTAATAGAGCTTGGCGCGGCGAACGTGTGCCCGTCGCACCACGTCTACCTGCTTGACGCGCGGTGAGTGTAACAAGAAAGTGCGCTCGACGCCGATGCCATGAGAAGCAATGCGCCGCACGGTGAAGGTGGCATTGGCGCCGCTTCCGTGCAGGCTAATGAGGGTGCCCTGGAAAATCTGCACTCGCTCCCGCTCACCTTCGATGATGCGCACATGCACTTTGACGGTATCGCCCGGATGCAGCTCCGGGATGTTTGGATTGGGTTCTATTTGACGATTCAGTGATTCGATGAGATTCATTGTCTAATTACTCACAACAGGTTATAAATCTAGAAAAAAGCCTTGCTGGCTTTTTCCAACTTTTGATCGTATTCCACTCATTACGAGCAGCATTCCACGAACGCCTATTATACCACGCTTCCTCACTTGAGCAACCTTGCCTGGTTCAGATCGATATTCGATATGCGCGACCTTGCTTTGAGCGGCCTCTCATGTTACAATTTCCTCTTATGGTCAGCAAATCGTCACAAGTCTCAAACCGCACTGGCTCAACCGGCTGGCGCTCATTTTTTCAGGCGATATTCAAGAGCAAGAGAACACGCGGAATCTTGCAAGTACTGCTGAGCTTGGCGCTTTTGGCCTGGTTAGTCAATCGTGCTGGTCTGGATTCGATCATAAGCACGCTGACTGACATAGATTGGCGTTGGTACCTTTTTGCCTTTTTGCTTTTTCTTTCCAATCTCCTGCTGCGCAGCTATCGTTGGTACATTTTGCTCAACGCGCTTGATAACCGTCCCTCCTTTCGCCAACTTGTATATCTTTACTTTGTCGGTTTTTTCTTTAACAATTTCATCCCCTCCGGATTTGGAGGCGACGTCGTCAAAGTGCTCAGCCTGCGCCAGGAGCACGGTCGTGGCACCGAGGCGCTCAGTTCGGTGATCATGGATCGGTTGACAGGCATGATCGGCTCCTCGCTCATCGCCTTGATAGCTCTGACCTGGAACCACTTTCAACCCTGGTCGGGCCAGGCAACCAACGATCTGGCCTTGCCTACGGCATTGACGGCTAGCATTGCCTTGATCAGCCTGGGCGTTCCTCTTGGATTCATGCTGGTGCGTTGGATCGATCCCATAGGCTGGCTCGCCTCTCGCGTGCCCTTCCTCCGGCGCCTGATCATCCATGCCAAACTACAGCGACTGCTTGATACGATACACCGTTACCCGCTGCCCACTTTGCTCCGGGCGCTGCTTACCAGTATTCCCTTCACCCTCAGCTTGATCGTCACTCAGTACAGCATCGCGCGAGCTTTATCGGTAGATGTACCTTTCCATCTGTTTCCCCTCTTTGTTCCCATCATCTCCATCATCAATTTGCTTCCCTTATCCTTCAACGGTCTGGGCATGCGGGAAGGGGTCTACCAATTCTTGTTCGTTCCCATGGGCATATCCAGCGCCAGTGCCATTGCAATGTCATTGGCTTTCTACTTTCTCCGCGTCGGCACGGGGTTGCTCGGCGGCTTACTCTACGCTTTCAAGACCATCAGCAACCTGACCCAGGCCGCACGGACCAATCAAATGGAGCTATAAACCTTGATCAAACGAAAAGTCGCCGTTTTCGGCCTTGATGGCATCACGTTCGACCTATTGCAGCCCTGGCTGGATGAGGGACGCCTCCCTAACCTGGCCCGGCTGATGGCAAAAGGAGCCAGTGGCCCCCTCCGATCCTACATCCCCCCCGTCTCGGCCTCGGCCTGGGCCTCTTTTTTCACCGGGGCTAATCCCGGCCGGCATGGCCTGGTGGATTTTACGTACCCCGCTCCCAACAGCTATCGGATCCATGTGAGCAGCAGCCACACGCGAACGGCCCCGGCTTTGTGGGAGATCGTCGGCCAGGCCAGCGGCCAAGTCGGCGTGGTCAGTATGCCCATGACCTATCCCCCGGAACCGCTCAACGGCTTTATGCTCTGCTCCTTCCTCACCCCAAGCGACGACAGCCGCTACACCTACCCCGATTCCCTCCAGGAGGAATTGAGTGCTGCTGTGGGTCCTTTCCCCTTGCACATGTCCGAAAAAGGACGCGGCCAAGATCCGCGCCAATTCGTGCAGGCTGTCAAGGAGATGGAAATCGCCCGCGCGCGTTCGGTCTGCTATTTGCTGGAGCATAAACCCTGGGATCTCTTTATCTACGTCGTCGAAACCACGGATAACTTGCAGCACGAGGTCTGGCATCTGCTCGACGAGACACATCCGCGCCACGACCCCCAGATGGCGGCGGACGCGCTGCCTGACATACTCGACTACTACGAAACCGTGGATCGTCTGCTGGGCGAGATGGTCGCCCTCGTTCCCAAAGACGCCCTGATCGTCGTCTTATCCGATCACGGCTTTGGCCCCTTTCACAAATTCTTCCACATCAACAATTGGCTGGCCAAGCAAAATCTGCTCAAATTTCGTCGCTCTCCCCTCAGCTTGCTCAAACGATTCGCCTTCAAGTTGGGCGTCACTCCGATCACCGCTCTCAAGTGGGTCATCCGGCTACACCTGAGCGGCATGCGCAAAAACGTAAAGCGCGGCCGGGGACGCGGCACCCTCAAGCGTCTGTTCCTCTCCTTCGATGACGTGGACTGGACGAGAACCAAAGCCTTCTCCGTCGGGAATTTTGGACAGGTATACCTGAACGTCGCTGGACAGCGGCCAACCGGCATGGTCACTTCCGACGAATACGAGGCCCTGCGAGATCAGATCGCCCAAGCCGCGCTGGCCCTGCGCGATCCAGCCGACGGCGCACAGGTCGTGCGACAGGTTTACAAGCGCGAGGAGATCTTTCACGGCGCCAGCGCCCAACACCTGCCCGATCTGATCCTGCATACCGATCGCGCCCGCTACGTCTCCTTCGGCCACGCCGATTTCGGCTCCAACAAAATTCTCGAGCCTAGCATTGGCCAGACCGGCCACCATCACATGGTCGGCGTCGTCAGCCTCACGGGGCCAGGAGTGCGCCAAGGCGCGACCTTGGACGAGGCCAGTATCCTCGATCTGGCGCCCACCATTCTCCACTACATGGGTCTCTCTGTGCCCGACTATATGGATGGCACAGTGCTGAACCAGGCTTTCACCGATGATTTTAACGGGACCAATCCCGTCCGTAACCACGGCGGCGAATTGGGACCACAGGTCGAGGACACCGGCTACGCCGCCGATGAAGAAGAAGAAGTGCTGGCCAAGCTGCGCGATATGGGCTATGTGGCTTGAAACGCAAGAGGGATGTGGAATGTGAGACGTGGGGCATGATCGCGGTGGGGCTTCTACCTCTCTCCTTTGCTCTGGCGCTCACCGGACTCCAGGGCGGTACTATGCAAACCATGCATGCAATGCTGACACAGATGAGAATGATGGAGTAGGGCCGTCGGGGGATTATGAAAGGATGAAAGAGAATTGGAAACACTGGTTACTGGCCGGATTGGCATACTCTGTGCTCACTTTGTTGATGACCTGGCCGCTAATATTGAGATTCAACGATCGTCTGGCTGGCTATCATAGTGATATCATGATATTTATGTGGGATCGGTGGTGGCTTCGGGAAGCCTGGGCGATGGGGCACAGTCCATATTTCACGCCGTATTTGTTCCATCCGCATGGGGCTTCTCTTCTCTTCCATAGCATGAGCTGGTTCAATGTGTTCACGTGGCTCGCTTTGGAGCAGTTGGTTGGCGAGATCGGTTCCTATAACTTGACCGTACTGGCGAATTTTGTGATATGCGGGCTTGCGACATTCGCACTGATCAGATACCTGGGAGCAAGAAAAGAAGCGGCCTTTGTCGGAGGGCTGATATATGCCTTTTATCCTTATCACATGTCGAATGTCCTGGCTCACCCGAATCTTGCCAGCGTACAATGGCTGCCCTTGTACACGCTTTTTCTGATAAAGGCAACGCGCGGAGGAAAGTGCACCACTGGCATCCTCGCTGGTCTCTTCCTTGCGCTCACCGCCTTATCCAACTGGCACTTGCTAACGATGACAAGTGTACTCACCCTCCTGTGGCTGGTGTACAGCCTTTTGCGTGAGCGAATGACGTGGAATTGGCATTCTCTCCGAAATTTTGCCCTGATAGGAGCAGTTCTCGGAATATTGACCGTACCGTTCTTGCTCCCGATTGCCCAGCACTTTAAGGAAGAGGGGCATGTGGCAGATATCATGACTGCGAAGGATTACCTGAGACAAACGGACTTGATAGCGTATCTCATACCTTCACGATTTCATCCCCTGCTCCAGCTACCCCACTCCTTCTATTGGAAGCATTTCGTTTATAATCGGAACTGGCAGGTGTTCCCGGGATACGTGGTCCTAGTACTGTTAGGCTATATTTTTGTCCGCCGTCCTCGTCGCGGTGCCTTCTGGGCACTTCTCGCCCTGGTGCTGTGGGTGCTCGCGCTTGGCCCGTACTTGCGTGTGGCCGGGCATTTGGTGTGGGAGATACCGCTACCTTATCAACTGGTCGCCGATTTACCTATCTTCCGCGCACTGCGGGCGGCAGATCGCTTCAATACCATCCTGGCTCTTCCTGTTTCCGTGCTTGGAGCTCTCTCCGTTGCCGATCTCCTCACAAAAGCCAGGCGATTCTGGGGCAAACACGCCCCGAGGTGGGTGACCGCATTCGTGGGTTGCCTGGTTCTATTTGAATTCCTCGTCATTCCCTTCCCTACAATGCAGCCCCGTGTTTCTCCGTTTTACGAGTCGCTACGCTCAGAGGCCGGGCAGTTTGCTGTCGTTGATGTACCAACCGGCTGGGGGGCCTCTCGGTTTTACATATACTATCAATTAACCCATCGTCGCCCCATCGTGGAAGGACACATTTCACGCCCGGTTGGCGATCCGTACCGTTTCATGCGCCAGGTTCCGTTTCTGTGTGAAGTTGACCAATATAGTGAATGGGAGCTCACTGGGCTGGATGTTTCTCGCCAATTGAACCTTCTGGCTGACGCAGGGGTTCGATACGTGATCTTTCACAAGGATTTGACCAAGCAAGATAGTCAGCTTCCAGCGTGGCTCGACTGGATTACACTACAACCTATTTTCGAAGACGATCAACTGCTGGTGTACTCGACGCAGCCAGCATATGGCCGTGATTTTCGCTGGCAACACGACCTAGGATCGGAGATGGGCATCATACAGTCCAATCTGGCGTCAGATACTCTTCTACAAGGCGACATCTTGGAGATCGAGATCCGATGGGGCAGTCGCGCAACACCCGAACGCGACTTACTGGTTGAAGTAGCGTTAGTCTCGAAAGAAGGTGAGACAGCCCAGCAAGCCTGCTGGCCTGTGTCACAGGATTGGACAACCCAACAGTGGTCAGTTGGTACAGTGTTCATTGGTCAATACAGATTTCAGATCGATCCGCTTATACCCGGCGGGGACTATTCGATTCGAGTTTCACTGCTCGATTCAGAAACGCTAGCGGCGGTTGGAAAGAGCGCTATCTTAGATACCATCGCGATTCAGGCATTACCGCGTCGTTTTGAGCCGCCAGAACTAATGACAGCCGTGGATATATCATTTGGTGACAAGCTGCGCCTGCTTGGTTATGATATACAACTGGATCACCACGAGTTGGCCCTGACGCTACACTGGCAGTCTCTGCGTCAGATGAATGAGACGTGGAAGTTCTTTGTGCACGTCTTCGATCCCCAGACCAATGTCGTGGTGGCCCAGGCCGACGTGATGCCCCACAACTGGACCTACCCAACCAACTGGTGGGTTCAGGGTGAGTATGTTGATGACACCATCGTCATCTTGCTGGAGGACGTGCCATCCGGTCTCTTTCGAGTATCCGTAGGAGTGTATCACCCAGAGACCGGTGTGCGTTTGACCACTTCCAGCGGAAAAGATCAGGTTGTCTTGCCGGAAAAAATTGTCCGATGAACAAAAGCGGAAAAAAACAAGTTTGGAGACCAAGCTTGCTCGCCTTTCTCGGTTACGTTCTGCTGACCTTGCTGATGACCTACCCACTATGCACTCAGTTGGGCGACGTGGCAGCAGGCGCAGGAAACGACATGTGGGTCTCTCACTGGAACAACTGGTGGATCCGTCAGGCACTGATCAAAGGGCACACTCCCTACTGGACATCTTACCTGTTCCATCCGCAGGGAGTTAGTCTGATATGGCACAGTTTCAGCTGGCTTAACACCGCACTATGGTTGCCACTGCAGGCACTCATTGGCCCCTTGGCGGCCCATGGTGTGACCGTCCTGCTGACTTATGTACTCGGCGGTTACACGACCTATCTTCTGGCACAGGAAGTGACCGGTTCACGGAAGGCAGCTTTTGTGGCCGGGCTGGCCTTTGCCTTTTTTCCCCACCGCCATGCCCACCGCAACCAAATCAAACTGTTGAGTACCCAGTGGATTCCGCTCTTCACGCTGTATCTGATGCGGCTGACACGACAGGGGCGTCTGCGCGACGGGCTAAAAGCCGGGATCGCGCTGGCATTGTGTGGCCTGTCCAGCGTGCAGTTGATGATCCTCAACGGGGTATGGGCCTGCCTGTGGCTGGTCTACAGCCTGACGACCAAGCGGAAGAGATGGTCTCGCCAGACGGTGTTGGCGCTTTTGCTGAGTGGGCTGGTATGTGGCGTGCTTGTAGCGCCATTTTTCATACCGCTGGTGGTGGCACAGTTGAATCCGAATCTGTCGCAGAATCTGGCGGCTGGCAATGTTGGAGAGGGAGTCACCGATCTTGTGGCGTACTTTGTGCCCAGTCGCTATCATCCTTTTCTGAAGAGTGGCGCTCTGAAGACAATCTATGACACAAGGGTACACTTTAGCAGTGTGGCGGCAATAGGTTACACGACATTGGGATTAGCTGTATGGGCTGTGGTGAGACGCTGGCACAAAGCGCGTTTCTGGGCCCTCGCGGCGCTTTTCTTTGCAGTGCTGGCACTTGGCTCGACGATTCAGGTCAACGGTCGGGCCCTGCCGAGCCTGCCGATGCCTTACCGGTTGTTGGCTCCCACGTGGTTGGGTGAAGCCCTGCGTCGCCCCAACCGATTCAATCTGATTCTGGCACTGCCGGTGACGATTCTGGTGGCCATTGGTCTCGCCGATCTATTGGAACGGCTGCAGACCCGCTGTCAATCGGCAAGATTCGTAACCGCCGGAATTGGCACTTTGATTCTCTTCGAGTACCTCATCCTGCCATTCCCCACGACCGAGCCTATAGATTCGGTCTTTTACGACCGGCTGCGCCAGGAGAAGGGCACGTTTGCCCTCGCTGATTTCCCTATCGGCTTCCACGCTCACGACAAGTGGTATATGTATACGCAGACCCTTCACGGCCAGCCGATGGTGGGCGGCCACATCTCACGGGTGCCGGTCCACGCCCACGACTTTATCGAAAGCGTGCCGCTTCTGAGGGCAGCGCGGATATTCCCACCAACCCCGTCGGAAGGAGCATTAGACGATGTCTCCCGGCAGTTGAGGCCCCTGGTGGAAGCAGATGTGCGATATGTACTGATCCACAAATACCGCGCCCGTCCGGGCGAAGCAGAGGGTTGGCGGCAATGGTTTGCCGTGCAGCCCTATTACGAGGACAACTATTTGTTCGTTTTCCGTACCACGCCGCGCTATGGACGGGATTTCCAGTTCATGGGAGAGTTACAGGATGGAATCGGCGTGATCAGTGCGACCCTTTCAGTACAAGCGGTGGCTCAGGATGGATTGCTGGATGCGGAAGTAGTGTGGGGCACGCGCGAACCACTGGCTCGGAATTGGACGGCGTACCTGACGCTGGTCGGACCGACGGGACGGGAAGTGCAGAGAGCTGTCTTCGAGCCTTGTCCGGGTTGGCCGACGTCGGAGTGGGGGCGCGATGCGGTGGCGCGGGGGCACGGAACGCTACAAGTGAACCCTTTCATTGAGGGGGGGACGTACACGGTGACGGTAGGGTTGGAGGACCCGGTCGCCGATGTGAGGGTAGAGAAGTCAGTGGCAGTGGGCCACGTGGAGGTCCAAGTTATAGAGAGGGTGTTTGAAATACCGAAAGTGGCGACGGAAAGCGAAGCGGTCTTTGGCACAGTGCTGCGCCTGTTGGGGTACGATCGGCATCGGAATACTGACCAAGTGAGAGCGACATTCCACTGGCAGGCGCTGCGACGGATGGATGTGGCGTACAAGTTCTTCGTCCACCTGGTGGATACCAGGAGCGGAGCATTGGTGGCGCAGACGGACGTGATGCCTTATAATTGGACCTATCCGACTCACTGGTGGAAAGTTGGCGAGGTCATTAGCGACGAAATCATCCTCTCGTTGACAGGCGTGCCATCGGGGATATACCGCCTGGAAATAGGCGTTTATCATCCCGATTCAGGATCCCGTCTGGAATTGACCGGCGGTCGTGGGCCACAACAGCCCCCAGATCGGCTCATCCTATCGGAGTTGGTGAAGGTGGACTGATGGATCAGTCTTCTCGCTCACGCGCTGCTGCATCCGACCTACTCGTGTTTTTTTGCTACGTCCTGCTGACCTTACTGATGACCTATCCAGTCGTCGTCCATCTGACCACCCGTCTGGTCGGGCAGGGCGGCGACCCCTGGGTGCACTATTGGAATACCTGGTGGGTTGGCAAGGCCCTGACGGAAGCCAAGACCCCTTACTACACCGACATGCTGTTCCATCCTCTTGGAGCCAGCTTGGTCTATCACAATTTCGCCTGGCTTAACATCATCGCATCACTGGCTCTGAGGTCGCTGGGGGGAGCGATAGGAGCCTACAATATAATTTCCCTCCTCAATGTAGCCCTATGCGGATACGCGATGTACGACCTGGTCAAGTATTTGCTGGGGCGACGGTCCCCCGCTTTCGTCGCCGGCCTCGTCCACGCCTTTTGGCCTTACCGCCTCTCCCATCTCAACCACCCCAACCTGATCAGCAGCCAGTGGGTCGTCTGGTTTCTGCTGTACTTGATGCGGGCGGTGCGCGAGGGACGCCGTCGCCACGTTCTGCTCTGTGCTTTGTTCCTCGTCCTCACCGCCCTCGCCCGTTGGCAACTCCTCATCTTGGCGGTTTTCCTGGGCGCCCTTTACATCCTCTATAGCCTCTGTGCCGAGCGCGAGCACTGGAACCGGCGTACAGTCGGGCGGCTGGCAGCAGTCGGTGTGTTGGCCGGTCTGACCCTGGCCTACCCCATCTTTCCGCTGGTGCGGGAACAGATCGTTGGAGACTATCCCGACGATCTCTTCATCGACGAGCAGGCTCTTCGGCAGACAGACCCGCTTACTTACGTGACGCCGAACATCCGTCACCCACTGCGAGAGCTAGGCGGCTCGCGCGACCTGCGGACAGATGTGGCCTTCATCGGCTATGCTGTCCTGGCGCTGGCTGGCTATGGTGCTATCCGGGCTGGACGACGCGCTCGTCTGTGGCTGCTGATCGCTGCTTTCAGTTTTGTCATGGCCCTGGGGCCCTACCTGCGACTGAGAGGGCAGGTCTATACCGATCTGCCGCTGCCATACCAACTTTTGGGCTGGAGTCCCCCCGTGCGCGTCCTGCGCAATCCCCATCGCTTCAACATCCTGCTGTCCATCCCCGTAGCTGTTCTGACTGCCCATGGGGTTTTCCACTTGTCGAAGCGGCGCGCTCACCTGGCGCCCCTGGCGGCCGCTGGCCTCATCCTGTTCGAGTACCTGAGCGTGCCATTACCCACTCTGACGTTGGCCTATTCTCCCTTCTACGATCAACTGGCCGCCACACCGGGCCGGTTTGGTCTCTACGATCTACCGATGGGTTTCAGCGGCGCGGCCAAGTTCTACATGTATCTTCAGACCATTCACGGCAAACCCCTAGTCGAAGGAAAAATGGCGCGGCCAGAGCGGACGGTCAACGATTTCATCAACAGCGATCCTTTCACGGAGCACCTGCGGCTGACGAACGAAATGGATCCAGAACTGACGGCCATCTCGCGCCATCTGGCCCACCTGGCCGATCACGACGTTCGTTACCTGATTCTGCACCGCGACCCGCAACTCCAGACACACAGTGGCTACCCTACCCCAGAGCGCTGGGCGGACTGGCAAGATTGGCTGACGATTGAGCCATTCTATCAGGATGACCGCATCGCCGTCTACCACACCCGCCCACGCTACGGACGCGATTTTGACTTTGCCCTGGATCTGGACGCCGACGTGGGCATCATCCGGGCCGGGCCGATTCCTACCTCACTCAGCCAGAGCGAGATGCTGGAGTTGGAACTGCGCTGGGGCAGCCGCGCGGCGCCGACCCGCGATCTGACGGCTCAGTTGTCTTTGGTGGACGAGGTCGGAATAGTCCAGCAGTCGCTCCAAGTCCCACCCTGCGGCGACTGGCCGACCAGCGACTGGCCGGCCGGGGCCGTCGCCAGTGGCCGTTATCTGCTCCAGATAGGCTCGCACCTGCCGTCAGGCCAGTACACACTGACCATCGAGTTGGTTGGCGTTGGTCAACCGACCGCCCTGGGCCGTCTCACTATCGTGCCTCTGCCGCGAACCTTTGAGCCGCCAGAACAGATAACACACCCTTTGGATGTCTGCTTCGGTGATGCGCTCCGCCTGCTGGGCTACGATCTTGCCCGGCACGGCGACACCTTGACGTTGACTCTGCACTGGCAGGCTCTCCGTCGCATGGACACAAGTTACAAGGTCTTTGTGCACCTCTTCGATCCAACCACGAACGTCATCGTCGCCCAGGATGACGCCGTTCCCCGTCGCTGGACCTATCCGACGACGTGGTGGCAGGAAGACGAGGTGATCTCCGATCCAATCCCGCTGTCGCTGGCGGACGTACCGCCGGGGATCTATCGTCTGGCAATAGGCGTCTATCGCCCCGAGAGGGGAGAGCGATTGTCATTGCTCCTCGCTGGCGCATCGGCGCCCGACAATCGGTTAATCCTGGATAAGGAGATCGCCAGATGAAAGATTGGAAAGATCATCTGCGCTCTCTCGGTCTGTTGCTCCTCTACGCCACGCTAACGATTGTGATGACCTGGCCGCTGGCCGCCCGACTCTCATCCTGCCTGGCTGGAGGCAGTTCCGACGCGTACATCAATCCTTGGGCCAACTGGTGGACATTGAAAGCACTCGGCGAGGGGTTAGATTTCTACCACACCGATTATATTTTCTATCCTCGACAGGTCAGCCTGGTTTTTCACAGTTTCAGTCACGTGAACACATTTCTCTGGTTTCTGCTTCGTCCACTGGGTGATCCTGCCGCCCATAACCTCACGGTGATGCTTGGCTACACCCTGAGCGGCTGGGGGATGTATTGCCTGGCCAGATACCTGACCGGTTCGACTGCGGCTGCCTTTTTCGCCGGCCTGGTCTTTGCCTTCGCTCCCTATCACCTGGCCGAGGGAGACCATCCGGTTATCCTCTCGGCCCAGTGGTTGCCCCTGTTTGCTCTTTACTTTATCCAACTGCTACGAGCAGGCAAACGGCGCAACGCACTATTGGCGGCAATTTTCTTTATCCTCAACGCACTGACCAGTTGGCATTTGATGGTTTTCGCCGCCCTCTGGGCTGGGTTTTATTTGGCTTATAGCCTCCTATTCGAGCGCGAAAATCTGGAACATCGTTGGGTCGCGGCTCTGATCTGCTTCGTCGTCGTCACAGTCCTCGTCCTGGCCCCATTCCTCTATCCCCTCGTGCGCGAACAATTGACGACCAGCGATCCGTTCATGGCCGTCACATTGAAGAAGGGAGGAAAAGGAAACGATCTGATCGCTTTTTTCGTTCCATCCATGGGACACCCTGTCTGGAACCGGTTTCTGAAGCCGCTCTACGATCGGTTGGGTTACACCAGCGGCAGTCTCAAGCGCCCCACGGCCTACCTGGGCTATGCTACGCTGGCGCTGGCCATCTGTGGCGTCATTTTTCGGCGACGGAAGGCCCGCTTTTGGCTTCTATCAGGGATTCTATTTGCCGCTCTTTCTCTCAATACCTACCTGAGCATTGCTGGCACCGTCTACGACAACGTGCGGATGCCTTGGGCCGAGCCAGTTGTCGGATTGCTGCGGCACCCCTATCGCTTCACCCTCATGCTCTCTTTCTCAACGGCAGCCCTGGCCGGGCTGGGCTGGTTGGCGGTTCAGGAACGCATAGCGAGGACCAGGCTCGCCGTCTTGGCTACTCTGCTGACCGCGATAGTCCTGTTTGAGTCGCTCGTGCGACCGTGGCCGACGACGCCGCTTCACGTCTCCCCCTTCTACCATCAACTGGCAGCAGAACAAGGGAATTTTGCCGTCGCAGCCATGCCCATGGGACGCTCTCGGGCCAAGGAATCCATGTACTATCAGACGTTGCATGGGAAGCGCCTGGTCGAGGGCGCGGTTTCCCGCACGCCGCACAACGCCTACGAGTTTATCACCGGCAATCCCTTGCTCGCTCAGATGTACCGAGGAGAGCCGCCCGATCCCATTCAGACGCCGCCGGCCGAACAGATGGGCTATCTGGCTGATCACAACATCCGCTACATCGTTCTACACAAGATGCGCATGACGCCCGATCAAATCGCGCGCTGGCGCGCCTATTTGACCGTCCCTCCCGCCTATGAGGATAGCCTATTGATGGCTTATACCACAGCGGATGAGAGGGTGAGCGACTGTCTCTTGCAGACATCACGGACAAACAGCAAGCCGAGGGACAGCCTGTGCTGCCAGAGGAAATCATCCGGTGAGTAAGCGCGAGGGACTGGTCGTCACAGTCATTTATGTCATCCTGACCCTGTTCGTGACCTATCCAGCCATCGTACGCCTGGATAGCCATTACATTGGCGCGGGCAGCGACCTGTGGATCTTTCCCTGGAACGACTGGTGGATCCGCAAATGTCTACTGGAATGTCGCAATCCCTTCTACACCACCTGGATGTTCTACCCCGAAGGCGTCAGTTTGGTATATCATAACTTTGCCTGGCTCAACACGATGGTCTGGCTCCCCTTATCTCCACTCGTCGGGCCTATTGCGGCCTATAATCTCATATTCATTCTAAATCTGGCGCTGGGCGGCATCGGCATGTACGCCCTGGCGCGTTATCTGGTGGGGCGCAGTCCGGTAGGGGCCTCTGCCCTTGCGGGGAACCGGGGGGCTGCTTTCCTGGCTGGGTTGATCTTTGCCTTCTGGCCCTTCCGGCTGGCGCACTACAATCACCCCAACATGATCAGCACGGGGTGGGTGCCCTTGTTTCTTCTGTATTTGATCCGCACGGTTCGGGAGGAACAAAGACCGCGCAATGGCCTGCTGACCGGAGTCTTTCTGGGCCTGACCGGTCTGGCCCGCTGGCTGCATCTCGCTCTGGCAGTGATACTGGCTGCTCTATACCTCGGTTACAGTCTACTGTTCGAGCGGCAGCGATGGGAAAAGCGCACATTTGCAGCATTGGCGCTGGCCGGACTGGTGGCTGCGCTTATCATTGCCCCGTTCGCCGCCCCCCTGGCAGTGGATCAGGTGCGAGGAGGGAGCAAAACCGAAGAGGCCTACATTGAGCGGGCCGAGAAGGGCGCCGACCTGGTCGGCTATGTTGTGCCCGAGCGCGGACACCCCCTGTTCCAACACTGGTTGAGGGAACTGTGGGCGCGGATGGGGCAGGAGTCTTTTGTCGGCTACACCGTCCTGATCATGGCATTCTACGGCGCGCTGCGGGCTTGCCGAGGCGGATTGTTCCAATCCGAGGGCGTCTTTTGGCTCCTGATGACCGGACTGCTTTTCACCTTCGCCCTGGGCGGTGAACTGCGTATCGCCGGACAGGTCTACCACCTGCCTATGCCCTATCACCTGGTGCAATCTTCCCCCTTTGCCGGCATCCTGCGCGAACCCCGCCGTTTCAACATCTTGCTGGGGTTGCCGGTGGCTGTTTTGGCGGCCTATGGCGCGAGCGGATTGTTCCAATCCGAAGGACTGTTGGGCTTTCTGAGCCAACGATGGGGCGGTCGCTCAACCTGGGTCTTTGCCTCGCTGCTGAGTGGCCTGGTGCTCTTCGAGTACCTTCTCTGGCCCTTTCCCACCGTCCAACCCCGTATTTCACCGTTCTACCAACGACTGGCCCACGAGCCGGGAGACTTTGGCCTGCTGGAGTTGCCGATGGGCGCTACCACACCGGCCAAACTTTACATGTACTATGCGACCGTCCACGGTAAGCCGCTGATCGAGGGACACGTCTCCCGCCTGCCAGAGAGCGCGTATCGCTTCATTGACAGTCTGCCGCTCACCCACGATCTCCATCATGGCGGCAGCATTCCCACTGAATTGAACGACGTTTCGCGCCAACTAGATGTATTAGCAAAAGCCGGTATCCGCTACGTCATTCTCCACAAAGACCTGGCAACGCCCAAGCAAATCACGCAGTGGCGGGACTGGTTGGCGGTTGCGTCGACCTACGAAGACGATCAGATCGTTGTCTACCCCACCGCCTTGCAATACGGGCGGGACTTTCGATTCACAAGACCGTCAGGCGAGATCGGGGACGGCATCGGCGTGATCAGCGCCACACTCTCGACGGATGTGGCGACCCAGGGCGGGCTGTTGGAAGTAAAGATGGTGTGGGGGACACGTCAGGCCCCCGAGCAGGAACGGATGGCGCACCTGGCGCTGGTACGCCTGAACGGGGAGGAAGTTCAGGGAGTGAATTTTGAACCTTGTCCGGGATGGCCTACCACAGAGTGGGGTAGTAACGCTGTGGCACACGGACGCGGCGCGTTGCGGGTTGCTCCCTTCCTGGAGGGCGGGACGTACAAAATGATAGTAGGGCTGACAGGTTTGGACGATAAGGCCGTGGAGGTAGGACAAATAAGAGCGCTGATTGCGGAGCGTGTCTTTGAGATACCGCAGATGGAAAAGAATGTAGGAGCGACTTTCGGAAACGTTCTCCAACTGCTCGGTTATGATTTGCACCAGAATAGCGACCAGGCGGTTGTGGAGCTTCACTGGCAGGCCCTCCGTAGAATGGATGTTTCCTACAAGTTCTTTGTGCATCTGAACGATGCCGAGAGCGATGCGCCGGTGGCACAGGCGGATGTGATGCCCCATAATTGGACCTACCCCACGACCTGGTGGGAGATCGACGAGGTGGTATCCGATAGCATCGCTCTTTTGCTGGAAGACGTTCCCCCAGGTAGCTACCGGCTGTGGATCGGTGTCTACCGCCCGGACACCGGGGAACGTCTCTCTATCAGCAAAGATCCCTCTGATTTCATTACTGACGGCGGTCGTTTGATGTTGCCGGAGGAAATCACCCGGTGAAACGTCAAATGGCCTGGTCAGTCAATGGGTTTTCGAAGCAGTAGGCCCCCGTAGAGGGATAGGCGAGGCTCAGTGATCGACATACGTCGAGGGACAGCGCTAGATGTTGCCCGTTGCGGCCGTCGCTTCCCGCACCAGCCGAGCGAGAGTGGTCAAGTTGAGCCAAACGTCGGCCAGGAAAATGGTGGCCCTGCTACACGGAACGCCGTAGACGGGCATGCGTGCCCACGGGGATGTCTCGCACCAAGCGCATGGATCCGTTCTCGAAACGTTCGCCGATGTTGATGATCTGGCCATAGGGTTGAGAGTCGAGATCGGCATGCGGGCATTCCGGTGGCGGATAAGGGGTGTCCTCAACGAAGAGGACCGGGTCTTTGCCGTCGAGACAAGCCTGACCGCAGAACCATTT
>DAOTUB010000022.1:0-3934 GCA_034437455.1 Anaerolineae bacterium | reverse complement strand
AGAGATGAATGCTCTCAACATCACATGGCGTCGAGTATGCCCTGACTGGAACTATCAGATCAAACCACGCTGTGCAACCGTATGAGTTCAGTTGTAAAAGTACGAAGTTGTTTTTGGACGACTCCTAAGCATCTTGTTGGTAGCCCCGCGGATTTTGAAGGCGCCGGTTTGCTGCACGCTCTCAAGCTTCAAGTGAACGGACGCACCGACGAGATCCGTCAGCACAGGAGAACGGATTAGCGGCGTCCTTTGGGCAATGGACGCGATTCTCCGCCTGGCTTTGTAAATATCCTGAAGGGTTACGTCGAGAACAGACATAGGCTCCTCTCTTTATTCTTCGAGTTCAACGATCAACTCGTGAATGCGGTCCAGCGCGGTCTTGAGATAATCTTTTGGCAAGCCAAAGCTGATGCGCACGAAATGGTCCATCCCGAAGCAATCGCCCGGAATGATAAACACGCTCTTCTCGTGAATCAGACGAAGCACAAATTCTGTCGAGTTGATGTCCAGGTCATAGTGCACAAAGGCGACCGCCGCCGCTTGCGGCGGCGTCACAGAGAAAAGCTCCCCGTGGCTATCGAGCCACTCATCGAGTGTCGAGAACCCGCGCCGGACGTAATCGCGGACGCGCTGGATAATCCGCGGCCTGACCTCCGGCGATAGCGCCAGAGCGGCTAGCTTGTTCGACAGCATCGTCGTATCAATGGTCACGTATTCATGACACGCCCACAGATCATCCACCAGATCCTCCGGCGCGACGACCCAGCCGATCCGCAGTCCGGGCAGCGCGTAGGCCTTGCTCAAGCTACCCGTGGCCAACACTTTGTCGTACCGTCCCCAGAAGGAAGGGGTCTGCACGTCAGTCAGCCGCTCTGCGCCAGCGTACACCTCGTCGGCCAGCAGCCACGCCCCCGCCCGCGCCGCAGCCTCGACGACGGCATCCATATCCGCCTCGGTGAGGATGTGGCCGGTGGGGTTGTTCGGGTTGCAGACGGCAACGAGCCGGGTCTCGTCGGATACCGCCTCGTTCAACCCGTCCACGTCGAGCGCCCAACCTTGATCTTCCATCAGGTGAAATTTCTTGATTGCAGCGCCCAGGTTGTGCGCCGTCCCCCACACCTGCATATAGTTGGGCAACATCACAGCCACCTCATCCCCCGGCGCGACGACGGTCTGGACGCTGATATAGTTCGCCTCGGCGGCCCCCACCGTGACCAGGACGTTGTCGGGTGTCGCGCCTGGATATAGCGCGGCGATGTTCTCGCGCAACTCGAGGATGCCGTTCGTCTGCGGATAATGGAACTCGGTATCGAGCAAATCCTCGATCAGCGAAACATCGTTCTCCAGCAACTTGCGGAGACTGAGCGGATGGGCCCCGCTTTCCGACAGGTTGTACTCCACAGTGTTCTCGTATTTAGACAGGATACGCTCCAGTTCGAATGGTTGAAATGTAGTCATCATTTTCCTCCCTGTTCTAGACTCTCAGTCCCAATCCCTTTTTTATCGCCTTCTGATAGGCCAGCGTGGCAATGGCCGTATCTTGCACGCCGACGCCCGTCAGGTCGCAGATCGTGATCTGGTCGTCGCTCGTGCGCCCTGGCTCCCGCCCCAGGGTCAGTTCGCCCAACTCGACAATCGGGCCGTCCTCCGCAATAGCGCCCGCCTCCAGCCCATTGTGAAACTCGCCCAGACGGAACGACTGGGATTTCTTGTCGCAAACGAGCAGATCGGCGCGCGCCAGCGCATCGGCGTACAATTCCTGCTTATCCTCAGAATCCGTGCCCATCGCCGTGATGTGCAGGCCAGGGTGCAGCCACTCGGCCTTTAGATACGGCTCTTTCGCCGGGGTACACGTCACCACGACGTCGCTATCCCTGACCACGGTTTCGACGCTCTCCGCCTTGACGACCTCGACGCCAAGCAGCGGGGCCATCTCTGCCGCGTACTGCTCGACCTGATCGGGGATGATGCCATAGACCATCAGCCGCCGAAAGTCGCGCACTTGCTTCAGGGCCATCATCTGGTAACGCGCTTGCATACCCGACCCGATCACTCCAACCGTATCAATCTTCTCGCGAGCCAGGTGACGGGCCGCCAGCGCGCCCGCCGCGCCCGTGCGCACGTCGGTCAGGTAGCCATTGTCCAGCAATATCGCCTCGGGGCGTCCGGTCCTGGCGCTCACGAGCACCATAATGCCGCTGCCAGTTGGCAACCCCAGGCAGTAGTTTTTTAAGAATCCCGCAGCGATCTTGATAGCAAAGCTATCCAGCCCTCGGATGTAGGCGGTCTTGATGTCCACCTCTCCGTGATGCTCTGGCACGTCGACGCGCACGATGGGCGGCAGAGTGACCTCGCCCGCCGCCAGGCTGGTGAAGCCGTCCGCCACGGCGGAGATGGCCTCTTCGTTTAGTTCTATACAACTTTGGATCTCGGCTTCGGTCAATATTGTGATCGTCATGCAACCTCCTTTACTCGTCCGCAATCAGAGACGATTTCACTCACTCGCCTGGAATGTACTCTTCGTAGACATACAGTGTTCCTACCCAATCCTCAAATACTCGCTCTATGATTGCTCGTACTTTTTTCCATGACAATCCGCCATAGCCTACCCCTATCCGGGGAATGGCTATTGTATGAATCTCTTGTTCATTTGCCTGCTGCTTCATTTCCTCCAATGCGACTTCTATGGCCTCATAACTCGCGCGGCCTCGCCAATACCATTCTTGAGTGCCCAGATTGAATACCCAAGGTTTACCTTCTTCCTTCCACAGAAAACAATCTCCCAGGTTGAACTGGCGTGGATCAGCTTTACACCGACGACGGTATTCTTCGTACATCTCGGGATATTGCTCTTTGAGACCTTTGGCAACACCTGCTCCCATTGAACCCTGGCAATTGCATCCGTGAGCGAAAGCTTGGACTTCAAAACGATTGACAAAGAGATCACCAGATACATACTCGATTGGCATTTACTTTACTCCATCGCATTATCAAGCACAGGCTGTGGCGACGTCGCCTCATTCTTGAGGTTCGAGCGGTAGTTGTATATCGTGGCGCGAGAAACATCCAGCAACCCCGCCACCCGATTCACCGCGCCTCGTATCTGGAATAAACCACGCTCCTCGAGTACCTGGATCAGGCGCAACTTTTCCCCGGTCCCCAGCGATTCCAGGCTCCGAATGTTTTCCTGGCGCAGAAACTCGGATATGGACAGTCCGATCAAATCATCCACGTCTTTGGCAAATGTATCCGTAACCATGAGATCAGAGACGTTTTGTGTTGACGTGGCCAACTTGTCTAAAAGCTGGCGCGCGTGGTTCAGATCCTGGTAATCTACGTTGATGCATACAGCTCCAACAGGAGTACCATTGTCACCGGGAATCCAAATCGTAGATGACTGCAAATGGTGGGAGCCAACCCTGGCGCGATAATTCAACTGGTCCGGTGTATAGCGGTCCAATTCCCCAGAGATAAAACTGAGGTCAGGCACCGGAGCGCCCACTCTACGACCGGTGACGTTGCCAGCGACCTTGACCACGGAATGTTCCGGGTCGCTAAAGTCGTGCACGACCACTTCGCAATGCGGTCCCACGACAGCCACGATCCCCTCGGCCAGCCGTTCCAACACATCGAGAAACCACGCTTGATCCAACCGCGACATAAGCCCCTCCCGGAATGAGAAAGAAATTACCAGCCCTATCCGTCATTCCGAGCGACCGAAGGGAGTCGAGGAATCTCCACTTACGATTGCAAACGCAATTCCAACGCGAGATTCCTCGATTCGCTGCGCTCACTCGGAATGACGGGCCTAGCAGTTTGTCGGAGAGGCGACTTCCCTCCGAACTCGATTTGCGGTAAAATTGCGGCCATCTAAACAAACCTGATGTCTGTGGCAAGGAGCAACGATTATGGCACGCAAATTCAAAACAGTTGA
>DAOTUB010000021.1:0-20531 GCA_034437455.1 Anaerolineae bacterium | reverse complement strand
CTTGTTTCTTTGGGAAACGGCGGCGGCCATGCTTGTTCCGCCGTTCCGATTGCCTTAAAACGAAAATCGCACTTTTCATCACCATTAGCCAAGATCATCGCCCGCACCAGTGTTTGCCCAGACGTCCTGGTGGTGACAAAGTCGAGAAAGCAGTAATAGGGTAGAAATGCATCTGCACCCTGGGCGTGATAGAGCTTTTGCGTGCCGCACTCGAAAAAGTCATACCCGTAATCGAATTCCTGCCCCGTCCATTCGATGAATTCCCACACCCAGTCCCCAGGATAACGGCGCTCTTGAGATTCTCGGTCTTGTTCTCGCTTCGTTTGAATCGCCTCCAGGCTCAACGGCTGGGCGGGAGAAAAGGGACGGTTCTTGACGTATTCCACGGTGGCGTCGTACACGATCTGGCCTGTCTCACGGGCGGTTTTGTCCCGCGCTTGCATCGCTTGATAGAGCGCCAGGTTCAGGGCTGAGCGGACGAGATGCCGCGTCATCCAGTTCTCGTCGCCCCCGATGTAGGGGATTTCGGGGATGAGCGCCTCGAGTCGCTCGCGGGCTTCTCTCAGGATAGTCTCGGTAAAGTCATCGCCGTACCGTCGGACGATGAATGGCCTCCAGACCTGCGCAAATTCGCCGAATAGCGCGAGGATCTCTGGTTGTCGAGAGATATAGTATTCCTGGTGTTCACTCTTGTTCATATCCAGCACCTTTTTCCAGGTCCGATAGCCGCGCTTCAAAATCTTGGCGATTCATCGCCGCCTTTGCCGCCGCCAGAATAGCCTCGCTCGTCTGGTCTGCCAGCGCCAGGGCAGCGTGCGTTGCGGCCACTTTGCTCAACAGCTTTTCGTCTCCCTCCTGTACGTATCCTTTATACGACTGCTGTTTGTTTCCAAAAACCCACCTTCTCAAGCGAGTGGCCCCTTTCCACTCGCCAACGATTCTGATGCTCTGCTTTTCCTGTTCCCACCACAGGTTGAAGCGCGAGAATCCCTTTTGTCCGCTTGCCTGAACCGTCTCGAATAGATGGCGCGCCCAAAGCTCAGTCAAGCCGCTCGCTAATCCCTGTCCTGTCACTTCTACCTGGCGTGGACATTCTCGATCAAACGTGTCCTGGTACCAGATTTTCCATTCGGCTTCAGGAGCTATAGGTTGCATACGCTTTCAAGAGCTGCGGCAGTGGGGCCATTCGGGTCCATTCTCCCGCCTTGAGCACATCGACCACGTATTCTTTGTGCTCGCGAATATCTTTTTCTGGGTAGTGGTTACATGTTGACTGATGGCGTTCCAAATGGTATTCTGTGTCGAAAAACTGACCAGGAGGAACACCATCATGATCCAGTGTATTATCACGCATCGCTGCACAAAATGCAACAGTATGAACATAGTCAAGAACGGTACAGACTACAAAGGTAAGCAGAAGTTTCATTGCCTTGATTGTGATGCCTATGGAACGCTGGAACCACAAAGCTGCTCTTATCCCGAGTTCGTCAAGGAATTTGTCCTGCGCGCCTATCGGGAGCGGGCCAGTATGCGCGGCATTGAGCGCATCTTTGGAATAGCGCGCCAGACGTTGGCACGCTGGATCCTAGAGAAAGCCGCTGATTTGCCTGACTTGGCTGACACTTTGGAAACGGCGAAAGCAGATGATGTGTTGGAATTGGATGAATTATGGTCATTTGTGTTCAGAAAAAGCAATAAACGGTGGATATGGATCGCTCTGTGTCGTCGCACTCGTCAAGTAGTGGCTCATTTCGTTGGCGACCGCAGTGAGCGGAGTTGTCGGGAGCTATGGAAGCGAATCCCAGCTACATACAAGAAGTGCTGCTCGTACAGCGACTTCTGGGAAATTTGCCAGAAAGTCTTTCCAAGCCACACGCACCAATGTGTAGGCAAAGAGAGCGGCGAAACATCTCACGTGGAACGTTGGAACAACACATTACGACAGAGACTGGCTCGATTTGTGCGGAAAACGCTATCGTTCTCCAAGTCCGACGTTTATCACGAAGCGGTGCTGAAGCTGTATCTCCACTACTACAACACAGTGTGGTGTTCTATCAGTTAATATGTAACCACTACCCCCTGCTGCCAATAACGGCTCGCCCGTGACGTGCTGATATGCTCGTCGAATGGCCTGGTGGCGACGCTGCAGGTCGCTCAACAATCGCCGTGCATCGGCCAGCCATTGTTCCTGTTGTGCGGCCAGGAGCGCCAGTTGCTCGTTCGCGGTTTCGCTTGCTGCTACCTGCCGGCGCAACTCGGTTTGCTCCGCCTGCATCTGGGCCAACGCAGGCGCTAATCGCTCCTGTTCTTCTGTTTCGAGAGCCTCGATTAGCGTGGTCAATTCTGCCTCGCTTGCTTCATCCAGCGAGCCGGTCAACTCAGTGGCGCGCAGTGCATCTAGTTGAGCTTGCTTCTCATCGTTCCATTCCACATTTCACTCTCTCTTCTCATACACCGCCAGCGCAATAGTCAGAGCTTTCCGTATGTTACGTTGAATTTTAGCACAACGCAGTCAATAGCACAATTGACCAACCGTTGCCCCCTATCGCGGCTGTCGTCGAGCAATTCAACGGTGAGCGGGCTGCCCGATTGTATCAATAGCCTCTTCAAACATGGTCATTCTCCACATTTATCAGGCAAAACTTGATTCATCTACAAGTATACCGCTTATTGCGCTTGCACGCCAATCCCCTGTTCATACAAATGACACCGCACCGTATGCCCCTCCTCCACCTCGACCATCACCGGGTCCACCCGCGAACAGACCTCCATCCGCGCCGGGCAGCGCATATGAAAGCTGCACCCACCGGGCACGTTGACCGGACTCGGAATCTCGCCGGTCGAGACGACCCGTTTCGGCTTGAGCTTTTCCTCCTCCTCCGAGATGACGGGGATGGAGGAGAGGAGCATCTGGGTGTAGGGGTGGTAGGGCCGGCGGAAGAACTCGGCCGTCCGAGCCACCTCGCAGATCTTGCCCAGGTACATGATCGCCACCCGCGAGGCGACGTTGCGCATCAGGCTCAGGTCGTGGGTGATAAAGAGGTAGGAGAGATTGAACTCGTCCTGCAACTGCATGAGGAGGTTGATGATCTTGCCCTGGATCGAGACGTCGAGCGCGGACGTCGGCTCGTCGAGGATGATGAAGGCGGGATCGGTGGCGAGCGCGCGGGCGATGGCGATCATCTGCTTCTCGCCGCCGCCCAACATCTGCGGATACTTAAATGCGTAATCCGGCGGCAGCTCGACCATCTCCAGCAGCCGGACGACCTGCTCCAGCCGGTCCTCGTTCCGCCGGTGAATCCGGAGCGGCAGTTCGAGGATCTGCTTGATCGTCCGCCGGGGGTTGAGCGACGAGCCGGGGTCCTGGAAGACGATCTGAATCTCTTTCTTGAGCGCCAGGGAGCGCGGCTTGCTCCCCTCGAAGAGGTCCCGCCCCCGGAAGCGGATCGTGCCCGCGCTGGGCCGGTACATGCCGATGGTCGTGTAGGCGACGGTGCTCTTGCCAGAGCCGGACTCGCCGACCAGGCCGAGCGTCTCGCCCTCGCGCACGGCGAACGAGACGCCGTCCACCGCCTTGACGGTGATCGGGTTTTGCCTCAGGAGATCGCTGTGCCCGATGACGAAATATTTTTTCAGATCCGTGGCCGTCAGAATGTCATCTCGGTTCATGTTTGACCGTCCCGGTAGAGGAAACAGGCGACCTCGTGGTCGGTGTTCGCGCCGCTTCGCTTACTGTAAAAGGCCGGTTTTTCTTCCCGGCAAATATCCATCGCGCGCTCGCAGCGCGGGTGAAAGCGGCAGCCGGGCGGCGGGTTGGCGTAATCAGGGATGCGGCCCGGGATGCCGTCGGAGACGCCGCCGCCGGTCAGTCGGGGGACGGCGGCCATCAGTCCGTGGGTGTAGGGATGGAGCGGGTTGGCGAAAAGTTCCTCCGTGTCGGCCACCTCGACCATGTTCCCGGCGTACATCACGTACACCCGGTCGGTCGTCTCGCGCACCACGCCCAGCGTGTGGGTGATGAGGATGACGGAGACGTTCTTTTCCTCGACCAACCGGCGCAGCAGCCGCAAAATCTGGTCTTCGATGGTGACGTCGAGCGAGGTGCCCGGCTCGTCGGCGATGAGCAGCTCGCGGCTGGCGACCAGCGCCATCGCGATGCAGACCCGCTGCCGCATCCCGCCGCTGAGCTGGATCGGGTAGCTATCGAGCATCCGCTCCGGATCGGGCAGCGAGACCTCGCGCAGGGGAACGAGCGCCTGCTCCCGGATCTCCCCTTTGGACAGCTTGCCGCCCTCCATCGAATGTCTCACTACGGCCTCCAATTGCTGGCCGATGGTAAAGACCGGATTGAGCGCCGCCGTCGGATCCTGAAAGATCATCGAGATGCCCTCGCTCCGGATCCGTTGCAGGTCGCTCTTTTTCATCTTGAGGACGTCCTGGCCCTTGAAATAGATCTCGCCCTGGGGGATCCGGGCGGGCGGAGTGGGCAGGATACGCAGGATCGACTTCATCGTCGTCGTCTTGCCGCAGCCGGTCTCGCCGACGAGGCCGACCCGCTGCCCGCTCTGCACGACGAAATTCACCCCGTCGAGGACGCGGAGCGTGCCGCCGTAGACGTCAAAGTGAACGTGCAGGTCCTTGATCTCGAGCAGTGGAGTCATCTCAGACCTCCTCAGCGGCGAACATGTCGCGCAGGCCGTCGCCCAGCAGGTTGAAGCTGAGGACGACGACGACGATAGCCAGGGCGGGAAAGACCGAGATCCACCACTGGTCCGGCAGGTACTTGGCCCCGTCGGCGACCATCGTGCCCAGGCCGGGCTTGGGCGGCTGCACCCCCAGCCCCACGAAACTGAGCGACGAGCCGATCAGAATGACCCACCCTATATCGAGGCTCATCTTGGTGAAAATGGGCGAGATGCAGTTGGGCAGAATCTCGCGAAAGATGATGTGGGCCTTGCTCGCTCCGAGCGTCTCGGCCGAGCTGACGAAAAACTCGTTTCGCAGTGTCGAGGCCAGCCCGTAGACGAGCCGCGTGTACCAGGGCCACCACATCAACGAGACGGCGACCATCGCGTTGAACAGGTTCGGCGTGAGCACCGAGGCGATGGCCAGCGCCAGCACCAGCGGCGGCACGGCCAGGAATATGTCGGTGACGCGCATGATGACCGTCTCCAGCCAGGTCCCCTGATTATACCCGGCGATCAGTCCCAGCGTCACTCCCGGCGGGACAACGAGCGCCAGCACGACGACCCCCATCGTGAGCGAGAAACGAAAGCCGAAAAAGACGCGGCTCATAATGTCTCGACCGATGACGTCCGTCCCAAAGGGATAGCGCCAGCAGGGGGCGATGCTGGCGTTTTCGAAATCGACGAACTTGCCCGCCGCCTCGGGGTGGGGGGCGACGAGTGGGGCGAAAACAGCCAGGAATACGACGAGCGAGACCGCGCCCAACCCGACGATGGAGAGCGGATTGCGCGAGAACTTGTACCAACTGCGGCCCAGGTTTTCGGCCAGCTTGCTGCGGGCCAGCGTTGTAGTTTGTGTCTGTGCGGTCATGTCATTCCCCCCTCCCTGGAGCCAGCCGAATCCGGGGATCGAGCTGGGCGACGGTGAGGTCGACCAGGATGTTGACGACGATAAAGACGACGCCCAGGATCAGGATGACGGCGGCGATGGCGTTCAAATCCTTGCGCAGCATGGCGTTGATGCCGTAGCGCGAGATCCCCGGCCAGTTAAAGATCAGCTCGACCAGGAAGGCGTTGCTCATCGTCCCGGCAAAGTCAAGCCCCAGGATCGAGACAGTCGGAATCAGCGAGGGCTTGAGCAGGAACCGCCGCATGATCACCCGCTCCGGGATGCCGAGCGAGCGCGCCGAGGCGATGTAATCCTTCGTCAGGTTGTCCGCCATCGTCGAGCGGGTGATGCGCGCCTCCTGTGCCAGCCCGCTCATCGCGAGCGCGAGCCCGGGTAGGATCATGTGCCAGAGCGCGTCGAGAGAGGCCGCCGGATCGCCCGCCAGCAGCGCGTCGAGGGTGACGAGGCCGGTGACGACGGGTGGGCGCGAGATGTCCTGGCTGAGCCGGCCCATCGTCGGCATCCAGTTCAACGTCATCCCAAAGAGGAGCAGGAAGAGGATGGCAAAGACGAAAGAGGGCGTCACCACGCCGAGGTAGGAGACGACGCGCAGGACGTTATCGATCCACTTATCCTTGTGCTGGGCCGAGATCGTTCCCAGAAGGATGCCCGCCCCGCCCATAATGATCCCGGCAAAGAGGGTCAGCTCGAAGGTCGCCGGGAAGAACTCTTTGATGTCGTCGGCCACGGGGCGCCGCGTCACCAGCGAGATGCCAAAGTCGCCCTGCAAGGCGTCGCGCAGCCAATAGTAGTATTGGGCGTAGAGCGGCTCGTCGAGGTGCATCTGCTCGCGCAGATTGTCCACGACCCACTGGGGCGCCCTGGCTCCCACCGCCATCCGCGCCGGGTCGCCGGGCATGATGCGAGAGATGCCAAAGATCACGATCGAAAGACCCAGCAGCACAAAGATCGAATGCGCGATGCGACGAATTAAAAAGGACGCGAGATTCATGTCTTCTCCGATTGAAAATTGGAGCAACCTTGCGAAGGTTCTAGAACCTTCGCAAGGTTGCTCATGTAGACCGCTTATGGTCCGGTCACATTGATCGTAGGCGCGAACATGGTGTAGCCCATCACCGGGATCACCTCGCCGCGCGCGGCGGGCCAATCGACGTAGGCCGACTGGTAGGCGTGCTTCTGAACCTGATCGTACAGGAAGAGGGTGGGGCAGAGATCCACGATATAGTCCTGCAACTCCATGTACTTGGCGTACCGCTCCTCTTCGTCCACCGTGACGAGGGCGTCGTCGATCATCTGGTCCAGCTCCTCGTCCAGCAGCCACTCGTTCTGCGACCAGGTGGGGGCGGCGTCGGAGTGATAGCGCACCTTCAGCAGGGAACCTGCTTCCGGGAAGTCAGCCGAGACGTAGGTGGTCTGGATGTGAGGGCTGGTGTCGACGGCTGCTCCTTCCTCGACCATGGACATCCACGGGGTAGAAACGATGTTGACAGAGATGCCCACATCGGCCATGTTGGCCTGGAAGAGGAGGGCGAATTTCTCCTCGGCAGGCACCTCGGTGCACCAGTGGACCTCGACCGGATAGTCGTCGAGCTGATCCGCGTATCTGGACTGGGCCAGTTCCTCCCGCGCTTTGTCGAGATCGCGGTGGAAGACAAAGACGTCCGGGTTGTGGCCGGCCGTGATCGCCGGGACCGGTCCCTGTGATTGCTGTGTCCCCTCCCACTCCAGGCCGACGGCGGCGTCATAGTCAAAGGTGTAGGCCATGGCCCGGCGGAAGTGAACGTCGTCGGTGGGCGGCTTTTTGGTGTGGACCATGTAATAGAACTCGGTGAGCACCGGGAAGGCGGCTACATCAACCCCTTCCACCTCTTGCAGCGCCTCCAGCGCCTCGATGGTCTGCCACTGGTCGGTGATCTCTAGCTCCTGCCGCGACATCATCGTCCGCACGGTGGCGGCCTCGGTGGTGGCGATGAAGCGTACCTCGTCGGGCGCGTTCGTTCCGAACGTGCCGAACCAGTCGTCGTACTTTTCCATCAGCAGGTATTCTTCCAGCGGGAACTCTTTGACCTGGTACGGCCCGGAACCTGCGTCATGGGTCAGCAGGTACTCTTTGCCATAGTCACCATTGTCGCCGTAGGGTCCGGGCGTGACGATGTTCGCCATCACTTCCTCTTCGTCGGCGACGTACAGGCGGATCAGGCTGATAAGAAAGAGGCCGCTCGGCTGTGTGAGTTTGAATTCGACGGTGTAGTCGTCAACGGCGGTGGTGCTGTCGACAGTGCCGAGAAAGACGTAGGCGAGTCCCTCGCCGATCTCCAGGAGTCGGTTCATGCTGAAAGCGACGTCGCTGGCCGTCAGCTCGCTCCCGTTGTGGAATTTGACCCCTTTCTTGAGGTGAAAGGTCCAGGTCAGACCGTCGTCGGAAACGTCCCAGCTCTCCGCCAGGTGGGGATCGACCCCACCCTCGGTGTTGGGAAAGACGAGCGTGTCGTACAGGTTGCATAGAGAGGATGTGCTGGAAAAGTCAGAGCCTACCGCAGGATCAATGTAAGTGGGCCAGGCAAAGGTGATGCGGAGGGCGCGTTTCTCTGGCGGCGGTGGTTCGGTCGGCGGTGCTTCAGTTGGCGGCGGTTCAGTCGGTGCTGGTTCAGTCGCCGCCGGTTCAGTCGCCGCCGGTTCGGTCGCTGCTGGTTCAGGCGCTTTTTCGGTCGGCTCAGGCGTCGCTGGCGGCGCGCACGATACCACCAGGCTGAGGACCATGATCAGTGCCATGAGGGCACTCAGAACACGTAAGACTTTCATTTGCTCCTCCTTTGCTTTAGAAACGGTCATTCAAACCTATATTTAACGGATCAACAAATCTTTTACGTTAGCACCTCCTTTTCTTGATAGCAATCCTATTCTGTAAGCTCGGCTTCTGAGATAGGGGGCGAGGCAGTCCATATCGCCACACACGCTTCATCTCCCTCGTTGCGCCAGGAGTGCGGTTGGAGCGTTTCGTAGTGAATGCTGTCCCCGGCCTCGAGTACAAAGGTCTCCTTGCCCACCGTGACTGTCAACTCGCCTTTGAGGATCAGGCCAAACTCTTCTCCCGGATACGTGGGAGAGCGGTCTCTGGACGTGCCTGGCTGGCATACCAGGCGGTATGGTTGAATCTGTTTGTCCGTTGGATCCGCCGACAAAAGCTCCACGACGACGTCGGTTGTGTTCTTGAGCCGTCTCCCCTGGTTCGACCGGGTGGGGCGGGGAGAGGAGACGTCTTCCTCGAAAAAATGCCTTACCTCCACGCCCAGTATATTCGCGATGGTCGTCAGCTTGGGCAGGGAGGGTATGGCAAGGCCCCGCTCGATCTGAGACAGATAACTGGCCGATAAACTGACCTGGCGGCCTAACTGGGCCAGGGTCAGTCCTCGCTCATTGCGCAAGGCCCTGAGACGTTTCCCTAACTCTTGCACGACTTGACCTCGCTATGTTATGGCGCAATCCGCAGAAAAATGAATCCGCGTCATGCAAAACTAAAAGACAGGTGGCGTGAGCGCGCAAAGGGCCAGCGTTGGGCTGTCGCTTGGGTTCTCCATACGGTGCTCCACCGTAGATTTGAAATGAAGGCTGTCGCCTGGGTTGAGATCGTAGATCTCGCCGCCTACCTGCATACGCAAAGTTCCCTCCAACACATGGTAGAACTCTTCGCCGGGATGGGAGCGGAACTCGTCGGATGGCAAGGTCCCTTCCACAGGATCGATGTGTACCAGCAGCGGCTCGAGTTTTCGCTCGTGAAAACTGGCCGAGAGGGGGGTGTAGGTGATGGCGGAACCTTCAAAACGAAATGTCTCGCGTTCATCGGCTCGGACGACTTTGGCGCCAGAGATGATGCGGGGGAAGAAGTGGGTCACTTTGACGCCGAATGCCTGGGCGATGGCGTAAAGCATGGTGATGGAAGGCACAGCCTGATTTCTCTCAATCTGCGAGAGAAAGCCAGGGGTACAACCCACTCGCTCTGCTGCTCCTTCCAACGTGAGCCGACTATCCAGTCGCAGTTGACGGATTTTCTGGCCCATGATGTGAATTGTGGTCTCCATATAAAAGTTATACCATAACTTCAATCCTTTGTCAATGATTTGAAAGGTACAAGGTGTATCTCGATAGGTTACCACTCCAGCATCTTGAGCGCGCGCCGGTTGGCGATGCTGGTAGCCGCATCGGTCGATGGGATGCCAAAGGGAACGTCGCCCGCGGGCCGGGCAGCGGTGGGATGCTCGTCAAAGAAGCGCCGCATCTGTTGGCGTCCGGCCTCGACCAACGCCTGTTGTCTGGCGACGCTCATGTCGAACTCGGTGGTGCCGTATCCCTTGGCGGGCAGACGCACGACCATCCGCTCGAACGCTTCGATGACGGCTTTATCGTGCGCCGACGTGGTCGTGTTGATCAGTTGGTGGATGCGCTGGACGGTTGGCAGTTTGGATAGGTCAAGCGCCTGGGCGGGGGCGGCTTTCTCCGGTGCGCCCGTCACCGGGAGCGACTCGTCGATCAAAAAGCCCAGCACGTTTCCCGATTGCTTCGGTCCCATCACGTCGACCACCTGCTTATCGTCGGAGACAAACAGCTCGATGGGAAAATTGGAGAGCAGCCCGCCGTCCACGATGGCGTGCCCCGTGATAGTTTGGCTTTGATAGGCGCCCCAATCGGGTTGCCACCTCACCTCCTGCCACAACAGCGGCACGCTCATCGACATACGCGCCGCCCAAACGACCGGGCAGCGCGGCGCCGTGCGATGGTTCAACACCAGCATCCGTTCGGCGGTGGTATCAGATGCGACCACTGTCAATTCCCGCCCGGTGGCGTGGTGGAACTCGTCCAGATTCATGTCACCGAAAGAACGCGGCTGGGCCTCGATGGTGCCCTTCTCTACCTGTTTTGCGTAGACGTCGTCCAGCTTTTGCCGCATCCAGTCGAGGAAGGCATCGGCCGCATACCAGCCGCCCCGTTCGATGAACGAGAAGAGATGGCGAAAGCGGGGCTGCGTCGCCAGCGTGCGCACGATCCGTTCATCCAGCTTCTCTTCGATAAAATCAGGGAGTAAGGAGAAATCGACACTCTCCAGGAAAGCGCGAATCGTGCTCTTGCGGATGTCTTCCTCCGTGAATGGCGGGGGCGTGCCCAGGAATTGCGTAAAGACGGGTTTGCCGTCCACGGTTTCTGCCAGCACTTGGAGCAGTTCCTGGCTGTTGTATCCGGCTGCGAGGAGGGTGGCCGTGATCGCTCCGGCCGATGTGCCCAGCAGCCGGTCGAATTCGCACCCTTCGTTCTCAAACACCTCGATGGCGCCGACAAAGACCGTCCCTTTGGCGCCGCCGCCTTCAAACACCAGATCGAATTTCATGATTCCCTCCTGAATGGAGCGGTTCGTCTGATTATATCGCGTCTAATGCCTGCTCCAAATCGTTCAGCAGATCCTCCACAGCCTCGATCCCCACCGACATGCGCACCAGCCCATCGCCGATGCCGATACGCGCCCGCTCCTCGGAACTCAACGCGCGGTGGGAGGAGTGGGCCGGGTAGAGGACCAGGGTGTAGACGTCGCCCAGCGTGGTGACGGGTATGCAGAGGCGCAGCGCCTCGAAAAAGCGGAAAACCTGGCGCCGGTCCGCCCCGGCCAGGTCGAAGGCCACCATGCCCCCATATCCTTGCTCCTGGAAGAGCCGCTTTGCTAGTTCGTGCTGGGGGTGGGACGGGAGGCCGGGATAATAGACCCGGCTCACCTGGGGATGCTGCTCCAGCCAGCGGGCCACGGCCAGGGCGTTCTCGGAATGTTGGCGCATCCGCAGCGGCAGGGTCCTGATCCCCCGCAGCACCAGCCAGGCCTCCTGCGGCCCCAGATTGGCGCCCGTCATCTTGAGGATCTCGAACAGTTCCGCCCACCGCTCCTCCGAAGTGACCACGACCCCGCTCAGCACGTCGCCGTGGCCGCCCAGGTACTTGGTGGTGGAATGGATCACCACGTCCGTTCCCAGGCTCAGCGGCTGCGCCAGGCAGGGGGTGGCGAAGGTATTGTCCACCAGCAGGGCGGCTCCGTGCTGATGGGCCACGTCGGCCAATGCCAGCAGGTCGGCTATCTTGAGCAGGGGGTTGGAGATGGTCTCTGCCAGCAGGGTGACCGGCTTTAGCTCAGCGCAGGCGGCCTCCACCGCCTCCAGGTCGGCCACGTCCACAAAGCGCACCGTGACTCCCTGGGAGTGCATCAGTTGGCTCAGCAGGGCATACGTCGCGCCATAGATGTCCTGCGCGGCGACTACTGCTGAACCGGCCCGCGCTCCCGTCGCCAGCAGGACGGCGTGGATGGCCGCCATCCCGGAGGCAAAAGCCAGGGCGGTTTCTCCCTCCTCCAGTGCGGCGACTGCTTCTTCCAGCGCGGTGACCGTGGGATTGCCATAGCGGGTGTAGACGTATCCCTGGCGCGTCCCGTCAAAGACCGCGTCCAGATCGTCCATGCTTTTGTATTGGTACGTGACCGAGGGGTGGATCGGTGTGACGGTGGGGATATAATCAGGGGGTTGACTGGGCCTGCCGGTGTGGACGGCGCGGGTGGCCAGGCGCAAAGGTGTCATATCGTTCATTATGGTCTCCTGTCGCTTGATGTGTTGTATTGCTAATTATTTCCGGTCGATCTGTGCCGGTATCGCCAGCGCATCGCCGCCAGCACGCAGGGTATCGCGACGGTGTAGAGCCAATAGCCGGGCCGCGAGGTTGGATAGTCCCAGGCGCCGATGTGTCTCACAAACTCTCCGCCGAACCCTGCCTTGAAGCGGTACACTCCCCACATTGGGTCCGATTCGTCCAGTTCGTCCGGCGCACCCCACATATCATAGACTGTGCAGCCTTGCTCCCGCGCCCACTGCATCGCTTCCCACTGCAACAGGTTGTTCGGCATCTTTTCGCGGTGGACGTTGCGAGAGGCGCCGTACATGTACCACGCTCGCTCTGCAAATTGGAAAATGATCACCATAGCTATTGCTTCCCCTTCTGCCTCGGCGATCAATGGCTGGGCCAGGCCCGCTTCGATGAACGCGCCCCAGGCGTCGCGATAATAGGCTTCAGGGCGGATCACAAAGTCGTCGCGGGCTGCGGTCCTGGCGTACATCTCGTACAACAGCGACAGATCGGCGAGCTGTCCCTGGCGCACCGTCACCCCTTTGCGCTTGGCCAGCCGCACGTTGTAGCGCCACTTGGACTTCATCGCCGCCAGCAGTTCGTCTGGTTCAGGGGTCAGGTCGAGTAGAACGGTGTTGCGGAATTGGATCTGCTCCCGTGAGGCGCGCCAGCCGCGGCGGCGGAGCGTCTCCACGACCGCTTCCCCTGTGGCGGTATCGGCTTCCACGTCGGGGTCTATTTTGACGAACAGCGCCCGCTCTTGCCGGGCCGTGTTCTCCAGATGGGCCAGGACTTGCTCCAGGAGGGCCGAGTTCTCATAATCCAGGGCTGGTCCTTTGGGCACGTACATCGTTGCTGTCGGCAGGCGGCCCAGTCGCCGGGTCAGCGCCGAGGCTGCCGCGCAGGGTCGGCCTTCTTCCTTCCAGAGGTAGCGGGCCGGCCGCCACCCATAGCGCGATTTGAAATCGCCCCATTCCCAGGTCTGGAGGACATGGGCGGCGGGGAGCTGGGCCAGCGCCGTGTTCCAATCGGTGCGTGATGCGTGATGCGTGATGTGTAATCTCATCGGTTCAGTAGTCGATAACCGATAGTCAATAGCCAGTATCGCAGAGGAGCGTAGACTCGATCCCACGCGCCCACGCTGCGCACCAGTCGTCCGCCAAAGCCGCGCTTGAAGCGGTAGACGGACCAGAGTCCGTCGCCGCGCTGCGTGAACTCGGCCTCCAGTTTCTCCCTGTCCTCGTCGGGGACGCCCCACAGGTCGTAGGTGGTGCAGTCGATGGATTTGGCCCAACGAATCGCCTCCCACTGGAGCAGGTAAGTGGGCATCTTTTCGCGGTGGGCGTTGCCCGAGGCCCCGTAAAAGTACCAGGATCGCGGCGGGAGCGCAAAGATCATCAATGCGGCTACTGCTTTTCCTTCTACCTCGGCCAGCAATAGCCTTGCGTGGTCCCGCGGTGTGAACAGCCGGTAGGCGGCCTCATAATAGGCCGGGGTGTGGACGCCGAACTCGTCCCGCTCGGCGGTTGTGCCCATCAGCGCGTGAAAGGCCGGCAGATCGGCCTCGCCGGCCTCTCGCACCGTCACGCCCCGGCGACCTGCCAGGCGCACGTTGTAGCGGGTCTTGGATTTCATCGCTTGTAAGATCTCGTCCTCGTCGGGAGAGATGTCCACGACGAGCGTGCGGCGGGGCTGGACGGCGTCGAAGAGGGCGGGGCGAAAGCCGAGCGCGCGCAGTCGCTCCCGGTGGCGAGGCTGATCGGGGAGGTCGGGTTCGACGGTGAGAGCGACGGCTCCCTGGGATCGGGCGGCGCGGTCGAGGGCGGCCAGGAGCGCCGTCGACTGTTCCTCGTCGTCCCAATCCACCAGTGGACCTTTCGGGACGTAGGCCAGACGGCCCAGGCCGGCTGGCAGCCGCCGGTAGAGCACTTGTGCCCCGGCGACCAATTTGTCATCCCGGCTCAGCCCTACGCGCTCGTCGGCCCACCCGAATTGCGATTTGAGCGCGCCCCAGGAGTGGGTCTGGAGGATGTGACTGTTGGTGTGTCTAGCAACAAAATCATCCCAGTTGTCAGGTTCGACGGAGTGAAGAATTTGAGATTTGAGATTTGTCATGTTTCCTTTCGAGCCACGACGAGCAAGCCGCCGCCCCTCTCGCCAGGTGGGACATCCATCTCGTAGTAAGGGCGCCACCGGCGGCTGAGGCGGCGCACGACGACGCGGCGCAGGAGTGCTTGATAGCCCAAACGCCGCAGCCGGGGCGAGACGAGCAACCCCCACGCTGTCCGCCGTTGCCCGATGCCGTAGCGAACGTTCATCCGATCCCACAGCCGCTCGACTGTTTCCGGGATGTAGTAGCGCGCTTTGACCAACGTCATCCCGGCGGCGACCAGCAGGTCGCGCCATTCCTCTGGCGTGTGGTAGTGATGATGTTCCAGTTGGGCGTCCACGGCGGCGGCGTACGCTTCGGCCCCTGGCGCGTCTCCGGCGGCCATTCGGCGGGCATAGCCGTCGAGCAGGCGGCGAAAGGCGTCGGAGGGGACAGTAAAGACGAAGCGTCCACCGGGTCGAAGGACGCGCCCCGCCTCGCGTAGAACCGGCTCCACCTCTGGAATGTGCTCCAGGACCGAATTGCTAAAGATGGTGGCAAAGACGCCGTCGGCGTAGGGCAGTCGGTGTCCGTCGGCCAGATCCAGGTGGCGGTAGACATTTGAGCGGGCCGCCCGGCGTAGTTGCTCCGCCCACGGATCGAACCCCACGTCCACGTAGCCCTCCATTCCAAATAGCGCCTGGGCGATCAGCCCGTCGCCGCAGCCCAGGTCGAGCAGCGGGCGTTCGTATTGCTCCTCCGCTGCCACGCGCAACTCGACCGCCCGCCACAGCGCCACCGGCGGGGCGAACCAGTAGGTTGTCAGTAGTTCGGTAAGGTAATCTCGCGTCATGTGTGGAGGGAGTATACCGCAGGCGATGCAAGGTGTCAATTCGCCAGATTTAGGCGGGTCGTGGTATAATAGCAGGCAGTAGGTAAGCTGGGCGCTGGCAACTAACAACTGACAACTACCTGGAGGCAACGTGAATTTTCTCATCACCGGTGGCGCTGGATTTCTGGGCGCTGCTCTGGCCAACCGGCTCGATCTCGATGGGCATCAGGTGCGGGTCATCGACGACCTCAGCTCAGGAGATCGCGCGCGACTGCGAGAAGGAGTGCTCTTTACGCGCGGCGACGTGGCCGATCGACCCAAGTTGTGGACGCTCTTGCAGGACGTGGACTGTGTCTATCATCTGGCCGCGCGGGTCCAGGTTTCCGAATCGATCCTCTATCCCCGTGAATACAACGAAGTCAACGTCGGCGGGACGGTCAGCGTGATGGAGGCGATGCGCGACGTCGGGGTGCGCCGGGTGGTCCTCACCTCCTCCGGCGCTGTCTACGGGGAGCAGGCCCATCAGCCGGTGCGGGAGGATCAGTCTCCCAATCCTCAATCCCCCTACGCCGTGAGCAAGCTGGCTGCCGAGTATTACGTCCGCACCATCGGCGCCCTGTGGGGCATCGAGACGGTGAGCCTGCGCGTCTTTAACGCCTACGGGCCAGGTCAGAACTTGCCCGTCTCTCATCCACCGGTGGTGCCGCGCTTTTTGCAGCAGGCGCAGCAGGGGGGCTCGCTCGTCATCTTTGGCGGCGGTGGGCAGACCCGCGATTTCGTCTACGTGGACGACGTGGTGGAGGCGCTGGTGGCGGCGGCTACCGCCTCTGACGTCGATCGCCGCATCATCAACGTGGGCAGCGGGCGCGAGACGAGCATCAACAAACTGGTGGCACTGGTGGCAGAGGTGGTGGGACGTGAGGTGGAGGTGCTTCACAGCCCTGCTGAGAGTGGCGGCGTCACCCGGCTCTGCGCCGATATTACCGCTGCGCGCAGGTTGTTGGGCTACGAGCCGCGCGTGCGTCTGATGAAGGGAGTGCGCTTGACGCTGGAGCGTGACCCTCGTTTCCAACAGTGAGACGATGGCTCGTCTGGGTCAAGATTTTTTCGCCCGTGATACGCTCGTCGTCGCCCGCGAGTTGCTGGGGCGACGGTTGGTGCGCGTGTTCAAAGAGCAGCGTCTCTCTGGGCGCATTGTCGAGGTCGAAGCGTATATCGGAGAGAAGGATCAGGCATCGCACGCCAGTTGCGGCCCTACCGAGCGCAACGCTCCGATGTACGGCCCGCCGGGCCACGCGTACGTGTACTTGATTTACGGAATGCATCACTGCTTCAACGTCGTCACCGAGCGGGAGGGCTACCCGGCGGCGGTGCTCGTCCGCGCCCTGGAGCCGTTGGAGGGAATCGAGGAGATGCGGGAGCGGCGAGGCGGTCGCTCGGACCTATCTTCTCAATAACTTGGGGTGAATCTGTTCGTAGTGCGCACTTCAGTGCGTTTTTAGGGGCGCTGAAGCGCCTACTACGAACAAGCCCCCGGTTTATTGAGAAGATACGCTCGGACCTTCCGTTGACCAGCGGCCCGGCCCGGTTGTGCCAGGCGCTTGGGATTGATCGGGGGTTCGATGGTGTTGACCTGTGCGCTTCCGATGCTCTCCTGTTCCTGGAAGAGGACGCTCCCATACCGGGCGGAGCCGTCGCCACTGGCTCCCGCATTGGTGTGCGAGGGGACAAAGTAGCGGTGACTATTCCCTGGCGGTTCTATGTTCGGGATAGTCGGCATGTCTCGCGTTGACAGTAGTTGTGCTTTTCGCGTTGTGTGATACACTCTCCATCATGTGCAGTAAGTTCTTTTTGCATCGGAGGAAGTGGAAATGGATACCCTTCAAGCAAATAGTTACGAGATTGTTCTCAAAACAGTTCGTCAATGGCCACAAGACAGACGGTTTGCCCTGGTGCGGGATGTCATCAACACCTTGGCAGCGGAGGTTTTTCCCTCTCGACCCAGACGCAAGACCCTGGAAAGGGCATTGGGACTCTTAGCTACAAGCCAGCCCGCCCCATCCGGTGCTGAAATTCAACAGTGGCTGGGGGAGCGCCGTATGGAGAAGTATGGCTGATGCACGTCTTATTCGATACTAACGTCCTGCTCGATGTTTTGTTGAATCGCGATCCTTGGGTTACGCAATCTAGCGCCGCTTGGCGAGCCAGTGATGAGGCACAGGTCGTTGGGCATATCACGGCTTGCACCATCGCAGACATTTTCTATATTGCTCGCCGGTTGACCACGCTGGACATTGCTCGCGCAGCAGTGCGTATCTGCCTGGAAGCATTTGAGATCTGTACAGTGGACCTGCAGGCTCTGGAGCAGGCAGAAGCATTGCCAGGGAACGACTTTGAGGACAATCTACAGATCGCCTGTGCCAATCTTGCAGGTCTTGACGCGATTTTGACCCGGGACAAGGATGGCTTCCAGGCTGCGATGATGCCTGTCTTGACACCGGCAGAGCTGCTTGGGCAACTCGAGGTATCTTCTCAATAACTTGGGGTGAATCTGTTCGTAGTGCGCACTTCAGTGCGCTTTTAGGGGCGCTGAAGCGCCTACTACGAACAAGTCCCCGGTTTATTGAGAAGATACAACTCGAGGGATAAAGTCACGTACAGAAAGCGTATCGTCGGCCCCCCGCTTCAAGAGACAGAAACATAAGGACGAAGCCTTTGTCGTTCAGTCTGCTACGTTAACATCAACGCAAGTTACTCGAGTACGGCAGCGTCTGGTTGTATAATGCACACATGAACGAATAAGGATATCAGGCCACGCTTTCGTTTACTTGGTTTACGGGATGCACCACTGCTTCAACATCGTCACCGAGCGGGAGGGCTACCCGGCGGCGGTACTCGTCCGCGCCCTGAAGCCGTTGGAGGGAATCGAGGAGATGCGAGTCCGACGAGGCGGACGCTCAGATCTTCCGCTGACCAGCGGCCCGGCCCGGTTGTGCCAGGCGCTTGGGATTGATCGGGGGTTCGATGGTCTTGACCTGTGCGCTTCCGATGCTCTCCTGTTCCTGGAAAATGGCGCTTCTATACCTGACGAGGGCGTCGTCACCGGTCCCCGCGTTGGCGTGCGCGGAGATGAGACGGCAGTGACGGTCCCTTGGCGATTCTACGTTCGAGATAACCAGTATGTCTCGCGTTGACGGCGGTTGCGCTTTTTGTGTTGTATGATACACTCCAGATACCAATCACATATGGACAGGAGGAAAGAATGTTACAGGGCAAAGGGTTGTGGGCTTATCGTGAGCAGGAATTGGAACGGGCGCTGCGGATCGCGCCTCTGATGGGCGCGACTCACATCTTGTACAAGGTGGCGCACGGCAGGCATTATTACTCTGGAACGGAGAGGATCGCCCAGAGGATCGAGCAGGCGGGCCTGATTCCCTTTGCGTGGATGTGGCTGCTGCTGGACGATCCACAAGCGGAGGCCCGGGTGGCCGTGCGGGCCTTCCAGGATGGGTTTCAGGGTTTCGTTTTCGATACCGAGGCGGACCGGTGCCGCAATCGGTTCGAGCCGGCTATACAACTGGGGCAATTCATTCGCACCGCCAGACTCGACTTGCACAAGCTGTACAATTGCTCTTATCCCAACATCTCCCACCATCGCGAGCTGCCCTACGATCAGATGAACCAGTTCTGCAAGGGCGGCTTGATGCCCATGTCCTATGGCTCGTACTTTCCGCCCGATAGCACCGTATCTCCCGATCGGCAGGCGCAGCAGGTGATTGACGAGTGGACCTACGGCCAATACAAGTACTGGTGCCGCCGTTGGGGCTACCGCCCGCCCTTGTATCCGATTCTCGGCCCCTACCACGACGAGTACGGCAACGAGCGTATGGACGCCGAGGAGTTTCAGGTCTGGCTCGACCGGCTGGCGGCGCACGGCCCGACGTTTTTCAGTGTGTTTACCGCCGCCGTGATCGACGACGATCTCTTGCCACTCATCCAGGCTTTCCGACTGCGGGCCGCCGCGCCCCCCGCGCCTGGAGTGCGGGTGGAGGTGGTCAGCCCGGAGTTGGGCTTTTTGAATATCCGTCTGACGCCTTCCGTCGAGCGGCTCCCCATCACGCGGGTGGACGATGGAACGGTGCTGGAGTCGTTGGAGCCGGAGGAGGACGTGCGGGCGAAGGCGGGGCAGGGGGATCAATGGCTCCGCGTCCGCACGCCGGGCGGCGTCGAGGGGTATGGCGCTGCCCTGTACCTGCGACTCTACGAGGAGAGCGCGGAGCCTGCAACGCGGGTGGTGGTGGTCAGCCCGGAGGCGGGTTTTCTGAACGTGCGTCCCACTCGCTCCGTCGATCAGCCCCCCATCGCGCAGGTGGAGGATGGCGCCGTGTTGGAGGCGCTGGAACTGGAACCGGTTGTGCGGTCAAAGGTGGGGCAGTTAGGCGAGTGGCTCCGCGTCCGCACGCCCGAAGGGATCGAGGGGTACGTCGCCGCCTGGTATCTGCGGCTCTACGAGGAGATCGCGGAGGCCGAGGTGCGGGTGGTGGTGGACAGCCCGACGGTAGGCTTTCTCAATATGCGCCCCAGCCCCTCCACCCGTTGGCCACCCATCGCGCGGCTGGACGATGGGCAGGTGCTGGAGGCACTGGGATCGGCGGAGGATGTGCGGGCGAGGGTGGGGCGAGAAGGTCAGTGGCTTCGCGTTCGCACGTTGGAGGGCGTCGAGGGGTACGTCGCCGCCTGGTACTTGCGCCTGCATAAAGACCTCCCCGAGGCCGAGGTGCTGGTGGAGGTGACCAGCCCGGAGGTGGGCTTTTTGAACGTGCGTCCCACGCCTTCCACCGACCGCCCTCCCGTCACGCGGGTGGACGACGGGGCGGTGCTGGAGCCGTTGGAGCCGGAGGGGGATGTGCGGGCGAAAGTGGGCCAGGTGGGGCAGTGGCTTCACATCTGCACGCCGGGTGATATCGAGGGCTACGTCGCCGCCTGGTACCTGCGTCTCTACGAGGAAATCGCGCTTGGTGAGCCGATCCCCTACGTGGTCGTCCACAGCGCCATCGGCCTGAACGTGCGAGAGGGTCCCAGTACCGACAACGACATCGTCTGGCACGTGAGGGACCAGACCGTGCTGGAGGTGCAGGACGATCCCAGGACGGTGGGAGACAAGTTGGGCAAGAACCGTTGGCTCAACGTGCGCACGCCCAGTCTGCACGAAGGATACGTGAACGGCGTCTACTTGCGGGCCAAACGGCAGGAGGACGAGCGAGAGCCGGTGGAGGACGCCGACTTGCCCGCCGGGGAATGCGCCTGGCTCTTTGGCATCCACGCGGCCGACCCCACCACCCCGGCCGACTTTCGCTTTCTTTTCCA
>DAOTUB010000020.1:0-5316 GCA_034437455.1 Anaerolineae bacterium | reverse complement strand
CCAACTTCATCTGCAAAATCCAGATTAGGAGTCAGACGTATGTAACAGAGCTGTGCTGGCCGAAAAGCACATCTGTTCTAATAGCGGTGTCCAATTTCCCCGTATGTGGTACAAGCACAACCTCCCAATTCTGCTCTGAGAGGCACAAGATGCACTTTCTTCGACAGATTGTATATGCGCTCTCCCAGGCTGTCAAACAGCGCCTGCGTCAATGCTCGACTTGAGAAGATCGAGCAGCTTGTCTGCGAGCACCCGGCCCCATATACGCCGCGTGGTTCATTTCTGTAATCTGCACACCTGGAGCTATATAGGAAAAGGGGTGATTGCATTTCAGATTAGCTCACGTAAGCAGTCAGGAGGAAAATCCCTGCTCTTTTTTGTTGAATTCTAATCGGTTTCTAACGTTTCTCTAACGACATTCAAATGTGAGCATGATACAGTAACAGCGATATGGTTCAGGAAACACGGGCAGAACAGATGCTTTTTTCCGAGGCAGTGGGCACAGATTCCATCAGCGGTTCAGGAATTGGTGCTGGAACGGATCGTTCGCGTGCAGAGGCTAGGGTAGGCGAACGGCAGGATCGCCACACCGCACTTTGACGCAAGACCTGTTTCAGAACTCGGAGCGAAGCAGGTAGCCGTTTTGCTGAACGGATCATGATGGTCGTTGCTGCCTTCGAGCAACAGCAGCGCAATGTGCTGGATGATCTTGCCAATGTCTGTGACGCTGCCAATTGGGGGCGACCTGCGCTGTCTATGCTCCCAACAGCGCCTACTTTCTGAACGCTTACACGTAAGAAGCCGACCGAATGCATTGTAAAGTGAGGTGTACTATGACCGACAAATTCCCTGGCGTCCTTGCCATAGGCTCCCTGCTTCTCGCCCTCGCCATCTTTGGCCTGGCATCCTGGGCGCGTTTCAAGCCTGTGCCACGGGACGGCGCGACAAATTCCGAAACAGGGACGGGAACGGGCCCAAATGAGATTTTCCTTGGTTCCTCCGATGGCGAGACCAGGCCCTGGATGGACTTGCAAAAGTCATCCAAGAGCGAGTTAAGAGCTAGGCTCACACCCCTGCAATACCACGTCACCCAGGAAAGCGGGACAGAGCCCCCTTTCCAGAACGAATATTGGGACAACCACCAGGAAGGCGTCTACGTGGACGTGGTATCCGGGGAGCCGCTCTTTAGTTCGCTGGACAAGTTCGGCTCCGGCACTGGCTGGCCTAGTTTCACCAGACCGCTGGAGTCGGAGAACATTGTGGAGATTAAAGACCGGTCGCTCGGAATGCCCAGGGTGGAGGTGAGGAGCCGCTACGGAGACTCTCACCTGGGGCACGTCTTTGACGATGGCCCGCTGCCCACTGGCTTACGCTACTGCATCAACTCTGCCGCCCTGCGTTTCATTCCCAAAGAGGATTTGAAGAGGGAGGGATACGGTGAATACCTGCGCCTTTACACCATCTCTCCCATAGATGCTGGCTCCACCGATACCGCGACAGCGACGTTCGCGATGGGCTGATTCTGGGGACACGACTCCCGGTTCGGGAGTCTCCCCGGTGTGATACGAACCCGGGTCGGGTATGCCGGCGGCGCTAGCGAGAACCCGACCTACTACAATCTGGGCGATCACACCGAGACGGTCCAGATCGAGTATGACCCAACCCGGATTTCGTACCAGGAACTGCTGGATGTATTTTGGGCTGGCCACAATCCAGCCCGGCCAACCTGGTCGCGGCAATACGCCTCCATCATTTTCTACCACGACGAGGAGCAGCGCCGGCTGGCCCAGGCGTCGCAGGGGCGGTATGAAGCCGAATGTGGCTGTCGGGTCTATACCGAGATCATCCCGGTCATCACGTTCTACCTGGCTGAGGACTATCACCAAAAGTACCAGTTGCGGCAGTCGCCCACCTTGATGAACGAGTTCGCAGCCATATATCCCGACCCGGTCGATTTCGTCAACTCGACAGCGGCAGCGCGGGTGAACGGTTACCTGGGCGGGTATGGTGCGCTTGCCAACCTGCAGGCCGAGATTGATGAGCTAGGGTTGTCTTCCGAGGCGCAACAAGTGCTGCTGGAGATTGTCCTGAATCGCAGGCGACAGGCAGGCGACTGATGATGGTATCCTCCTGACAAACCCAGGAGGAGTACCGTGATCATAGACATCAAGGTTCATCATTGTCCAAAGCAGGAACTGTTTGTGATGGCCGAAACAACACCCACCTCGTGTGAGCGCAAATGAGTGGACGGTCTGTTTCCACTGCCAGCATCCAGGGAGCGAGTTACTTGCAGAACTGCCTCACCGTTTTGCTTCGTTTCTCTTTATACCTATGCTGACCGAATAGTGGTGTCCAATTTTCCCGTATGTGGCACAATCACAGCTTCCCAATCCTGCTCTGAGAGGCAAACGATGCACTTTCTTCGACAAATTGTACACTCTCCCAAGCTGTCAATCAGTGCCTGCGCCAATGGACAAAGCCCGACAACCACACCCTCCGATTGGAACAGCGCAGGAGATCGGGGATTGCCTTTTAGTGGTGGTGTGATATAATCTTGACTACAGAAACGAATACACTGCCTTCATTACCCGTAGACAAGCCTCCACTATTCACACAAAGGACTGGACAGGATGGACACGATAGGACAGAAACTGGACCTGCTCTTCCGAACGGTCACCAAGCCCGATGGAACCGAGTACAACCATCGGGAGGTGGCAGAAGGTATCGGCAACAAGGCATCGTCCGCTTACCTCTGGCGGATACGCAACGACAAGCCTGGCGCGCAGAAACCAGGATTTGAGATCATTGAGGCGCTCGCCGAATTCTTTGGCGTACCCACGGACTATTTCTCCTCCAACCGACCGCTGACCGAGGCGTTCGAGCAGGACTTGGAACTGGCAGCGGCGCTCCGCCAGGCGGGGGTGCAACGGATCGCCCTGCGCTCGAAGGACTTGAACGCGGAAGGCAAAAAGGCTGTACTCGAGGTAATCAAGCACATCCGGCGCGCCCAGGGACTGGGTGGCGAGGTATAGCCTATGACTGAGTCGATAGTTGCTCGTCGGGAGCCGGCGTTGGGGCGAGCAATTCTGTGGGATCGACGTAAGGCACTTTTCGACCTACACAACAAGCCTAGAAAACCCCTTACACTGTGGTGGAGGGGATGAGTCGCTAGCACAGGAGGCCCTATCATCAAATAAGCCACTTGATTGCCCTCTTTAGAACCAAACTTGATATCCCATTCTACTAGCGGAGGGGTGACATACCGATGAATGATTTGGCTTATATGTTGACGTACCTTTTCACCAATTTGCAACTCATTGCTGCATTCCGCTTCATAAGAACTTAGATCGCTTTCTATGCTGCGAACCTCGCCTTCATTATCAAGCCCAAAGAGCAGGTAAGCGGGTTTGGCAAACCACTGAGCAGTGTTTGACAACGCGATCACATCCCGAATAAACTCTGTCTTCTTATCATCGCGACGGAGATTGTGGAACTCCTGCTTTCGATCCCGTAATGGCGTTTCCTCATACTCTTTAGGATCGATGAACAGTTCAGGACGGAAGTCTTTACTTTCGATCATTATGATCCGAGCCCTTCCTTAACTTGACAATAGCACTTAGGTCTTGAAACCTTCCAGAAGGCCTGAAAAATGTTACCAGAATGCGCCACTGCCGAATTAATTATCGCGTCAACAACTCTGCCCATCGGGCAGCCAGTCCCATCCACTCAATGGCGCGAAAGTTATCGTCGTGCAGTTGTTCTGCTAGCGCATCAATAGCCTCGCCCCGGGCATCCTTGTAACGGCGTGCCATCTGCTTGAGCGTGTAGTAGCCCTGCCACATCCATGGTCCCCAAAGCACTTGTTCCTCGCCGATTGGATTGAGATCTGCACCCAGCTTTTGCCGCCTTTCGGACTCTTCCTCGACCTGGATCTGCATCCGGATGAGGTGTCGGAGCAGCGCACGAGGCACTTCATCTGCTACCAGGTCAAGCAAGTGATGGGTCAACTTGCAAACGGTGTCTGGCGGGCTGCTGTTCCCTTCCGGCTTTTCCAGGCCAAAGCGTTCCCACGGCAATGCCTGGCCCAAAAAGACCACAGCATCCTTCTCGTGAGGCTTCCCATCTTTGTCCTGCCAACGTAGCGATTTGGCTCGATGCTCTGCGTCTCCAGCCTCTCGTGCAGCCTGGGCCAGCGGATACTTGCCACCCACCAACATAATTCCCGCGCTGGTGTGGAGCCCGGGATGGCTCGCCGCAAAGCACGTGAAATCCGCCCGTACGACCTGGGCCAACTCTGTCACAACATCCCACGCACCGACGAAAAAGAGGTCGTCGCCGCCAGAATATATGGAGTAGAGTACATCGTATCCTCTTTGGTCACTCAACGCCTGGGCCACGTGCTCGATCCAGCCTTCAAAGTAGAGACTGTTGGCAAAGCTCAACGCCGCCACACGGGAGAGGGTCGCCTCGTCGCCAAAGCCCTCGGCGAACAATTGCCCCAGGTTATCCACATCCATCCGCAACACACCCAACCGCTCAATGCCCCGCGATTGCGCTTCCATCACGGCAAAGGGTTTGACCCTACCCACGGGCCTTTCAGGTAGATCTGCCTCGATCCGCTCGCGCGTGGCTTCAGATTGTTGAGCTAGCCAGTCCACGTCTGCCTGTTTGTATTTCGGCGTCACGTTGACCAGGAAGCGCCGGCCCACGGTTGTGCACGATCCAGGTCTCAACGCACCCAGGGCCTCATCCTTCAGCGCCAGAATCACGCGATGGGCAATGGCATTGTCCTGAGGAACGGCCTTGGCAACGCCTACCCGTACGCCAAAAGCGCCCAGCACACTTTTCCAATCACCCGGAATTGTCTCCAGTGGCTCTTGAGGTATAGCCGGATCCCGCTCCTCAGACCAGAGGTATTTGGCGTTGCGCAGATCGTCACCCAGTTCCTCGTAGGAACGGCACGGAGGACATTTGCGTACGTCGACGCCGTCTTTTGCCTCTGTCTTGGGATGTTCGCGTCCACAAACCTGACATTGCCGTCCTTCGTCGCCGCCGTCTCCCTGAGGGGGAAAGACATCGGCAAGATCTGCCCATTCTAACTCAGCAAAGCGACGCTGCTTGGCCCGGCGCTGTTGTTGGGTCAACGCCCTCCACTTGTCTGAGATGCCCCCACTGTAGAAATCGGCGGCAACCAACGGCTCCCACGCCAGCGCCAGGTAAAGATCGCCGCGATGGTGGGCAAGGAGCACACGTGTTACCTTTTGCTGGATCTCGGTCAGGCGCTCAGTGTCTTTTGAGCGGGTCAGCAGGTAAAAG
>DAOTUB010000019.1:0-7577 GCA_034437455.1 Anaerolineae bacterium | reverse complement strand
GGAGCGCCGTCAAGCCCCACTAAGATGGGGATGGGGATCGGGCGGCCTATGTACAAAGCGCGGCAGGTAATTGCTATTCGAGATTTTAAGGTTCAATCACTTGACAAGACTTAGAACATCTACTCAACCGGCGCTCAACCGGCGCTTTCACAATGCTTCGATACGCAATTGGTATCAACCACGGAAAAACCGATGGATCACTCGCGCCTCCACAGGCAGCATCAACCGATCGCCTACCTCCAATTCCTCGTACGGCTTGTCCCACACCTCGCGGGGGGGATAGGAGAAGACGTTGATCTCCGTCCCCTCGTCTGCGTGACGGCGGTCAATGTAGGCCTGGCCTACCAGGTAGCCCTCGGTGTCCATCGCGCACGACGTCACCTGGCCAATGACCTTGCCGTGGCTTTCGGCCACGGCGTCCCCCTGCTTGGGCACGCGCACGCCCCGCGTTTCGACCCGAAAGCGAACGACCTCCATTCTGCGCTCCTGAGCACGCTCGATGTACGCCTGCCGCCCCACAAAGAACGGCTTGTGCAGCTTGACGTAACCCGCAAAACCCGCATCGTCGGGGCGCAGATCGAGCGGCCCCGCCAGTTCGTGACCGTAAAGCGGCAGCCCGGCTTCGACGCGCAGGCTATCGCGGGCGCCCAACCCGATCGGCCGCAGTCCAAAGGGAGCACCTACCTCCATCAACCGGTTCCACAACGCCTCCAATACATCGGGATGGATGAATATCTCAAACCCCATTCGCTCGCCTGTGTAGCCGGTGCGGGCGATGAACAGATCAAAGATGCCACCTGGTGCCCGGCTGGAAGGGATGTGAAGCTCCATCACCTCGGTCCGTTTCAACGACAGCAACCGTCCCTGCATCTCGGCGACGCCGTTGGAGGACGGGGCGGTTTCGAGGAGTGCAAGCAGAACATCGCGAGAGCGCGGCCCCTGAATAGCCAGGTCGGCCAGCCAGGCGTAACTTTCGTCCGGATCGTGCAAGTTTCGCAGATCGGCCTGGAAGCTGGCCCGCGCCCAGGGCCGCCGGTCATCTATGCACACCTCGCGCTCGTTCACCGCCTGGAGCCAGGCCCAGTCCTTCCCTGTATTGGCGGCGTTGACCACCAGCAGATAGCGCGAGGGAGTTAGCCTGTAAATGATCAGATCGTCAATGACCCGGCCATCGGGCGACAGGAGGTAGGTGTACTGAGATTCGCCCGGCCGGAGCGCATTGACGTCGTTGGTGGTCGCCAGGTTCAGGAAATAGGCGGCGTGGGGACCACTTGCCTCCAGGACCCCCATATGAGAGACGTCAAAAAGGCCGGCCGCTCCCCGCACCGCCCGATGTTCGTCATTGATCGACGTGTACCACAGCGGCATCTCCCACCCGGCGAAGGGCGCCATCTTTGCGCCGCGCTTGACGTGCCAGTCAAAAAGAGGCGTGTGGCGCTGATCCCCCTCACCCACATCCAGGGAAGGAGCCAGAAAGTCGGAGAGTGGTTCGCCGCCAGGCTCGGCATAGTCCGGCGCAGAGAGACCGATAAAATAAGGCTTGTGTGAAAGCGGTGGCGAAAAATCCGCCCATCCCTCCAGTTCGCGCTCTCCATCCGCCAGACCCAGATCGCGCACGACGACCGGCCCCGGCAACTTGGCCCAAAGATCGGCGTCGTCAAAGCGAACGTAACCATCAGAAAGATAGCGCAGCCAAGCGATCACGCGCTGCGCCCGGTCAGACGGCACGATCAGGCGGTAGCGATTGTAGCCAAAGCCAAACCGTTGGACGAGCGCCGAACTCATCACCTGCCCATCCTGGTCGAGCAACGCCACTTTCCGCCATTCCTCCTGCTTGAGATTGCCAATGTCCGTCGGCGTGAGTTTTTCGACGAAGGAAGTGGCGACATTCCCCTCGACCTCGATTCGTCCATACGGCTCCTCTCGCTGGCGCAGCTCGGGAACCAGGCAGTGGTGAGGATAGCCGCTGCACGGGATCTCGAAATCAATGCCGGCCTGATCGGCCATTTCAGCGACCTCGACGCGCAACTCCTCCAATACGTCAAAATCAATCTTGCCTCGGTAGACCGGCCCGCGCACGCCGGTGTAGACAAACGGCTCGATGGCCCTCATCGCGCGGGCGATAAGGGCGGCCATCTGTTCCATCTCCGGCTCCCGCAGGCCGCGCTGCGTAACCCACGGGGTTCCCAGGCGAATGCCGCTGGGATAGGCGGCGGACTTGTCGCCCGGAATGGTGTTCCTGTTGACGACGATGCCCACCATATCGAGGATCGTCGCCGTGATGTCGCCCATCAACGGCGTGCCATCCCGTCCCTCCACCGTTTTGCAATCGAGGAGCAGCAGATGTGTGTCGGTGCCGCCACAGGGAACGCGCAGACCTTGGGCGGTCAGCGCGCGGGCGAGGGCTTTGGCGTTGATCACGATCTGCTGCTGGAGGCGTTGGAACTGTTCCGTCTGCGCCAGGCGAAAGGCGACGGCCATCGCCGCGAACTTGTTGACGTGCGGGCCACCCTGGAGACCGGGAAAGATGGCGCGATCGAGCTTTTGCGCCAGGTTAGGATCGGTGGTGAGGGTGCAGGCTCCCCGCGGGCCACAGAGCGTCTTGTGGGTGGTAAAGCTGACGACGTCGGCGTACCCCAGCGGCGTGGGGAACACACCGCCGATGACCATCCCGGCCACGTGGGCGATGTCGGCCAGGAGATACGCCCCCACCTGATCGGCGATCTGGCGGAACTTGGCCCAACTGGGCTGGCGCGGATACGAGGTATACCCGGCGATGATCAGCCGGGGCCGGTGCTCCAGCGCCAGAGCCTCGATCTCGTCATAGTCCAGCAACTCGGTCCGCTCGTTGACCTGGTACGAGACCACGTTGTAGAGCCGGCCCGAGATATTGACCGGACTGCCGTGGGTCAGGTGGCCGCCGTGAGAAAGCGCCATCCCCATAATCGTGTCGCCAGGCTTTAGCAACGCCTGCTGAACGGCTGCATTCGCCGGCCCGCCAGAGAGGGGCTGGACGTTGACATAGATCTGATCTGCAGAGATGGCATCGGTGGCAAAGGCCTCGGCACAACGCCGGCGGGCCAATGCTTCGATCACGTCGGCATACTCCACGCCGCGGTAATAACGCCGGTCGCCGTAGCGACGGTAGTAGGCCAGATAATGCTCATAGTCCAGAATCTCCTCCTCGGTCATCCAGTGGGTCTCTGGATTGGGATAGCCCTCGGCATAAATGTTCATCAGCGCCGAACTGAGCGCCTCTCGCACCGCCCACGGCGAACTGCTCTCCGAGGGAATCATGATCAATTTGCGGGCCTGGCGTTCCTTCTCCAGGTCGATCAATTGGGCGACGGCAGGGTCGAGACCCCACAGGTCGTCACGAAATAGAAAATCATCGCGTACAGTCATCTTACCTCCAGGATAGTTATCAAAGATTGCGCCAGTGCGTTCATTGTACTTGCTTGCGTCTCTGGTGTCAAGATGTGTCCGGGCAAGCTCTCAACAAAAATTTGACAAACGAGATTTCCGCAAGTATAATACATCTGACGCGTAAAATCAAGCTGACTAGTCAAACGCTTTTTACCTCGGGAGCGAACCGTGGATTCGGAAGAACCTAGCAACGAAGATGGAAAGTCCACCGTCCAAGACATCTACTATCTGGAAAACATCGAGCAATTGGAAGCCATTTCAGACCCCATACGATACCGTATGTATTTCATCATGATGAACGGACCCCGGACAGGAGCCCAGCTCGCTCGCGCCCTGGAAATCTCACGGTCGCGGGCGCATTATCATCTGAATATCTTGAAGGAAGTAGGGCTGGTGACGTTTTATGGAGAGGGAACATCACACGGCATCACAGAAAAGTATTATCAACCCGTTGCTGGTTACCTGGATTTCTCCAGACTGCTGCCCCAAGATCAGGAAAACCTGGTGCCCAACGAGGTTACACTTCGATCTTTTAAGACAGCGATCAAATTTATCGCCAATCTGTTGGATTCATCCCAAGAAGGCATTGCCCACCTCAAAATACATGAGGGGCTGGGTATGGGGTTTCATTACATTCTAAATTCCAGGCTGACCCCCGATCAATTTAGGATCGTAAAAGAGGCGCTAATCGCTCTCAGGAATCGCATGATCGAGATGGAGCGCAAGAACGAGAGTTCTGAGAAAGACATCCCTTTAGTAAACTGCCGAACCACGCTATTCCTGACCCCCATGTCGGACGATCTTATCGAGCCGGCGAAGGAAAACGAGTAAAGTAGAGGAGCCGATGGAGAAAACTACAAACACCGCAACAAAGAACAAATATCCAGCAATGTTGACATTTGTCATAGCGTAGTGTAAAATGGAACAAGTTGCGTCGTTTGCCTTGGGATACAAGGAAAGAGAGCGCCTGTGGACGTAAAACACAGGGGCAAGCCGACGACAGGACAACAACCGGCAGTCGAACGGGGCGGGGAATCACTCGGGCTAGTTGACAGGGGATACACATTCGACCGTGTTTGTGTATCCCTTTTTATTATTCGACCTTATTCCACAAAAAGTAAGAATGTGCAAAAAACTTTCCATCCCTGGGCCGTCCTGCGTGAAGGACAAGTTCCTCCAGGGTATCTTCTCAATATTCTGGGGAAAGGTCGGATTTGCTATCCGACCAGGCGGCGGTTAGCGTCGGATTGTCCCAATCCGCAACCGCCCTACATCTGCCCCGATTTATTGAGAAGATACCCTCCAGGCCCAAGTTGCACGAATAGCCATCGTCCCAGACACACATCCAATTAGCTGACTCCCTATCAATCAGATAGGTTGTCTTTTGCACAGTGGAGATAGGACAAGAGAGTGAGTGAAGGAGGTGATGGGCTATAACACTTGATGTTCAAAATCGTCGTTGTAGTAAAAGGGCTAACCATTAACTATAGAGTAGGAGGAGAACATGTTTAACAAGAAGTGGTATGTGTTGGTAGCTATGTTGGTGGTCGGAAGCACATTGCTTTCAGCTTGTGCAGCGCCACCCGCTCCGACAGCAGAGATGGTAGAAGTGGAGGTCACCCGGGTCGTAGAGAAAGAGGGCGAGACCGTCGTCGAGGTGGAGCAGGTAGTCGTCACCGCTACGCCCAAGCCAGAAAAAGAGGTGGCGTTCAATGCGCCAGACCCTGATACCTTCGTCTGGGTAACCTTTGGCAACCCTGACACACTGGACCCGGCCTGGAACTATGAGACCTTTGGCGACGGCGTAATCGAGGACGTCTACGACATGTTGGTCGAGTATGACGGTGCAGATGCGACCCAGTTCGTGCCGGAACTGGCCACCAGTTGGGACATCCTTGACGATGGCAAGACCTACGTTTTCCACATCCGCGAAGGCGTCAAGTTCCACGAAGGCCAGGACCTGACACCCGAGGACGTGGCCTACAGCTTCCAGCGCGGCCTGCTCCAGGGCGGCGGCTGGTCGCCCCAGTGGTTGTACACCGAGCCGTTCTTCGGCAACGGCGTCTATGACATCGCCGAGCTGGTGAACGCCGACTGCGCGGACGATCCCGAGTGCCTGCAGGCGGAGGATCCTGATGCGCTGATGGCGACCTGCGAGCGAGTGATGGACGCCATCGTCGCCGACGATGGCGCAGGCACCGTCACCTTCTATTTGGAACAGGCCTGGGGGCCGCTCCTGTCGACCCTTGCTGGCTCCTGGGGCGCAGTCCTGGATAAGGACTGGGCCATTGAGCACGGCACGTGGGATGGCGACTGCGCAACCTGGCAGAACTATTACGGCGTCACGTCAGAGAACACCCCCTTGCGCGACGTGATGAACGGCACCGGTCCCTACAAGTTCGATCACTGGACCTCTGGCGAAGAGTTTGTTATGACCGCCAACGAGAACTACTGGTCGACGGAACCCGTGTGGACGGATGGCCCCTCCGGCCCGCCTCGGATCGGTCGTGTGGTGATCCAGATGGTGGACGAGTGGGGCACCCGCTTCGCGATGACGCAGGCTGGCGACGCCGACCTCGTGACCGTGCCACGTGAGAACGTCTCGCAGATCGACCCGATGGTGGGCGAGTGGTGTGAGTTTGTGGACTGGGGCGAGTACGATTGTCAGCCCACCGAGAACCCCGATGGTCCGCTACGCCTGTACATCGGCACGCCTTCCACCTGCCGCACCGACGCCTTCTTCACCTTCGACATCAACGTCGAGGGCGGCAACCCCTACGTGGGCAGCGGCGAGCTGGACGGGAACGGCATTCCGCCCGACTTTTTCAGCGACGAGCACCTCCGCAAGGCCTTCAACTACTGCTTCGACCACGAGGCCTTCATCCAGGACGCGCTGGTCGGCGAGGGCGTGCAGAACTATGGCCCGATCAACGCCGGTCTGGTCGGCTATCAGCCCGACGCCCCGCACTACAGCTACGATCTCGACAAGTGCGCCGAGGAGCTGGAGTTGGCGTGGGATGGCGCGGTGGCCGAGAACGGCTTCCGCTTCCAGATCGCCTACAACACGGGCAACGTGACGCGCCAGACGATCTCCGAGATCTTGCAGGCGAACCTGGCCGACGTCGATCCCAAGTACGTGATCGAGATCATCGGCCTGCCGTGGCCCAGCTTCCTGGCGGCGGTTCGCGCCAGCCGCCTCCCGATCTTTGTGAGCGGCTGGTGTGAGGACATCCACGACCCACACAACTGGACGCAGCCGTTCATGGTCGGCACCTACGCGGCGCGCCAGAGGATGCCGGACTGGATGTATGAGGAATTCCTCGAACTGGTCAGCGCTGGCGTGGGCGCCGCCACGCCGGAGGAGCGAGCTGAGTACTATCACCAGATCAACCAGCTCGACTACGAGTATGCTCCGCGCATCACCCTGGCCGTTCAGACCGGACGGACCTACGTGCAGCGCTGGGTGACGGACTATCTGATCAACCCCATGATGCGCACTCCTTTCTACGCCTACGAAAAGGAATAGCCCATCGGCATAAGTTAAGCAGTGAGCAGGAGAGAGCCTTCGTGCTCTCTCCTGCCCCTCCACTTTCCCAGGAGGATCTAGATACGTTTCTTGGAGGGACAAGATGATAAATTACGTCATTCGTCGTCTGTTGCTGGTTCCGTTTCTGTTGTTCGGCGTCACGGTTCTCATCTTTGGGCTGCTCCAGCTTCTCAGCCCCGTAGAACGCTCGGCGCTCTACGTGCGCGATATCCCCCGGAACGAGCGGGCATTGGACGGCGTGATCCGGCTGTATGGGCTCGATCAGCCCGTGTACGTGCAGTATTGGAAGTGGTTGGTGGGGTATCGCAACCCGAACACGGGCGAGGTGACGGGTGGGATCCTGCGCGGCGACTTTGGCTACTCCCGCACCGCCTCTCAGCCGGTCATTGATATGATCAAACACCGCTTCCCGGCCTCGCTGGAACTGTCGCTCTGGGCCGTGCTCCCGGTCGTGGGCGGGGGGATCTTTTTGGGCGTGCTCGCTGCGGTCAATCACAACCGCTGGCCCGACCACCTGGCCCGCATTTTCGGCATCGTCGGCTGGTCGTTCCCGGACTTTGTGTTTGGGTTGTTGGTCCTGATGTTCTTTTACGCCAAACTGGGC
>DAOTUB010000018.1:0-6399 GCA_034437455.1 Anaerolineae bacterium | reverse complement strand
TTTGGCTAAATTGTCAAGGTGCCATTGTCGAATATGTCAAGAGTGTTCCTCACTTGACCCAGAACCAACTCGCGTCCTAACTTTGGCCGCTGAGGCGGCCTCGTATCCACTAGAATCGAACAGTGTCCGAGTTCGTTCATCATTGTTTTTCTTCCTTCTGTTTTGCGTATGCCATTGCCGTGCCCACGCCGTCCATTTTTAGCAAACTGAGGTCACCTCTGTTTTGCTTTGCTCCCCACTCAGGGCCGTCACCTCCTCCATCAACCCTCTCTTCAAGATCGGGAGCTCAGTGATCCTCCTGGTTCACAATCCAGCTTTGTTCAGCTCGTCTTTCGGGGCACGCAGACGACGGTTTTCCTCTCGTAAGTCGGCGATGAGAGTGTGCCAGGTTTCTGGTTCACTCAGGCGGTGATACAGATCGCGCACACGCACCAAGTGAGTGGTCGCTATGGCGTAGTTGTCCCGACCGCGGGCTGCAATAAGCCGCCTGACCACTTCCATATAGATGCGGATCGCTGCCCGAGGCCGGCTTTCCTCTGCCGCCTGGGCCACCCGGATAGGCATCGGACTGCCACCCCAGCCCCACCTCGAGGCGCGCATCTGTTCTATGGTCTCCAGTGCCCGATCTACCCTTCCTTCCTCCAGGTAGATCTCGGTCGTTAGATCATATCGCTTCTCTTCAGTCAGGCGGGAAAGGATCGCCGTCCGTAGATCATCCCACTGGCCCAACGACTGGGCCAACTCTCTCAGCTCCTGATAGCCCGGCACGGCGGGGCGTTGCCAGAACAGCGTCTCCGCCAGAGTCAGGGCTTCCTTCAGATCACCGCGCTTCTGGGCCCGTTCCTTCAGCCATACAGTCAGGCGGCTGTCTCGGCTGGTCGGCGCTCGCTCGCGGATCAGGTTTTCGGCCAGATCGGCGTGGTCGTGGGAGACAAAGATGTCGGCTAACCGGAGTAGGTCATAGTCGCCTACCTCGCGCGCTACAGCGGCAGCCTTATCTATCCGGCCCAACTCGAGGAGCCGGTCCACCAAATCACGCCACCGTTTCGTCTCGCGGCAGATGCGCAGGAAGGCCTCATCGTCCAGTTGATCCTCCTCCAGATTCAGCAGGAAGCCCCCGTAGCGCTGGCGGTGGTAGTCGTCGCTCCAGGAATCGCCCGTAGGCAAGGCCTGTCGCACCCATCCGGCGACCAGTTGTTTCTCCTCTGGTGTCGCTTGCTCCAAGATGATACCGGGAGCCTCGTACCCCATATCAATGCCGCCGAAATCTATGTCCCAGCGATAGATACCAAACAGGGTGCGCAGGAGGGTTTCTCGCTGGCCGGGGTCATCTGTCGCCTGCAAGCATTCTCCCAATCCCTCAACACATCGGTCGACGACCTCGTGCAATTCTCCTGTCTCATCCTGCACCATCTCATAGTTGTCCAGCGTCTCCTGAAGCACGACCTGATAGATCGTCGCCGCGTCGCGCCAGGCGTTTCGCTCCGCGTAATCGTCGCCGATCTCGACCAACTCCAGGAGCTCCTGGGCAACGCCATACATCGTTCCCCAGTCGTCGTATCCGATCCCGTGGAAAGCGCTGCTTGCCTGCCGGCGAAAGATCTCCGCGTCTACGGGAGGCGGCGGTCCTGCCTCGCCAACAACGGGGAGTTCCAGCATCGCTTCCAGGTCAGGATAGCGAGCCATCATTCGACGGATGAGGGTGACAAGCTCGGCCTTGCTGCGTTGGTTCAGGGCAGTCTCCAACTCCTCCACCTCCAGGAATACCTCGGGCTGGTGCAGCCAGGTGAGAAGCAGAGCGGCGGCGTGTTTGCAATGGCCGCCTGATCCCACCGGGCAGGAGCAATTGCCAGCGACGATACCTGTTTGCCCCAGGGTCACCTCCACGTGGTAGGGTTGGGAGCGGGAGCCCAGACAGCGGGCTTTGAGCGTATCTCCCTGGCGGCGTGGGCTGAGGATATAACCGCTGCGGAAGTATCCTTGACCGCGCCCGAACGAGCGCTCGCCGATCCAGCGACGGATATCGGATTCAGTCAGTTGAGGTACATCCATCATTCTGTCCTCCAAAAATTGTGGCTTTACTCCACTGCTGGTGGATTGAGAGCGGATGCGACCGGATTGGGTTCATAGCCGTAAATTGGGAACCGCCTGCATAGGGCCTGTACCTGTGTTCGTCCCCATTCGTGCACTACTTCATCCTCTGGTCGATCCAATACTGCCAAGATGATCTCCGCCACTTGGTCCATCTCGGCCTCGCCAAAGCCTCTGAATGTCACCGCCGGTGTGCCCACCCGGATGCCGCTGGCTACCAACGGCGGACGTTCGTCGAAGGGGATCAAGTTGCGATTGACATAGATGCCGACGGCTTTCAGCGCCTCCTCGGCCTGCTGACCGGTGGGACCGCGGCTCCCAACGTCAACCAGGAACAGGTGTGTATCTGTTCCGCCTGCCACGATGCGCCAACCAGCGGCTTGTAGCTGGTCGGCCAGTTGGCGAGCGTTCGACACGATGCGGCGCTGAGTGGCTCGGAACGTCTCCGTCATCGCCATCTTGAACGTCACGGCCTTGGCCGCCAGCGTGTGAGGACCAAAGCTGCCTTGAACGCCGGGGAAGACGCTCCGATCGATCTCTCGGCTGTAAGCAGCCCGGCACAGGATGTATCCCCCTTTGCCGCCGCCCAGGGTCTTGTACGTCGTCCCTGTCACAAAGTCGGCGTGTGGTACTGGGCTGGGATGGACGCCGGCGGCCACCAACCCGCCGATGTGGGCCTGATCCACCATGAGCAGGGCCTGGACCTCGTCACATATCTCCCGCAGGCGAGCAAAGTCGATGAGCCGGGGATACGCGCTTCCACCGGCGACGATCATTTTCGGACATTCGCGTTGGGCTAGATCCCGCACAGCCGTATAGTCGATCTGCTCTGTGGCGCGGTTCACGGAGTAGGGTATGAAGCGGTAAAACTGGCCAGACAGGCTGAGGTCGTAGCCGTGCGATAGATGTCCACCGTGGCTGAGCGACATGCCCAACACCGTGTCTCCCGGCTCCAACGCCGCCAGGTAGACGGCGATATTCGCATTGACTCCTGAGTGTGGCTGCACGTTGGCGTGCTCCGCCCCGAACAACGTCTTGGCTCGCTCGATGGCCAATCGCTCGACGTCGTCGGCCAGATCGCAGCCGGGGAAATATCGTCGGCCTGGATACCATTCAATGGCCAGGTTGGTGAAGATGGCTCCTTGTGTCTGTAAGATGACCTCACTGACCGTGCTCTGGGAGGGGATGAGCTGAATGGTCGTGTTCTGCCGGATGCGTTCGCGCTCCAGGAGAGCGGCGATCTCAGGGTCAATGTCTGTTAATTTTGCCACGGTTCGCTCCTCTTGGGTTGTTCCAGGCCGACTCGCGGGTCACTTGCCCCTCTTGTTACTTGGGGCCGTCAGGGCAATTTCCGTTCCAACTGGGAGAGAGATGCATCCAGCTTCTCCACCAACTCGTCGATCCCTTCTTCGCGGATGACGAGAGGTGGGCAGATGAGAAAGTGGTTGCCCTGCACGCCATCGACGCTGCCGGCTCCAGGATAGATGACCAATCCCTTTTCCAGGGCAATGGCCCCCAATTGCTTGCTGACCTTCAGCTCAGGAGGGAAGGGCGCTTTGGTACCTTTGTCTCGAACCAATTCGACTCCCAATAAGAGGCCCTTGCCTCGCACGTCGCCCACCGTGGCGTGTCCTCGGAGCGCGCCAACTTTGCGGAACAGGAGCTCGCCCATCTGCGCCGCTCGGCTGACGAGCTCCGCTTTGACGAGAATATCCAGCACGGCCAAAGAGGTCGCCGTGGAGAGAGGATTGGCGGCGTAGGTAAAAATGTGTTCGAAAGCACTGCCCCGGTCTTCAAAGACCTGGCGGAGTTTGTCGCTGGCAACGACCGCGCCCAAAGGGGCATAGCCGCCGCCCAGGCTCTTGGCCAACGTCATCATATCCGGCGTGACGTCCCAATGGTCGATCCCAAAGTTCTTGCCCGTCCGGCCCAGGCCGGTGATGACCTCGTCCGCGATGAACAGGACGCCGTATCTGGAGCAGATCTCGCGGATGCGGGGGAAGTACTCGGGCGGCGGCGCCGTCGCGCCACAGGCCGCGCCGACCACCGGCTCGGCGATAAAGGCGGAAACCCTGCCCGGACCTACTTTTCGGATCGCCTCCTCCAGTTCTTGAGCACAGGCCAGGTCACAGCCAGGATACGTTTGACCGAAAGGGCAGCGGTAACAATAGGCCGGCGCAATGTGAGGAAAGTCGAGCAGCAAGGGGAGGTATTTGTCGCGGCGTCCGCTCATGCCGGTAGCCGAGAGCGCGCCCAGGGTCGCGCCGTGATAGCTCTGGCGGCGGGCGATGACCAGGTATCGATCGGGCTGACCGTTTTCCAGGTGATATTGGCGCGCCAGCTTGATCGCCGTCTCGACGGCTTCCGAGCCACCAGAGACAAAGTGAACCTGGTTCAGATCGCCGGGGGTTAGCTCTGCCAACCGTCGGGCCAATGCCTGCGAAGGCTCGTTGGTAAAGATGTTGGAGATGCAGTAGGGCAATTCCCTGGCCTGCTGGGCCATCGCTTCGATGACCTCATCTCGTCCGTAGCCAACACTCACCACCGCGATGCCGGCGATGGCATCCAGGTACTTTTTGCCGGCCTCGTCGAACAGGTAAACACCCTCGCCTCGCACCAGAACAGGCGCCTGCGCGATCTGGTCGGGGGTCAATTCTCCGGGAAAGACTCGTCCTGCTGTGTGGTTCTTGCTCACCCTGTTTCTCCTCCTCTTCATCACTCTTTTTTTGCTCACAACCCTGAAACGCAGCGTTGAAGGTCTTTAACCCGGTAGATCGTAATCGCAGAACCGGTGTCACGCACGAGAGATTCCCTTGGCTGGCTCAATAGCCATACTGCCATCGCAAGGTCGCCGACAGCGCCAGCCGCGTTGCTCACAACCACAAAGAATACCGTTGAGACTGCTCGTGCGGGGATAATGGGTAACAACATCATCCCAGTCAGGGTGATCAGCACAAACGGGGCCAACCCCACGACAAAGTGCTGATTGCGCGGCAGATACCAGTCAGGGGCGGCGGCATAAGCGGCATAAGGAAGCTTGAGACCAAATACAGGGCGCTCGCGGGTAAAGTACCAGAAGAACAAACCGTGCGCGAGCTCGTGCAGTATGACCATAACAATCTGAAGGACGATCAGCACCGCGATGGCCCCCCAGGTACCGACAGCCTCAAGCCTACGGCCGACCTCGAAGATGATAGAACCTGTGTCTGGACGAACTGTTGAAAAGAACAACAGGGCCATCCAGCCAAACAGCAAGAAGAACCCAGCAGCGACTATGTTCAACCCGATGGCTGCCAGCTTGTTCTTTGAGAGATCAAGCGTTCCGTGTAGTTCGTAGTGCGGTGGCAGTGTTTTAAGTGCTTGCTTTGTCATTCCTCTGGCGCTATCTCTACCACACGATCCAGGCGAAAGGTGCGCTGTTCGCCGCGCCGGTAGCAATGGGCGATCAGGTACAGGACGCCTCTGCGCGCATTCACACGTAGGGGACGCACCAGACGATCTGTTTCCCGCCCCCTGGCATCTATGTAACGCATCTGCACCCGCCCGCCGTTTTCCAACGCATCGGTGATAGTCGGCGGCAGGGACAGGGTACAGGAATGTGGATAAGGGACTGGACCGCCCTGAAACTCGATCAGTTGCCCCAACGTGGCGATTTCCCGACGACGCTCCAGATCCAAAAGGATCCGTTCCAAGACGCCACAAGTGGCCTGCACGTCACTCAGCGCCCGGTGGGTCGGGCTGACCTTCACACCCAGGGCCGCGACGACGGCGGACAGGTTGTTTCGCGCCAACCTGTAGGTGCGGCGCGTCAGGGTCAGGGTGTCTATCACCGGGTTTTTGGGCACGGACAGATGTGCAATCTCAAGTTCTGCCGCCAGGAAACCCAGGTCAAAGGGGGCGTTATGGGCTACCAACACAGCGCCCTCGATCACGTTCAGTAAAGGACCGGCGACTTGCTCAAAGGTAGGCGCGCCCCGTAGCATCTCTGCCGTGATACGATTGACGCGAAAGGCCCCTGGCGAGATCGGTCGCCGTGGGTCCACCAACGATTCAAAGCGATCCAGTTCTGTGCCGTTACGGACACGCAGGCATCCCACTTCACAGATGCGATGACCGTAGGTCGGACTCAAGCCGGTGGTCTCGACGTCAAAGATGACAAAAGTGGTTTCATCCAGTGGCTGATGGGGATCGAAATGGGCGGTCGGGTCAACGTGAAGCTTGTTCATACTAACGTCTCTCGCTGTTCGCGGGCAAAAAAGCCGTGTTTCCCCTCGGCTTTCCTGCTCTCATTTGGCTGTTTTGCCAGAG
>DAOTUB010000017.1:0-5278 GCA_034437455.1 Anaerolineae bacterium | reverse complement strand
GAAGCAAGTCATGCAGATCCGTATCTGGTGGGCTGACAAGATGGTTCACTCCGTCTCGCTCCCTTTGCAAGAATTCAAGGTTCACCTTTGATCTTTAAAGGAGTTCACTTTTCAACTTTGCCTAACAGGAGAGGTGCACAAGATGAACCACAAGCAAGTTGCGATTTACGCTCGGGTATCAAGCAAGCAACCAGCCGAGGGGAGCACAATTGAGAGCCAGTTGGCTGCCCTCCGTGAACGGGTTGAGCAGGATGGATTTCACCTGTATGAGGAGTTGGTTTTTGTGGACGAAGGCTACAGTGGCGCCCATCTGATCCGACCGGCGCTGGAGCGGTTGCGCGATATTGCAGTTCTGCATGGGATCGATCGTCTCTACATCCATTCGCCGGATCGTTTGGCTCGCAAATATGCCTACCAGGTGCTGCTGATGGACGAATTCCAGCGTGCTGGCGTAGAAGTTATCTTCTTGAACCGGGAACTGAGCCAGACGCCAGAGGATGAGCTATTGCTGCAGGTGCAAGGCATCGTGGCCGAGTACGAGCGGGCCAAGATCCTGGAGCATAATCGCCGCGGGAAACGACACGCCGCCCAGACAGGCCAGGTCTCTGTCCTCTCCGGAGCGCCCTACGGGTACCACTATGTCAAAAAAGACGAGGGCGACGGCCAGGCCCGCTACGAGCTGATACCTGAGGAAGCGCATGTCGTTCGACAGATCTTCCACTGGATTGGCGTAGAGCGGGTCTCGATTGGGGAAGTCTGTCGGCGTTTGCAGCAATCTGACGTTCCAACGCGGACCGGAAAGCTGTCTTGGGATCGCTCAGTGGTCTGGGGGATGCTCAAAAACCCCGCCTACAAGGGCACGGCAGCCTTTGGTAAGACACGAGGGGGCCCGATGCGTCCCCGATTGCGGGCTCAACGGGGATGTCCACAGCAACCCCGACGCCCGGTCTCCATAAACGCCGTTCCTCCAGAGGAATGGCTGCTGATTCCCGTCCCGGCTATTGTCGATGAGGCGGTGTTCGAGGCTGTTCAGGCGCAGTTGCAGGAAAATCGACAGCGTGCTCGCCAGAGAAAGCGAGGAGCTCGCTACCTGCTCCAAGGCCTGCTCGTTTGCGCTCAGTGTCAGTACGCCTACTACGGCAAGCCGGTCAGCAACAAAGCGGCGAAGGGAAAGAGACGAAACTATGCTTACTACCGCTGTATCGGTACCGATGCTTACCGATTTGGCGGTGAGCGAGTTTGTGATAACATGCAGGTGCGGACCGATTTTCTAGATCAGAAAGTCTGGCAAGAAGTTTGCACCCTACTGGAAGAACCACAGCGCCTGGAGCAGGAATATCAACGTCGCTTGCAAACACCTGACCGAGAAAACCAGGACCTGGTTGCTATTCAGTCTCAGATTGTTAAAGTGCGAAAGGGTGTCGGCCGTCTGATTGACAGCTACACGGCAGGTTTTGTCGAGAAGCAGGAATTCGAGCCACGGATTAGCCGTCTGCGCCGACGCCTGCGTACTCTCGAAACCCAAGAACAGGAAATCGCGGATGAACAGACCCACCAGGCTGAACTGCGTTTGATCATCGCTGGTCTGGAAAACTTCGCCGCCACGGTGAGAGACAACCTTGATGAAACAGACTGGCTCACGAAACGTGAATTGATTCGCACACTTGTCAAACGTGTGGAGATCGGTAAAGACGATGTGCAAGTTGTTTTCAGGGTGGCACCGATCCCTTTTGATTCAGGCCCCAATGGGGCCAGTTTGCAACATTGTTGGTGGAGAGACTTCTCTTCTCTGGGAGGATCTTTCCCACCCGGATACAGTCGCCTGGAATAAGCGTGAGTCTCTTGTAGAAGAGAGCAACGTGGCGTTGTGGTGCGAGTATACCGGCAGTGAAATGTACATCGTTCCCAGGGATTTTGAGTTTGGAATCGCTCCTTTGCCAGTGGGTCGGGGTACGATGACGAATTGGGTTGCGTTTGGCTACTATATCTCGAGGGACACGCCCCATTCCCGGCAGTGTTGGGAATGGATCAAGTTCCTCTCTGAACACAATATAGAAATAGTAGAGCAACTTCCGGCCCGACGCTCGATTGCCGAATCATCGGCGTTCCGCGCCAAAGTGGGGGAGGAAGAAGCGGAGATTTATTTGTTTTCGATGGAACAAAACGAGAGACAATCTCAATTTCACGAAACATTCTGGCTTGGCAAGAGTCGCTACTGGCTCGTTCATGCCCTCGGTCGGGTTATGGAGGGCAACGATCTGGAAGAGTCTTTGGCAGAGGCGCAGCGTAAAGCAGATGCCTACATCGCATGTCTGGAAAGTAAAGCAGGCTTTGCCGACGAAAAAGTACAGACGGCCTGCGCCAAAGAGGTTGACCACGACTATTGGGAGTTTGGCAAGGAGGAATAAAGCATGGTGAGAACGCCCCTGGTGCGTACAGTTGGCCTGACCCGCGTCTATCGCGTCGGACAGAGCCAGGTTACCGCGCTGCGCGGCGTGGATCTGGACATCCCAGCAGGAACCTTTGCCGCCGTTACCGGGCGCTCTGGATCGGGCAAGACTACACTCTTGAACCTCATCGGCGGGCTAGATCGGGCCACTGCCGGTGAGGTTTATCTGGCGGGACAGCGCTTGAGCGCGCTTGCAGAGCGCGAACTGACAGAGATGCGGCGTCACCAGGTCGGCTTTGTCTTTCAGTCATTCGCGCTCCTGCCCACCCTTTCCGCTTTCGACAACATAGCCTTGCCGCTGCGCATCGTCGCCGCCGATAGGCAAGAGCGCGACGAGCAGGCATGGCGCTGCCTGGAATTGGTGGGCCTGGCGGAATGGGCCGGGCATTGCCCTTATGAGCTTTCTGGTGGGCAGCAGCAGCGGATCGCCATCGCCAGGGCACTAGTGCACGATCCCCAACTCATCCTGGCCGACGAGCCGACAGGAGAGTTGGACAGTGAGACGGCACAGGATATTTTTGGCTTATTTCAACGCTTCGTCATCGAACATGGGATCACCATAGTGACCGCCTCACACGACCCGCTGGTAGACGAATATGCCACGTTGAGCATTCCACTACGCGACGGGCAGATTGATGTACAATGTACCTAAATTGCTATATCCTCTAACTGATCCCCTGTTCTGAAGGATGAATTCTTATCTACTTGATCTTCTTGTTCTCTACCACAGATCGTTTTCGAATATATCCCGGTGCTGCTTCAGTCTCATCACTGAACAGCAAGTAAACACTTTGTATTGACCCCAAAAAACTGGACAAGTACGATAGTTCAAGTACAATCTGTCTGAAGGAGGGAACAGAATGTCAAAACGACGAGTATTCACACCAGAGTTCAAGGCCAAAGTGGTACTGGAAGAACTCACCGGCGTCAAGGACAGGAACGAAATCTGCCGGGAGTACTAACTGAGGCCGCAGGTCTTCTTGCGCTGGCGAAAGGAATTCGTGGAATGGGTGCCAGAGATATTTGTCACCGAACGGAGTCGTGGTGACGAGCAGGAACGGATCGCCGACCTGGAGCAAATGGTTGTGCGACTGACGATGAAGCTGGAAGCGGTAAAAAAACATCGAGTCTCTTGACCTCTCTCTCAAACGGAAAAGGGAGGTGATCGACATGCTTGGGAAGAAGTATTCCGTCACAATGGTTTGCGAGGTGCTTCGGAGTAAAAGTTTACCCCATGGCTGACTTTTTGCTATCTTTTCAGTTGATCATTTTGTACGGTAGAAAATTCCTGATCATCGTTGCTTGCTTGGCAACTCTGTCCCAGGTAATCGAGGCTCAAACTGAATCTTTAATCTCTGCGATCAGTTACACTATCGTAGACACTGGTCAGACCAAGTGTTATAACAACGGGGGCATGGCCTACATCGAACAAAGCACCATCTCTGGCAACATCGCCTCCGGCGATGGCGGCGTAGCTAACAAAGCGAGACCTGTTACCACAGGCAGCACGAGCACTTTCAGTCACAGTATCGTATCCGGCAACATGGCTACCGGCGACGGAAATGAAGCCTGGAACAACGATGCAGTGAACGCCAACGACTACAAGCTGTTCGGCTACGACAGAGATGCTGGTCTCTTTGGCTGCCCAGCACTCCCCGGAGCCACAGACATCGTGCCGGGTGCGGGCGTCCAGGTCGGCGACATCCTCAAGCCCCAGGCCGACAACGGCGGTCCCACCTTCACTCACGCCCTTTTCCCCGGCAGTCCGGCGCTCGACGTGGGCAATCCGCTCATCCCCTCGCCGCCCGAGTACGATCAGCGTGGTCCTTCCTTCCGTCGTGTGGTGGGCGACGCGGTTGACATCGGAGCGTACGAGTACAGCCCTTCACTTGTCGGCGGCGTCACTGCGCCGGTGGACAGTCTGGAGTTGCTGGCCCCGGCCACAGGGTTGCTGGCGGCGATCGTCGCGCTGGCTACCTCGGGGATTGCACTGGTCAAGAGACGGAGGAATTAGCACGGCAACGGGATTACGCTGTTTCTATCATTCCGAGTAACCCAACTAATGCGCTGTTCTACTGATACAGAACGCCGGCCCAGAGACTATCTCTGGGCCGGTGTATATGATGTCACGTAAGAGAGTGAAGTCCGGCGCTCCCGCCAAGTGTTGTCCTTTCAGTTCCTCAAGATGCAGCTTTAGAATGGGGGACCCGCTTTGCCAAGGGAAAAACCAGACACAGAGATCGACGATTGTACGTATGTCAATCCATCACATATCTTGATCCCAACTTGCAGAGGATCGACAGGGCTTTCTCCTCCGTCGAGGAATGGAACACAAGAGGGGATGTACAAAGCTCGGCTGACCACTGGTTGCCCTATCATTCATCTTGCCTCACCCACTAGCTGGGCAAAGACCCGCACTGGCGCTGCTACCTTCTCCGCTAGGTCGCCAATGTCCTTCAGTTCCTCTGGCACGAGTACCGTACGCAACCGGTTACCGAAGGCGACCTTGCACTCCCGCCACATCTGCCGCCCAGCATCATCCCGGTGAGGCACCAAGTACACACGGGAGAACGCTTGCAACGTCTCTATGTACTCCCGCTTGACCCGGCTTCCCAGCGTTGCCACCGTTGGATACCCCCACTGCCACAGCAGCAAGTAGTCTATCGGTCCCTCCACGATAAAGACCTCAGAGCAACCTTGGACACTGTTCGATTCTAGTTTTGGCACACCTGGCTCGTGAAAGAGCATTATGGAAGAGAGAAAGGCAATCCAGATAGCCGCAAACGTACTGCTTGGAGTGTTACAAACCGCCATCCGGTGTCCATTTCA
>DAOTUB010000016.1:0-8155 GCA_034437455.1 Anaerolineae bacterium | reverse complement strand
AGTCCGGCGAAGGCGGGGGTATCGGCAAGGGCCAGGCGGGCCTGGCGCAGGGATTCGGCCAGGGAATGGCCGGCCAGGAGATACTCGTAGAGGGCGACGGCCACGTCGTCGCTGCTGCGATCGGGGAAGGCGCCCTGCATGCCGATGGCCGCCGGGACGCCGTTGTTCACCAACGCGCGGGCCAGGACGGCGTCGCCAGCGCCGCTGGCGGTATGGCAGGCGCTGAGGAGCACCAATTGGAGCACGCCGGCCGGCGGCAGGGCGGCCAGGTCCAGGCCGTGGAGGTAATCGGGGCCGCCGGCGGCGTCCTCCAGCAGGAGCAGCGCCAGGGGGCCGTTCTCGGTCCGGATGACGTCGCCGTGGCAGGTGAGGTGGAGGATAGCCGGCCCCTGCCGCAGCGCCCGGCGGAGGGCGTCGCGGGTCGGGGGCACGCGGCGGGCGACCAGGTCGGTGTCGCTGGCGGTCAGGGTGCGGCGGATGGCGCGCAGTTCGTCGTCGATGCACAGGCGGCCGTCGTCGCGGGGCTGTCCCTGATCGTCGACCAGGGGGTCGGCGCCCAGGACGGTGAAGCGCAGGGTGTCGGGCGCCGGGGGCGGGGCGGCGGTCCGATCGACCAGGCGGACGAGGGCGAATTGGCAGGCCAGGAGCTGGGGGCCGTCCACGGCGGCGAACTCCCAGGGGACGGCGGCGGCGGGTGCGTCGGCGTCGAGGAGCAGCAGGCGCTCGTCCCCATTCCCGTCCCCATCCCCGTTCCCATCCGCCAGCCGGGATAGGAGCGTCTCGCCCCCCAGGGCCCGGGTGAGGGCGCGGCCCTGGTCGTAGGGGGCGGCCTGGAGCGTGGGCAGGGCGGGAAGGTCGGCCAGGGGGACGGGGCCGGCGATGGGTTGCCCGTCGAGGGTGACAGTCAAGCGGTGCTCGTCGTCGGTGCGCAGGGTCAGGTGTACGGCCATAGGTGATGCTCCTGGGTTGTGTTATAGATGGTCAGTCTCAATATTCCTAGCGCGGGCCTCGAAGTGAGGTATTGCTGACGACGATCATAGCCGCCCCATCTCACGCAGCGTAGCCACGTCCTCGTCCAGATCGGCCACGTCGTAGTGCGGTGGGATACGACGCGAGGCCAGCAACTGTCGGAACTCCCACAACGTCATATCGGCCAACTCGCGCGCCTTGCCGATGGACAGGCGACCTTGTGCGTATAAGTATACCGCTATCTCGACCTTCAACTCATCGACAGTGAGACGGGCCGTGTCCAGAATATCCTGAGGTATCTCCAATACGTTGACGGCGCTCATAACTCTTTTCCTTTCCCTTTCGTCCTGCTATAATGAACTGCAGTATCTACTCAGTCTATGCTTCCAGCCACCGTCTCGAGGGTGGAGAGCGACGGCTCAGGTCGTGTTGAGTATCGCCAGGATCAGGACGATGCCCAACGTGTCCACGCCCACGCCAAAGGCGACGACGGTGACGGTGAGCCAGCGGGATTTTCGGCGGAGCAGATTCTCGAAGGCCTGGGCGTGTTCGTCGAGCCGGTGGCGCGAGATCTGGATCCGCCCGGGCAGCAGCACGATCATGGCACTCGTCAGGGCCGCCAGCAGGGCGACGACGGAGATGCAGCCCAACCTGCGTACCCAGAAGAGCTGCATATACGCAGGCAGGTCCTTGGCGGCCACCGTGAGCACGCCGAAGAGCGTGCCCAGGAGGACGGTGATCAGGCTGAGGATGGTTCGGGCGGCCGCTTCCAGGGTATCCAGGGAGGCCAGGGATTGCTGAGTGGCCCACTGGCTGATGGCCTGTTCCGCCTCGGTGGGCGGTCGGCCTGTAATGGCCGGTGCGTCGTTCATGTTTCCTCCCGGGTCTATGCCTCGAAGACGTTCTGGACGTGGCAATTGGGGCATTTGACCTTGTATTTTTTCCTGGATTGGGCGCCTTTGTGTATCACCAGGTCTTTCTTATCCAGTTTGTCGAGGTCGACGTGCCACTCGTGGCCACACTTGTAGCACTTGATCTTGCGCAGACGGTTGGTCATCGTGAACTCCTTTTGGCGATCAGGGCAGATGGCACGATCTTGGGTCAGATGAAGCGTGAGGATTTTATTGTAGCATGACAGGCGGAGACGGGCAAACGGTGGTGACGGGATAGAGGGGCGGGGGAGGCCGAGGGTGACGGCCATTTGCTCGGCGCTGTGGTCGATGATGAATTCAACCCACAGGGGGAAGTGGTCGGCCAGCGGCTAACCTGTTCTTCCAGGTGTAAGTGATCGCTACACCCAAGGCAGCATGATCCGCACCTCCAACCGAGCCTTCAGTGGCTGAGGCGAAATCTTTGGCGGCGATGTAGTGGTAGCGGCCGCTATGATCGATCGGCTGGCCCATCACAATGTAGTAACCTCGTAACTTCAAGACCTCTTTCCCTCTTGGGATGAAGGCCTCCTTACAAATGCTTTTCAATGTTACTACTCTATTACTACCTGGTTACTGATGTTACTAGGTTACTACAAGGGGTCTCGACTTTTCTATTAGAGAAAATTTTTTTCGCGATGGGCTTTGTCATCTTTGCCCAGAGCGCTCACCTATCCTGCCGCCGATATGCAAAGCAGGAAGACGAGAGGGAAATCAGTCCTGTTCCTCACCGTTATGGGTGAAGCGCACGTCGCCGCTGACCGCGCCCCGGAACAGATAAGCGCTGAACGCCTCGCCGTGGGTCTCCTCGCCGGCGGGCGCCGGCGGGAGAGGCCAGTGGGCCTGTTCGTAGAGCGCGAAGCGGTGCAGATCGAAGACCGAGCGCAAGAGATCGCCGTACGCGCCAGTCGCCTGGAGCGCCGCCCAGTAAGCGGCTGCCGAGACGAGCAACGCCCCCAGGGTCGCCCACCAGGCAAATGGGGTCCACACGACGAACAGCGCGCCCCACGTGAAGCAGCGGACTGCACTGTTGAGCTACAAACTGGACACTGGGCTTGGTTGGCCCGTCGGTGACGATCTCGCCCTCTACGGTTGATTCTCTCATTGTTTGCTCGCTCCCAACATTCCCGTCATTCTATTCTCGACCAGGGACAGCGCCCGTTCATCCCACTCAATCAGCGCCTGCTTCCGCGCTCACGACCAGCTCTTGATGTACCGTTCCACCTCACGGGCCTCGCCCCAACCGAGGCCGTCCAGGGTGAAAGCCGCCTCCACCGGCAGCCGTTGGGCGACCCACTTGGAGCCCCGACCCGCCCGGTGCTCCGCCAAGCGACGGTCCAAATCGCAGGTCATCCCAGTGTAGAAGGCCCCGTCGGCACAGGATAGGATGTAGACGGTATATGGCCTGCCCCCCCTCATCGGTCGACTTGGATACCCGTCTGGCAAGTTGCTCCCAATGCGATACATCCCACCATCGCCGCGCGGCCCCAGAGGTCGAGGGGAGCACAAACAGCGTGGTCATCCCTAAGCACTCGGGCTGCTGGCCGTATTCCACAGGGCGACCCAGGAACTCTCTCGCCGCTCTTTTGCCATTGAAAGCCAAGACCTGGGGCGCGAAACATTCAATCTTGGCTCGAAGCCCCTCAATATCAAAGTCTATCGCGCGTAGAGCGTCGTCGGAGCCACAGTTGATCTTGACCAGGTCTGTAAGGCCAACGTCGTAGGCCAGCAGAGATCGAAACTCGTGCGGTTCCAATTTGTACGGCGTCAGGCCGATTTCAAACAGTGTATCCCAGAAACGGTTCCCGTGACCGGCGTAATAGGCACCAGCTTGGGCGGACTGGGTTCCCGCAGCAGTGCCACAGAAGACAACTTTCAGGTCGAGTTGGAGTAAATCTGGTAGGACAAACACGATCTGAGCATCTCCTTCCTACTATGAGATTCTTTCAAAGATGTTCGGTAAACAGGTGATCCTGTCTTCAACTGACAAAATCTTCCCCTGCTTGCACAAGTCAAACTTATCCCAGTTGACAAGGTTGCCGTCCTAAATCGGTGCTGGTCTAGTAGCTAAGCGTGAACAATCACCTTGGCTGATTCAAGGCCATGCAATTCGTCCACAGAGTGTACTCTGCACAGATCCTCAACAGTGATGCAGTCTACATTCCAATCTGGGTGAAAGTTTCCTGACGCTCGCTCCACGGCAAATGTCAAACATTTCTCGTCGCTGCGATAGAAGAATCTCACGCTCTTCAGATCATCTCGGTTTTCCAGGGGATTAGCGTTGCTAAAACACGCCCAAGCAAAGGGCTTGGACTGAGGCCAGGCAAGGAATAGCGCGAAGGCACGTAGACATCGGTCAATATCTTTTTGTGAGAGAGCAAGTGTCACCTCTAGCTTGGGCACCTTTTCCTCACTAGCGATTTTGCCAGCCAATATCCGCACGCGGGAGCCGGGCCAAGCGCGGATTTCTTTTACCAATGACATTTCATCATACCACTGACTGATCTCGCGTAGCCAATCTACGGTCATCGAGGCTGGTTGTATTTTTGCATTGGAAGGGAAACTGCCCCGCCACATACGTTTGTGGGCCGAGTCAGGTAGTGATTCTAGCACATCTGGCAGGTCAAGGGCATCGCTAAACCGCCTCATCCACGCAGCGAGATCGTAGATCCGTCGATCGTCGGACTCGATTAACGCTTCGGCTAAGACATAGGCGTGCAGCCAGGCCTGCTCTGTAAACACGAGACGTGTTTTCTCTCGCTTCAATTCATCATCACTCAAACGAGAGCGTAGCGCTTGCCAAGCGCCAGGCTTGCCGGGTTCCCCCCATAATGTCATCAGTAGAGAAAGAGAAAGGTTCAAAAAGGTACCATCGTCCAGCATGCTGTCTCGCCGTACAACTCGGAGGTAAGCTGAGATAATCACAAAGATCTCAAGCAAGTAACGAGGTGGAACTTGATTCAGGTAATCAGCATCATTCACACCTTGCACGAAGTTACCCACAAGCCGCTTGAAGCCTTGCTTAATTCTGGCAAGTATTTTCGCCTGCACTTCCTCAGTGGTGAGGTCTGGACTCTTTTTCGGTCCTGGGGGAGGGGTATAAGGAGTGTCTGATATATCGCCCGTTGTTGGTTGGGGATGGTAGACTGCTGCGAGAGCAGCGCGCAGCAATTCTTCGTAGGTCAAACGATCATAGAAATCGGCATAGAGTTCGGCGCCGCTCTGCGTGGTCGCCAGTCGGACCTGCTCATCAACAAAGTGCTCGTCTGGATCGTAATCCTCCTCCTCTAAAATCATCTGCTGTTCCTGTTGATCTTTCTTGGTTAGCTTTGTAATGCGCCCCCTATGCTTGCGCAATTGCTTGCTGTTGGTAACGAGAAGCTCGTGGAGCATTTCCAGCAGTTGAGCGCAATGCTCGTAGCTGTCGGGAGCTATGCCCTCAGGTATATGAGGACGATCACGCCGTTGTACCGGTCGGGAGAAGCGATGGAGCGATTCCAGATTGTGCAGAAGAATCGAGTTTGACTTCAGTCTATCCTGCGATAAGTTAGCATTAAGGGTGACTAGCACAGGGCTTTCCAAGTACGGCAAGAACTGGGGAACTAGACGCAGTTTTAACACAAAGTCGGTATCCTGGCGCCATTGCTCGTAAACGATTTGTCTCGGCTCATCGCCCAGAAAGCGGACTGTCAGAATGGCATCATCGGGCAAGCTATCAGCAAGCTGTAAGACCAGGATGTCTTGCTTCAGCGTTGCCGACGACAGAGCTATGGATGGCACAACCTTCGGCGGATTGGGTTGGGTCTCGGATGGTTCTTCATCCCAATCTATGCCCAACGGCCTAGCGCTCGTGGTTAACTCGTCCATCCAGAGGTCAAAGCGTGCCGGATCACTCGCAAAGCGCAGTGTTATCATCTCGGTATTGCCTCTCTCAGCCCGGTATAGCCAGGCCGGAGCGCTCAGGTTTGCACTCCCGCTGGCTAACCAGACCCCGCGCTGAGTGCGGATCAGCAGGACTTTGGCGTGCAGCCAACGACTTTCTAGATCGAGTTTGCTCAGGTGGGTTTCAAAGTGATGAAGGTCGAGAACTGATTTCAAAGCACGGGGATTCATCCCGTGGTTGTCGGCTTGCGTGAAGAGGCTCAAGCGTTGAGGGCCACACTCGGAGAGCAATCTGTCGATCGCGCGAGCATAAGCATCAAAGAAGGGGCTGATGACAACAATGTCCTCGACACGGCTATCATCACTCTCGTGGTAGCGAGCAAGCACTTGCTCCAACAGAGGCTCATCCAGATTATGTAGCGGCCAAATCGGCGCTGCAGCTGGCAATGGACTATCCTGACGCAGCCAGGGCGTCGTCCCATAGAGCCTATCCAGGCATTGGCTTCCTATCCCGTCAACATCAGATGTCTCGACAATTCGCATCAGTGCATCAAATGCCCAGCGGAAGGCGGACCAAACCACCGGGTCCGGGTTCCTGGCGTTGTATTCAAACAGGGTGGCGACCTCCCAGTTACGGGTGTAGCCTGATCGAGTGAGATTGCTGCTCGCTATAAAGAGTCGGCCTCCTTTGGTGGAGGTCAGTAGTATGAGCTTGGGATGAAACGCGCCAGTCGGTGACGTGCGTCCAGGCAATAGCCTATATCGCTGGCCAGCGTAGCGAAGTAGTGGCGTGTCCTGCAAAGCAGTCTCATACTGACCAGGATCACATATGACCAACGTGTTACGGCAGCCTGCTCCATAAAGCGGCTCAAAGACCATGTATTCGAAGAAAGGCAGGTCGGCGTTGTAGGTCAGGATGACGCAGTTATCCGCTGGCAGTCTCTTCAGCGCCGTCAGTAGTTTCATCGGTTGCGGGCTCCATCCACTCACAAACGGTATATGCACGGAAGCGTTCTAGAATGGCCTTACCATCTGGACGCAATCGGTAGCCTTTGTTTTCTATGGGCTCGATCAAATCCAGGTCTGTCATAATAGCCAGGGCGCTGGGAAAGCGAGGAGCGTTCATCTTTGGTTTGTCGGTACCCACGCCCCGGTAGCGAGGTTCAGAAGGTTGATCAACGCTGCTGCCACTGTCGGGTGGCTCCTCATTCACGAGTTCAAACTTGGCTGTCTCCCTATTGCGAGAGATCATTTTCTCAAGTGTGACCCGCCGGTGCTGCAGCCAGAGGTAGCGATGGTGGAACCAACCCAGCCAGCGCGCAAGAGACCAGTTTTCTTCAAAAGCCCGTTCTATGTGTCGCAAATACCCCTCGATCGGCATCCGCCCTGCCGCGTATTGATCGGAAGCATAGACCCATCCTGGCCCGTCGCGCCAAGGTTGGCAGCGCCAGTAGATCAGGCTCAGCATCATGAGAGCATACCCAGCGTGGACCTGCACATTCAGGCCGGACCGTTCCTTTCGGATGTGCCCTCTCAGCCAATCTTCATTGAGTCTAGTTCGGCGAGCTTCTGGTCCTGGCTCCAGGGCTTCTGGCGGCAAGGCATCTCGCACAGCAGTGTACAGCTCTTGGAGTGTCAGTTCATGCGCATCAGTAGTAGGCAAGTCCAGCTTGAAATCCTCTGCGAGCTTGGCCAGATCGAGTTCACCCAACAGCCAGGCCAGATATTCCTCTCCGCTGAGAGCCTCGATCTCCACCCGATGTAGGAACAAGCTCCAGAAGGCCTCGACGGCAAAGACAAAGTATTGCCTCAATTGGAATATCCGCCATCGCTGGGCGGGGGTTGGAAAGTTACCCTCTGGAACGTAGGCATGGTGATCGCCGAAACTCCAAAAGTAGAGCGTAGCCCGGAATGGATACTGGCTCAAGTACCATCCCTGTGATTGTTCTACAATATCCAGAAAGAAACAAAGCGAAGCCAAGCGCTTGACTGCATAGATGTCAGGCGTGTCGAATCGAAAGAATGTTTCGATCAAACGCCGACGTTCCTCATCGTGTTTTGGCAACTGGCAGAGGCAACCGTACTGGGCAAAGTTCGCGATATCGGCCTTACGCAACCGGGTCGCGTCGAGGTAATGACGAACGTACTCCGTCTCTGCGACAGATGCAGCGTAAGCGTCGGCGAGTTCGAGTCCCAAGGTCTTGGTTAGATCATCGTGAGGGCTATCCTCGCGACGGGTCACGATGTTCATCTCCTGTAGTGCGCCGCGACTGTACAGTTCGTAGCCTCCGCCATTCACCGAAAGAAGGGATTTCCAATCTAGGGGATAAGAGGATGGCTCGCCATCAGCCCAAACATTCGAGCCTTGTTCAGTG
>DAOTUB010000015.1:0-17065 GCA_034437455.1 Anaerolineae bacterium | reverse complement strand
TTTGTTTTTGGCAGGAAACGTCCCTTCAGGCGCAGTTTTTTGGCCTACATTGAGGCTTCATGCCCCATTTTTGCCTCGAAAACGTCGAGATTTAGGGGCAGCCTTTCTCTCTCCGACAGCCTGCTAGAGCAAGCGACACAACTGGCACCGGCCTCGTTCAAATGAACGGGGCCGGTTATCTAATTTGAACCCTTATGATATCAGGAGAACAACAGAATGGACGAAATGAAGAACAAAGTCGTAATTGTTACCGGCGCCAGCAGCGGGATTGGAAAAGCTGCAGCTTTCAAATTCGCCTCGGAGGGGGCCAAGGTTGCCCTGGTCGCCCGCAGCAAGGAGAAGCTGGTGGAGTTGGCGCAGGCGATTGAGGGCGAGACGCGAGCGATTGCCGCCGACGTGATCCAGGAGGCGGACGTCGAGCGCGTGGTCCGCGAGACGGTCGCGGCGTTCGGGAGGATCGACGTGGTAGTCAACGCGGCGGGCATCATCGCCAGCGGGACGATCGAGACGACGACGCTTGAGGATTGGGACGATATGATGAACGTGAACGTGCGTGCGCCGTTTTACCTGATCCAGTGCGCGATGCCGTACCTGGTCGAGCGGAAGGGGAACGTGGTCAACGTCTCCAGCGTGAACGGCCCCCGCGCGTTTCCCGGCGTCCTGGCGTATTGTGTCAGCAAGGCGGCGGTGGACCAACTCACGCACTGCGCCGCGCTGGAGATGGCGAGCCAGGGTGTGCGCATCAACGCCGTCAACCCCGGCGTCACCGTCACCGAGTTGCACAAGCGGGGCGGGATGGACGAGGAGGCGTACGCGGCATTTCTGGAGCACAGCAAGACCACGCACCCGCTGGGCCGCGTGGGCCAGCCGGAGGAGATAGCCGAGCTGATCTATTTCCTCGCCTCGCCGAGGGCCGGTTGGATCACCGGTGCCACGCACCTGATCGACGGCGGACGCGGCCAGACCTGCGCGCGATGAACGGAAAGTGAGGTTTTTCTGCATACCGCTCGTTTCCGAGTTGTGATTTGCTGGAAACGAGGGTAGCGAGTATAATTGAGGCAGTGAGATGTTTGTTCGCATCGAGAGGTGACTGATGGAACAGTATTATGGCCTGACTGCCGAGATGTACCACGCGGTGGTAGCGTTGGTAGATGAGCGTATGCAGGAGATTCACGCCGTTCGCCGGGATCATGACCGATTGGAAAAGGGCCAAGAACGGCTTGAGGCGCGAATGGATCGTGTCGAGGCTGCGCTGGAGCGATTGGCCGAGGCGCAGGCGCGCACCGAGGAGCGGCTGGAGCGATTGGAGGCCACGGTTCAGCAATTGGCCGAGGCGCAGGTGCGCACCGAGGAGCGGCTGGAGCGATTGGAGGCCACGGTTCAGCAATTGGCCGAGGCGCAGGCGCGCACCGAGGAGCGGCTGAGTGACCTGATCGAAGTCGTGGGGGGGATGCGAGATACCCAGGGAGATCTTCAGGGCCGTCTATTGGAACTCACGTACCAGAGGCGGGTCGGAGCTTATTTCGGTCCTTTCCTACGGCGTGTACGTGTCGTATCCCCCATTGAGATCGAAGATGACCTGGAACCTCATCTTTCAGAAGACGAGTTCAAGGATCTGCTGCTATTGGATCTGTTGGTCAGAGGGCGGCCTCGCCACGCGCCTGATGCTCCCCAGGTGTGGTTGGCAGTCGAGGTTTCCAGAGTAATTGATCGGCACGATGTGGAGCGGGCGCAGCGGCGAGCCGGACACCTGAGGCAAGCAGGGTATGCAGCTCTGCCGGCGGTGGCCGGGGAACGAGTCACTCAGGGAGCAGAAGCGGCGGCCCAGGAGAAAGGAGTGCTGCTGGTGATGGATGGCTCGTCGTCCTTCTGGGAACAGGCGCTGGAGCAGGCGCTGTCAAGAGAATGAGCTGGTCAGGCAAGCGTATCTTACACAGAACTCAATGGCCCGTCGGGACGCGTTTCCATTCGGGCCATCTTTGTTTTTAATCCTTCTGATTGCCAGCTATGAGGGAAACCGTAGGAATTCGGAAGGAATGTGCTTTGCCAGGTAGATCGTCGCGTCCGCCTGGTAGAACGCGATCCCGGCAGCGTGAGCCTCGGCGGCGCGGATGGTGAGGACGATGGGCTGGCTATCGTGGCGAGCGCCGACGCGGGTGGCGGTCTCGGTGTCGGGCGATAGGTGGACGTACTGGCGTCCCATCGGCTTGATTCCCTCGCGGCGAATGTGTTTCAGGGCGTTCGGCGAGGTCCCGTGATAGAGAAGCGGCGGCGGTGCGCAAGGCTCGTAGACGATGGGGTGGGCGAAGGAGTGGCCGTAGCGGGCGCGGATGCGGTTTCCTTGTATCTCAAATCGGCGCTTGTCGTCCTCGCTTCCTCCCTCGACGATGTGCATCACGTCGGCCCGATTCGCCCAGCGAAAGTTGGGCAGCCCCTTGATGATCTCCATCACCTCCGAGAGCGGCGCCCATCCCTCCTCATCCAGGGGTAGGGCGAATCGTTCCGGCTGGTGGCGCAGGATGAGGGCCAGGAATTTGCTCAATTTCATCAGGCTACGGTCCATATTACCAGTTCTCCTCGGTGATCTGTCTGGTGAATGGGGTGGTGCAGACTGGCTCGCCATCCTGCACCACACTCACCAGCCCGCTACTAACGCTCGTCACCCAGACGCGATCCAGAATCGGATCGAGCGCGATCCCCTCTTGCGGATATTTCGCCACGTCGAGCGGCGCCGGGGGCCAGGTTCTGTATGCGGATTGGGGTGGCTTGGATCGAGCGCCAGCTATTGGGCCAGGTAAATCCCAGGGCAGGATCGGTCCAGTAGCAATGAACATCGACGTCGGCCAGGAAATCGGAGCCGATATTTCGCACCCGGGCGTGGACGTAATTTGTCTCGCCCGCGATGGGATTCTCGTGCCACATCTGGCCATCTGCCTGATTTCGGATCCAGATGTCGGGGCTTTGCCAGGCTGGGTTCGCCGAGGGTACGTCTCCAACGTCCCACATGTTGTCTCGGATGGAGACGTCGTATGGCCTGGGCTGTTGGGTCCACACCGGGCTGGTGTAGGCGGCTTCGCCGTCGCTTTGGATCGCTTTGACGTACCACCAGGCTCCCGGTCGGTGCACGGCCGGCAGAGAAAAACTCCAGGTGAATACGTTGGAGTTGACGAGGGTGTTCTGGAGCAGAATCCCATTTTGATACAATTCCAGGGCGGCGATGGGATCGCCGGGGTCGGGATCGAAGGCATAGACGTCAAAGTGGATAGGGCCGCTGCGCAGCACAGATCCCATCCAGTACCCATCGGCCCGCATGGTCAGCATCAGGTCGTTGTCTTCCGTGGAAAAGGTGCAACGGGCGCGCAATGCATTGAGCACGTGGTGGTAGGTCAAGCCCAGAGCGACGATGCCGGTGCGCCCGCGCCGCTTGCCCCAGTCGGCCTGGTGGGTATCGCTGTTACTGACGGCGGCGACGTGCCAGCCAGCCGCCAGAGCTTTTGGATACTCGTGTACGTGCGAGTTGTCGGCGTTATGGGTCTCGATCAGGCTGATGTGCAGATCAGTCAGTGCGTCGTATCGCCAATCCTTAAACGTGCTGGAGGGACGGCCCGGATGATCGAACTGCGCCACGCTGTTGATCTGGGCCGGATCGGACAGCCAGGCATAGAACTCGTTCAAGCCGTCATAACGTGGATCGGTTGCCTTCACCCGGCTATCTGTGCCAAACACATTGATGTGCCCGCGCTTGCTGGTCCACTCAAAGCCGCGCAAGGCCACAAATTGATCTTCGACGGTGGCTGCCTGGGCCTGTACAAGCGTGTCGTCCCATTCTGCACGGTTCAGTGCCTTGGCGTGATCGGTGACGGCGAAGAAATCCAGCCCATTGGCGCGAGCCATCTGATAGGCCTGTTGGGGAGTGCCCTCTCCATCGGAGTAACCGGTGTGGCTGTGGAGGTCGCCGTAGTAGACGCACATATCATCGGGGAGGGGGTAGCGACAGCTTTTCGACGGTCCGACCGTAGATTGAGACACCACAGGTTCTACCCTGTTCAACACAGTCAGAGTTACGCTTGCGAGAAACAGGGATATACTGAGCAATCGCGTCCTGTCTATCAAAGAGTCGCTGTACCCTTTGTATCGTCGCGGTAGTGACAGCCACGGCTCGTGCGATTGTGCTGCGCGGCCTCGGCGACGATGAGCGCCGCCTGCACGCTGTGGCGCAGCCCGATCAGCGCGTCGTTCAGCCGGGTGGTGCGGTAGAAGCTGTCGATATCCTGGACTAGGTGGCGCAGATCTCGCAGGGCCCGCGCCAGCCGCTTGGCCGAACGGATCAGGCCGACATAGTGCCACATCGTGTGCTGGATGGTCCGCATGTCGCGCCAGATCAGCGCCGGATCGGCCTCCTCCTCCAGCCCTTCCTCTTCCCAGCGGGGCACGTCGTTGGGATCGACTATGAGCAGGGAGTCGTGTTGGGCAATGTCCCGCGCCGCGCGGTTGCCCCAGACGAGTCCCTCCAGGAGCGAGGTGCTGGCCAGCCGGTTCGCGCCGTGAATGCCGGTGCAGGCGACCTCGCCGATGGCGTAGAGGTTTTCGACAGTCGTGCGCCCCCACTCGTCGGTCCAGACGCCGCCGCAAAAGTAGTGGGCGGCAGGAACGACCGGGATGGGCTGGCGGGTTATATCTATACCCAGCTCCAGGCAGCGGGTATAGATGGTGGGGAAGCGCTCCCGGATGTGAGCGGGCGAGCGGGCGGAATGGATGTCCAGGAGGGCGTAGGGGTAGCCGTGCTCGACCATTTCGTGGTGGATGGCGCGGGACACGACGTCGCGAGGGGCCAGGTCTTCCCACTGGGGAGCATAGTCGCTCATAAAAGGACGGCCATCGGGGGTGAGCAATCGTCCTCCCTCGCCCCGCACCGCCTCAGAGATGAGAAAACTCTCGCCATCGGCTGCGGCCAGGGCGGTGGGATGAAACTGAACGTACTCGGCGTTGATGACGCGCGCGCCGGCCCGGTAGGCCATCGCCACTCCGTCGCCTCTGGACCCTTTGGGGTTGGTGGTGTGGCGGTAGATGCGGCCCAGACCGCCGGTGGCGAGGATGGTCGCTCCGGCCAGGTAGCGGTGGACGGAACGTGGGGACTGCTCGAAGACATACGCTCCGTGGCAGGCGATAGGCTCATAGACGGTCAGTGGATCGTTGGCGTGATGGGGGAAGGTGATCAAGTCCACGGCGGTGGCCGCCGTGATGATGTGGACGTTTGGATACTCGCGCAGGGCGGCGATGAGAGCCTGGATGATGGCGCGGCCCGTGGCGTCGCCGACGTGGAGGATGCGAGGGCTCGAATGTGCCCCTTCCCGGCCATAAGCCAGTTGACCGTCGTCCCTCTGGTCGAAGGGGACGCCCACCGTCTCGATGAGCACCTCGTCGACCAGGTCGGGGCCTTCCTCCGCCAGAATGCGAGCGGTAGAAGGCTGGCTGAGACCGGCGCCTGCGGCCAGGATGTCTTTGACGATCATGTCGGCGCTGTCTTTCCCAGAGGGGCCCAGCGTGACGATGCCCCCCTGGGCGTAGCGCGTGTTGCTCTCCTTCGGCTCTGCGGCGCGGGTGATGAGCGTGATCTGTCGCCGGGCGTCCCGTGCCAGCCGGAGTGCAGCCGACGCGCCGGCAATGCCGCAGCCGACGATCAGGACGTCGGTCTGCCGGGGACTCATTGGCCGACCTCCAGCATCCGCTCCAGCGCCACCCGCGCGTGGCGGGCCGCGTCCGGCGGGACGGTGATCGGGTTGACAAGCTCGCCTCGGACAAGCCCATCCAGTACGTGAGCCAGTTTCTCCAGCGTGATGAGGTTCATCGTGCGACAATAACTCGGCTTGGGGGAAAGGGAGACGATGAACTGCTCTGGATGCTCGTTCTTCAACCGGTTGACCAGGTTTGCCTCGGTGCCGATGGCCCATTTGCTGCCCGGCGGTGACTCCTCCACGCGGCGGATGATGTAGGAGGTAGAACCGGCCTCGTCCGCCAGGTCCACGACCTCCATCATGCATTCGGGGTGGACAATGACCTGGATGTCCGGCTCTCGCTCGCGCCAGGCCGTCACGTCCTCCGGCAGGAAACGCTGATGGGTGGCGCACCAGCCTCGCCAGAGAAAGATCTTTGTCCGGCGCAAAGCCTCCGCGTCGTGACCGCCGAAAGGATAGCCGGGATCCCAGAGCAGCATATCTTCCAGCGGGATGCCCATCCTCTTGGCCGTGTTGCGTCCCAGATGCTGATCGGGGAAGAAGAGCACGCGGGGCCTCCGATCGAGCGCCCACGCGAGCGCTGCCGCCGCGTTCGAAGAGGTGCAGACCAGCCCACCGTGTCGTCCGCAGAAGGCCTTCAGGCTCGCGGCCGAGTTCACGTAGGTCACCGGCATGACCTCGCTTTCCACGTCCATCACCTCGTCCAGTTGCGCCCAGGCCCGCTCCACGTCCTTCAGAGCAGCCATCTCCGCCAGCGGACACCCCGCTTCGAGATCGGGCAGGAGGACAATCTGATCCGGTTGGGCGAGGATGGCGGCTGTCTCGGCCATAAAGTGCACGCCGCAAAAGACGATGTACTTGGCGTCGCAATTGGCGGCGTCGCGGGCCAGCTTGAGCGAGTCGCCGCGGAAACCGGCGAACTGGATGACGTCGTCTCTCTGATAATGATGGCCCAGGATGACGAGCGAGTCGCCCAGGGTCTCTTGGGCTTCTCGAATACAGGTTTCAACCGTGTCTGTAGAACTCATTCGACCTCCCAGTTCGCGGTAGTGGTATCACGATACCTTCATACTCAGATCGAGCGCCAGCGCCGAGTGCGTCAGCGCGCCGACAGAGATGTAATCCACGCCGGTGGCGGCGATGGCGGCGACCCGCTCCAGGTTGACGTTGCCAGAGGCTTCCAGCGGCGTCTGCCCGGAGGCGAGCTCTACCGCCTCGCGCATTCCGTCCAGGCTCATATTATCCAGCATGATGCGATCTACGGCCATCGCCAGCGCCTCGCCTAGTTCGTCCAGGTTCCTGACCTCGACCTCGATGGGCAGGTCGGGGTGGGCGGTGCGGGCGCGCCCGACGGCGGCAGTGATCGAGCCGGCGGCGTCGATGTGGTTGTCCTTGACCAGCATCATGTCGTGGAGGCTCATGCGGTGGTTCTGCCCGCCGCCCATCCGCACGGCGTACTTTTCCAGCACGCGGTAGCCGGGGTGGGTCTTGCGGGTGTCCAGGATGATCGCCGGGGTGCCGGCGACAGCTTTCACATAGGCGCGGGTGAGCGTGGCGATGCCGGAGAGTCGCTGGAGGAAGTTGAGCGCGATCCGCTCCGCCGCCAGCATTCCCCGCGCCGGGCCGCTCACCTCGGCCGCCAGGTCGCCGGGGTCCATCTCGGCCCCGTCGCGGACGTGAGGCGTGAAACGCAGGTCCGGGTCCACGCAGGCAAAGACCGCCTCGGCGACGGGCAGGCCGGCGACGACGCCCTGCTCCTTGGCGACGATGCGGGCGTGGAGGGTCAGGTCGGGCGGGAGGATCGCTTCGGAGGTGGCGTCGCCGGGGCCAATGTCCTCGGCGATGGCGAGTTCGATGAGCGGGGCGGCGGCTTGCAGAATGCTTTCTGGCGGTGCTGATGGCGAATTGGTCATCTGTCATCCTTTGGCAGGCTGGAAAGCCTGCGCTACATCGTTCCTTTGGCGGTTGCGATCATCTGCACGATCTGGGCGAACTCGTTGGGGTCGCGTCCTTTGCGGCTGGCCCCCAGTCCATCTACCTCCGGCGAGGCCAGCAATCCCTCGGCGTACTCGGGCGTGACGCTGCCGCCGTAGATGGTGCGCACGCTGTCTGCCGCGTCGTCTCCGTATTTCTGGCGGATCCATTGCCGGATGAAGCGACAGCCGGACGCGACGTAATCGGGAGGAGCTGGTTCTTGCATGCCGATGGTCCACTCTGGCTCGTAGATCACGGTCGTGTGCGCCACTTGTTTCTCCTCGCATGCTGCGAATATGAGGGGGAGGCGCTTTACCAGCGCTGCTTTGGCCCGTCCTCGCTCTGTGGTGCTTTCTCCGATCAGCAGGATGGGCCGCAGTCCAGCCTGGAATGCTGCGTGCAGTTTGCGGTTGACGTCGGTGTCTGTCGCGCCGGTTCGACGGCGGATCTCCCAGTGGCCCAGCATCACCCATTCACAACCCGCGTCGGCCAGCAGCGAGGCCGAGATTTTCCCTGTGTGAGCTTTTCCCGTCGCACCGCTAACGTCTTGCGCTCCCAATCCAATGGGCGATGGTGCGAGTGCCTGCGCCACGGCGTGGAGCGCTGTGTAGGGCGGGCAGAGAACGATGTCCACTGCCTGGCCTAGATCGCCAATGGTGGCGCAGAACTCGCGGACAAAAGAGAGGCTTTCCGAGATCGTCATAGCCATCTTCCAGTTGGCGATGGCGAATGGTTTGCGATCCATAAATTGGATGGTCAGTTGGTTGAAGAGTCAGATAGCCGGATTGATTCAATCACCTGGTTCATCTTTTGGGGTTGGAATCTCGTCAGCTAACATATCCAACAACTGAATGGTACTGAGCATTTCACCCGGTTCGACGTGCTTTTCGTCACCTATGTGCACGTGGTGAGGAAAGTTCGAAAGGTCAGGATGATGTTCGACGTTGTCCCACCGTTTGCGCAGTTGTCGACGTTTTTCATCCATCCATTGATAGCGATAGCGGTGTGGAACACAGTCGCCATTCTGCACTACAAAGTACTCGGCTATTTCCAGAAAATCCCTGTTGCTCAATGTCATACGTATGCGGATGTACCCCCTATCCGGCCATACCTTCTCCTCGACGATGGTGAACGAGATGGCAATTGGACTGAGTGCCAGGTGAGTTTTGATTTGTAGCACGTACTCGGCCGGCGTGGTCATCAGGCAGTGGCTCCCAAGAGCCTTAATCGCTCCAACAATGCCTGATACATCTCAAAGAACACACTCCACTCGACGAAATCTATTCCATCGCCCAACTCCCCGGAGCGAAAACGGTGGTAGAACTCTTCTGAAGGCATATCGTACCGTTTTTCATAAGTGGACAACCGCGTTTTCATATCCTGTTTTTCGGCCTGGGCTTGCTCGATTTCTGCTGCCAGCAGTTTGTCAATCGTTCGGTCAACCATTGTGCTGTGGAAACCACGATGGTAAAGTTGCTCTAGGGTCCGCAGTTTGTCCAATGTGTGCGTCGTTGTGTCCATCATCTGCCTCCTCTGCGTTTTTCACTTGCTCACTAGCGCGCCCGGTGGGACTTGAACCCACAGCATTCGGTTTCGTAGACCGCTCCTCTATCCAATTGAGGTACGGGCGCGTATTTACATCATAATGAAGAGGCCAAGTTTGTCAAGTCGCGAGTGTGAACCAAATATGCTACTCTGCCGTCACCTCTTTCATCTTTTTCAGCACCAGGGCCATTCGCTCGGCCATCTCTGTCTCGTTCTCTTCTCGCGCGTTGGCCTCTGCTCTCTCCACGAATCCCATCAATCGCTCCGTCACCAGGTCGCGGTTTTCCTGCAACAGCCCGTCAATTTCGTCTTCCTCGACAACCATCAACCGATTGAAGAATCGCAGTTCCGGCGGAAGAGATTCCTCTCTCAGCCGCATGAGCAGGTTCCAGAGCGCCTGCAAAGCTGTGGCAGCCTCCGCGTCGCCTGTATCCCGGGCCTCTTTCAGATTGGCCGTCAACACATTGATGAAAACCTCATCCAGTTCTGAAGCGTGATGGCGAGCCAACGATTCGGGATCGTCGCTCATCAGTAAATCGCGGAGGAGTTCGACGCGGGACTGGTACAGTATTCTGGTTTGCTCGTCGAGCCGATCTCGAACAGCCAGAATCTCCTTGCGTAGCGTGGTCAGACGCTCTTTTTCTTCCTCGTCGGAGGCGGCCTCGATCCGGGATGTGAGATGCTGGAAGAAGAGATAATCCAGTATCGGGCGACCAAAGGCGACCAGTAATTCGCGTGCCTGTTCGTCGGGGGCGCGGATGAGCAGATCGACCAGCTTCTCGCGGGTTGGTTCGTCGCGCAGCTCTTCCACCATCTCGGTCTGTATCTGGATTGCTTGCCCCTGGCTGCTTAACGCCAGCAGTTTTTCACGCAGCGCCACCAGTTGCTGTACATCGCTCGTCTGTCCCGATGCTTGCGCCAGCTCCAGGTTCATGCTCAACAGTTGGAAAAAAGCCACATCGATCAAATCATCGTTCGCCTTGATCATCGCCGCCAACACATCGTCGGAAGTCGTTTCGAGCATGCGCTGCAACAGTTCGGTCTTGGCTTTTTGTTCCTCGATCATCTCTGGTGTGACGCCGTCTGCTTCGAGGATCTTTTTCGTCAGACTCTCCATGGTGAAAAATACCTGGGGTTGCAGGAGATAGGCCTTGCGATCCTCGGCGGGAAGGCTTTCCATCACCGCGTTGGTCAGTTTGCCGATGGCTTGCTGACGTTCGGCTTCGTCGCGGCCGGCTTCCAACGGCATGTAAACCAGCGCCAGTTCTTGATCGGGATCGTGGTAGAGGAAAGACAAGTTCAGGGGGCCGCTTCTCCCACAGTGAGGACACTGAGCTACGTTGACCAGGCCGTTGAGCACCCGCATCTTGGCGCTGGGATCGGCGCTGACGTCCAGGATTTGCTCGACGGGGGTTTGGAACTGGTTATGACAGGCAGGACAGGTTACACGGGCAAGCATTTGTTGAGCCATCTATTTTTTCCTTTCATGATAGAATTGATTGACGGGGGATAGCGAATGAGAAAGCAGCGCCCTCGTCGGGGTTGCTCTCGACCCATATTCGTCCGTCGTGGGCCTCGACGATTGCCTTGGCCAGATAGAGGCCCAGACCGGCCCCGGCCGTGCGCTGCTGCCGCTCTCGTGCTCCGCGGAAGAAACGCTCAAAGATGTGCGGTTGTTCCTCGAAAGGGATACCGACTCCCTCGTCCGATACGGTGACGATCACCTCGTCGGACAGCGTGCGGCCGCTGATCTGGATACGCCCACCTTCGGGGGAGTATTTTATGGCGTTGGACAACAGATTGTTGAGCACCTGTTCCAGGCGGTTGGGATCGCCTCGGACGGCAGGGAGGCGCTGAGGGAAATCCACCACGATCTCGTGGATCTTGGTCTGGGTGCGAAAACGGTCGGCCACGCGCTCTGCCAACACATCGAGCGTTACAGGCTCCATCTCCAGGCCCAATCCGCCTGCCCCGAGCCGTGAGGCGTCGAGCAGATCGTCGATCAGGCGGCGGAGACGCTCGGCTTCCTCGACGACGATCGACAGACTGTCCCGCATCGTCTCGATGTCCCAGCAGGCATCCTGGCGCAGCAAGGTCTCAGCGTATCCCTGGATCAAGGCGACCGGGGTTTTAAGCTCGTGGGAGATCACCGAGATGAAGGTGGATTTGATCTCGTCCGCCTCGCGGAAGCGGGTGATGTCGCGCACGTTGGCGATGACGTTGACCAGACGTCCTCCCTGGCCGAAAAGCGGCGCGTAGATGATGCCGATGCTGACGGTCCCTCCGTTTTTTCGGCGTAGGTCTCCCTCCACGTAGAGCGGGCGGGCCGGCGGGAGCGGCCATCCGCCGGCGACTGCGCCGGCCAGGTCCGTGGCCGTTTCCAGGCGCGTCCAGTGGATTACCTCGTCGTGATGGCGGCCGATCGCTTCGGCGGCCGGCCAGCCACTCAGCCGCGTCAGCGTCTGGTTAAAGACGGTGATCTGTTGGGCCGAATCGAGGATCAAGACACCGTCGGCACCGTACTCCAGAATCGCGTCGAGCCGACGTTTCTCCTGCGAGATCCGCTCGTAGAGCTGCGCGTTGTGGACCGCGATGGCGGCTTGGTCGGCAAAGCTGGCGAGGATCTGGCGGTCGTTGGCGGTAAAGCGGGTTCCATAGGTGCGAAAGACGTACAGGACGCCGATCAGATTCTGCTTGATGGTCATTGGGAGCGCGACCACTTGTTGCAGGCGCAGTCCCAGTCCGGTCACGATCCGCACGAGCTTCTCGGCCAGGCCGGGGATGTGGAACCGGCTCGACCCGGCATAGTCGGGGATGTCCGTCAGCAGCGGCTCAAAGTACGGCGCTAACGCTTGTGGCAGGCCGTAACTGGCGCGGATGGCAAAGTTCCCATCGGGATCGCGCAGGGCGATGAGGCCGGCCTGCCCGGTGAGCATCTCTGTCGCCGCCTCGAGCACCTTGTGCAGCAGCTCGTCCAGGTCGAGCTGCGCCGTGAGCGCGCGGCTGATCTCTAGCAGGTAATCCCGTTGTCGAACGCGATAGTCGGTTAACATTTCAACTTTTGTCCAGAGCGTAAAAATACGGTTTGTGCATTCGCCAGGTATGATTATAACACAGCGCGGCCAGCGTACCAGCGTGCGCTTGTGCATAAGATGGGGACGTGTTACAATCCCTTCTTGTTTGTAGATGAGAATCTGGAGTCTAATCAATATGCCATCCACCGACTTGATCTTTTTGCACGCGCCCACCGTCTATGACTTTCGGCGGCGGGCGACTCTGTGGGGTCCCACCAGCGACCTCGTCCCGTCTGAACCCGTCTTCGATATGTATCCCATCGGCTTTTCGACGATGGCCGCTTACCTGGAGCGAGCCGGTATTCGCACGCGCATCGCCAACCTGGCGGCGCGCATGGTGCGCTCCGACCGTTTCGACGTCGAGCGCTTTATCGCCCGGCGCAAGGCGCGCGTCTTTGGCGTGGATCTGCACTGGCTGCCCCACGCCCACGGCGCGCTGGAGGTCGCCCGCCTGGTCAAGCGATACCACCCCGAAGCGCCGGTCGTCTTGGGCGGCTTTTCGGCCACCTATTTTCACGACGAACTGGCGCGCTATCCCCAGGTCGATTACGTCCTGCGCGGCGACTCGACCGAGGAGCCGCTCCGCCAGTTGATGGAGTGTCTCCTCGCCGCTGACGACGCAGACCCAGACCGCCTGGCCCAGATCCCCAACCTGTCCTGGCAAGACGCCGCTGGCAAGGTACACGTCAACCCGCAGACGTACATCCCGCCCGACCTGGATCACCTGGAGATGGATTACCGCCAGATGGTGCGCTCGGTCGTGCGCGACGTGGATTTCCTGAACTATGTGCCCTTCGAGCACTGGATCGGCTACCCGGTGATGGCCGCGCTCACCGTGCGCGGCTGCAAGCACAACTGCGCCTATTGCGGCGGTTCCGCCTTCGCCTCGCGCCGGATGTCCGGGCGCGCCGCTCCAGCCTATCGCTCGCCGGAGCGGCTGGCCGACGATATGCGCCGCATGTACGAGATCAGCCGCGGCCCGGCCTTTATCCTGGGCGACATTCGCCAGGCGGGGATGGATCACGCCCGTCGTTTCCTGCGCGCCGTCAAGGGCTATCCCGGCCAGGCGATGCTCGAGATTTTTACGCCGATGAGCCGTGAGTTTGCCGAGGATCTGGCGGACGCGCTGCCCAACTTTGTGATCGAGTTCTCTCCCGAATCGCACGACCCGGCGGTGCGCCGCGCGATCCACAAGAACTTTTCGAACGCCGAGATTGAGGAGACCATCGCGGCCTGTCTCGACGTCGGCTGCCGTCGCTTTGATCTGTTCTTTATGACCGGGTTGCCGCAGCAGACGAAACAATCGGTGCTGAACGGAATCGCATACTGCGAGCACTTGCTGACCCGCTTTGACGATGGGCGGTTCTTTCCTTTCATCGGGCCGCTGGCGCCGTTCGTGGATCCGGGCAGTCTGTTCTACGAAAAATCCGACGAGTATGGCTATCGCATCCTCTACCGCACGCTGGAGGAGCACCGGCAGGCGCTCCTCGCTCCCACCTGGAAACATATCCTGAACTATGAGACGAACTGGATGAGCCGCGACGACATCGCCGCCGTGACCTACGAGGCTGGCCGCCGGCTCAACGCGCTCAAGGCGCGCTTTGGGTTGATCAGCCCAGAGGTGGCCGCCGAGACCGAGGAGCGCATCGACCGCGCCGTTTCCCTGATGGCCCAGATTGACGATCTGATCGAGCGTTGCTCGCCGGAAGAGTTGGAACGGGAACTCCAGGCCCTCAAGCCGCAGATTGACCGCGCCAACACCTCCACCGTGTGCGAAAAGACCGAGCTGGATCTGCCGTTCGGTGTCACTGCCTTCAACTGGCCCCGGTTGATCAAGATGGGCGTGGCCGATGTCTGGTCGCGTTGGGTGAATGTGGCGAGATGATGTTATAATGACGGACGATCAACGACGAATGACCAAAAGCGGAGGGTGTGATGCAATTAGGTCGAGAGGAAGTTGAACACATTGCCGGGCTGGCCAGGTTGGCCCTGAGCGACGACGAGAAGGCGTTGTACCAGGATCAACTGTCGGCCATCCTGGACTATTTTGAGCGGTTGCAGGAATTGGATACCGAGGCGATCTCGCCCACGGCGAGCGTCTTGCCGCTGCACAGCGTGATGCGCCAGGATGAGGCCAGGCCGTTTTTTTCCCGCGAGGATATCCTTGCAAACGCTCCTGCCGCCGAGGAGGGATGCTTCAAGGTGCCGGCGGTGTTGGATTGAGTCGCGATTACCGTTATACATTTCAGTGAAGTGTTGCCCCAGGAGTGTTTTGTGGTATACTGAACTTGTGTGCATATACCACAGGAGGTGATAGATGTATACGGCAACGATCTCTACGAAGGGATGGGTGGTCATCCCAAAAAATCTCAGAGAGAAGTATGGTTTGAGGAAAGGGACGCGAGTGCAAGTTGTCGAGTATGGTCAATCTATAGCCTTGGTTCCACTGTCTGATGATCCGGTTCAGGCTCTCTACGGAATGCTGAAGGGCGGCCCATCACTGACGGCAGATTTACTCGCTGAGCGTGCCCGCGAACGATCCCAGGAGGAAGACTATCGTGGCCGAGACCTTTGTTCTGGATAGCTTTGCCATTCTCGCTTTGCTGGGCCAAGAAGAAGGTGGAGGTGAGGTTTCTGATCTTTTGCAACGAACTCAGGAAGGCAGTATACGGACACTAATGACCTGGGTGAATGTGGGTGAAGTCGCTTACATTGTAGAACGACGATGGGGAACAGGGCAAGTGTATCAAGTCCTGGGAAACCTGGAGGCGACCGAGGTTGAAATCGTCCCGGTAGAGCGAGAGTTGGCGCTCGCGGCAGCGCACATCAAGGCGGGACATCCACTGGCGTATGCAGATGCTTTCGCTGCTGCATTGGCGCTCATCGAAAAGGCCACGCTGGTGACGGGCGACCCCGAATTCAAGTTGTTGGAAAATAGGCTGTCTATTCAATGGATAACTAGGCAAGCATAGGTCATAAGGCTATGGAACTTTATCAACTGACCATCCACGAAGCAGGCGAGCGATTGGCTGCCGGAGAATTCACGGCGGTCGAACTGACCGAGGCGGTGCTGGAGCGCGTCCTGGCGGTCGACAACGACGTCAAGGCGTACCTGGCGCTGACGCCGGAGGAGGCGTTGGCGCAAGCTCGCGCCGCCGACGAGCGCCGCGCGGCAGGCGAGGACAGCCCCTTGTTGGGCATTCCTCTGGCGATCAAGGACGTGATCTGCACGCAAGGAGTTCCCACCACCTGCGGTTCCCGCATCCTGGAGAATTTCGTCCCGCCCTACGACGCCACCGCCGTGGCGCGGCTGAAGGAGGGTGGGGCGGTGCTCCTGGGCAAGGCGAACAATGACGAGTTTGCGATGGGGTCCTCCACCGAGAACTCGGCCTATTTCACCACCCACAATCCCTGGGACTTGAGCCGCGTGCCGGGGGGATCGAGCGGCGGGAGCGCCGCCGCCGTCGCCGCCGACGAGTGCCTGGGCGCGCTGGGCACCGACACGGGCGGCAGCGTGCGCCAGCCGGCGAGCCTGTGCGGCGTCGTCGGTCTCAAGCCGACCTATGGGCGGGTCAGCCGTTATGGGTTGATCGCCTTTGCTTCCTCGCTCGATCAGATTGGCGTGCTGACGAAGGACGTGAGGGACGCGGCGATCTTGTTGGAGGCGATCGCTGGTCACGATCCGCGTGATTCGACCTCGGTGGACGCGCCCGTGCCGAGGTATGACGCCGGATTGCAGGACAGCGGCGGATTGCGTGGGGTACGGGTTGGTGTGCCAAGTGAGTATTTTATTGAGGCGCCGAATGGCGTGCAGCCGGAGGTGGAGGCAGGAGTGCGGGCGGCGATAGAAAAACTGGGCGAGCTGGGAGCCGAGGTGCGGGAGGTCCGCCTGCCGCACACCGATTACGCACTGCCGGTCTATTATCTCATCGCCCCGGCCGAGGCGAGCGCGAACCTGGCCCGCTACGACGGCGTGCGCTATGGCTTGCGAGCGGATAGCGACTGGTTGGAAGAGATGTATCGTTCCACGCGAGGGCAGGGCTTTGGATCGGAGGTGAAGCGGCGCATTATGCTAGGCACGTATGCGCTCTCTGCCGGTTACTACGACGCCTACTACCTCAAGGCGCAAAAAGTGCGCACGCTGATCAAGGGCGATTTCGACGCCGCTTTCGAGCAGGTGGACGTCATCGTCGGTCCTGTAAGCCCCTCCACCGCTTTCCGCATCGGGGAGAAGGTTGACGATCCGTTACAGATGTATCTCTCTGACGTTTTTACGCTCTCAATGAACCTGGCGGGCATCTGCGGGCTGAGCCTGCCCTGTGGCTTTGATGGAGAGGAACTACCCATCGGCCTGCAGGTGATGGGGCCAGCCTTTGGCGAGGAGCGGGTGCTGAAAGTAGCCTATGCTTACGAGCAGGCGACGGACTGGCACACGCGGAGGCCGCCGCTCGGTGAGAGGAATAAGGGGACAACGCGATGAATGGGCAAGAGCAAGAACTTGCTTCACTCCGTCGCCGGCTGGCCGAAGCGCGGGAGAACTTGCGGTTGATTGAAGAGCGTAAAGCTGAATTCGTGATGAGTACGGATGTTCCACTTCAGCTAGTTAAAGCTTAACTCCTGCACATTAACAACCTCATACGCCGAGTAACGCGCAAGCGACTTCGGGGTTCTGCCTCGTCTGGAAGAGATCGTAGAGCCACTCCACCAACGCACGCACGACTTCTCGTTTGACGGCAC